>CAZHZP010000008.1:0-33971 GCA_964537165.1 uncultured Roseivirgaceae bacterium | reverse complement strand
TATGCTCGCTCATCTTGTCGTAGGCTTTGCCGTTGTTCAGCACCTGCTTCTTTTTTCCCGCTTCCAGAAGACATTTGATTTCCTGGACCTTCTCCCCTTGCTGGAATTCTCCCCGGATGGTGAAGAAGTCTTGGTGATGCTGGATGTTTTGGACATCCACTGCGTTAAAGGCACTTTTGGTGAGGCAGAGATAGTGGATAGCGTCCAGTAAATTGGTTTTGCCGCTGCCGTTGACGCCCAGAAAACAGTTAATTTCTGAAGAAAAAGGGATTTGCACCTTGGAAAAATTTTTAAATTGGGTCAATTGGATATTTTTCAGGTGCATAGGTGAAAACTGTGCTGATTTTGACTAATTTCGCACGAACGGTTTAAATCCGGTTGATTTGCTTATATTTGAAGCCCAAAGTTAGCATATTTATATAAAACGGTATGGCAAAGAAGAGTTCGAAGACCACGAAAGCGAAAGTTAAATATTCGAAAGAAACCTATTCTTACTGGTTCGAGAGTATGTTGTTGATGAGGAGATTTGAGGAGAAAGCGGGACAACTCTATGGACAACAAAAGATAAGGGGATTCTGTCACTTATATATAGGCCAGGAAGCATGTGCTTCCGGTGCGATCACTGCGCTCGAGAAGGAGGATAAATGGATCACTGCCTACAGGTGCCATGCCCATCCGTTGGGTTTGGGTACGGATCCGGGTGCGGTGATGGCCGAGCTGTTTGGTAAGGCCACGGGCACCACCAAAGGAAAAGGCGGTTCCATGCACATTTTTGACAAAGAAGTCAATTTTATGGGTGGCCACGGTATCGTAGGCGCACAGGTCCCCATGGGACTCGGAGTCGGCTTTGCAGAAAAATACAAAGGCAACAAAAACCTTTGTATCTGTTATATGGGCGACGGTGCTGTAAGACAGGGAGCCGTCCACGAGGCTTTTAACCTGGCGACGCTTTACAAAACCCCTGTGATCTTTGTAATCGAAAACAACGGCTACGCCATGGGTACTTCTGTCAAGAGATCCTCCGTGGTGGAGGACCTGTCTACCATGGGAGAGGCTTACGGCATGCCATCATTTGCCGTAGATGCGATGAACGTAGAGGATGTACATGAAGCTGTGAGTGAAGCTGCTGAGCGCGCAAGAAACGGCAACGGCCCTACCTTGTTGGAATTCAGGACTTACCGGTATAAAGGCCACTCCATGTCTGATCCGCAAAAATACAGGACGCGGGAGGAAGTAGAGGAATACAAGTTGAAGGATCCTATCGAGCAGGTAAAGAAAACGATCGTTGACAACAATATCCTGTCGGATGAAGAAATCGAGGCCATTGTTGAAAAAGTCAAAAAACAGGTGGCAGAAGCGGTGAAATTCGCCGAGGAGTCTCCTTGGCCTGACGGTGAGGCGGCCTTCGAGGATGTGTATATGCAGGAAGATTATCCATTTGTAAGGGAATAAGCCTAAATGGCCCAGTGAGCCGTTGCGCTTTGCACGACGGCTTTCGGGGTTTTTTTAAAGTCAATTACAGGTCAAAAGCCACACCTTTTATCACTTAGCTACTTCATAGAAAGGATTTTGTATTAAATAAAACATACCTATATTTGTGGCTGAAATTTCGAATCAATGACTAAAAAAATCAAAAAAGGCCGTGCCCAACAGGAACACGGCAATGATCTTCTGGAAAACCCAGATGCAATTGCTACAGGTTTAGGTAGAGGGGAGAGCTTTCTGAAAGAAAACGCCAAAATAGTCGGCGGTATTATAGGGTTGGGCGTGCTGGTCATTGCAGGCATATTGTTTTTCCAGATCAATAAGGCCAACCAAAATGAGACTGCCCAGGGCGAGATGTTTCAGGCAGTTTATTTTTATGAGCAGGATAGCGTGGACTTGGCGCTGAACGGCGACGGAGTTAATCCAGGCTTTTTAGCCATCATCGACGAATATAGTGGTACGAATGCTGCAAACCTGTCGAATTTTTACGCGGGATCCATTTATCTTTCGCAAGGAGAATTTCAGAAGGCAGTGGACCACCTTGAGAATTTCTCTTCCGACGACTTCTTTGTGCAGGCTAAAGCCTATTCGCTGATAGGTGATGCTTATTTAGAACTGGGCAATCACCGCGAAGCCATTAATTTCTATAACAAGGCCGTAAACTATAAATCCAATAAGTACTTCACGCCGATGTACCTTAACAAGTTGGCGATAGCGTATGAGGAGGCCGGGCAAATAGACAATGCCATCAAAGCTTATGACAGGATTGAAACTGAATATTTTGAATCCTATGAATTTACAGCGGCACGAAAGCATAAAGCTCGACTGGAAGGTCTTGCTGCTAATTAAATGCGTGGTGTTCACCGACATTTTGAAGAGTAAGGCCCAATAAGGTCTTACTCTTTTTGTATTTACACCTTTTACAACTAAAAAAATTAACATGGCGAGTTCATCGAAAAACCTCAGTCAGCACTCTGAAAAAAATATTCAGGACATCTCCGATAAAAAATTTGCGGTCATTGTGTCGGAATGGAACGAAGAAGTAACCGAAGCCCTATACAGCGGTGCGGTAGAAACGCTGATCAAGCAGGGGGCAAGCAGGGAGTTCATCATCAGGAAAAATGTCCCTGGGTCGTTTGAGCTTTCTCTGGCGGCGCAGTGGATGGCGGAGCAGTCAGAGATTGATGCGGTCATTTGCCTCGGCTGTGTGATCCAAGGCGAGACCAGACATTTTGATTTTATCTGTGATGCGGTGGCCCATGGCCTTACCCAGGTGGCCCTCAAGTACAACAAGCCGGTGATCTTTGGGGTTTTGACTCCTGATACCCAGCAGCAAGCCCTTGATAGAGCGGGAGGCAAACATGGGAATAAAGGCGATGAAGCAGCCATCACGGCGGTAAAAATGCTTGGCTTTTAAATAGTCCTGAAAAGGCGCTCCAGGTTTATCCAATAGAAAACAATTCTCAACTATACACCATTGAAACGATCATCCACATGAAAATCATGAAATTCGGGGGGACTTCGGTTGGAAGACCCGAGAGAATGCAACAAGTGAAAAGCCTGATTTTAAGAGACCAAAAGAAGAAAATTGTGGTTCTTTCGGCGCTTTCCGGCACCACCAATGCCCTCGTGAATATAGGTACGGCAATGGCCAATGCCGATAAAGAGCTGGCCAAGCAGCATATCGATACCTTACATGAGCATTATCTCAATTTTTATCCTGAACTTTTACAAACCGAGGAGGCAAGACAAGACGCTTTAGCCATTATCAAGGAGCATTTTGAGTTCTTGAACATTATCCTTAAGATTTCCTTCAACGAAGCCATCAACAGGGACATCCTGGCGCAGGGTGAATTGCTTTCTACTAAGCTGTTTTACACCCTGCTGAAAGAGTCGGGTGTCAAAGCGGTGTTCCTCCCCGCCTTAGAGTTTATGAGCATTGATGAAAACCAGGATCCTGAGCTGCTCAAAATCAGTGAAAAGTTAAACGCAATTCTTGCCAGCTATCCTGACGATAACTTGTTTATCACCCAGGGTTATATCTGTAAAAACCACAGAAACGAGGTGGATAACCTGAAGCGTGGGGGCAGTGATTATACTGCTTCCCTGATTGGCGCCGCCACCAGTGCCGACGTGGTGGAAATCTGGACGGATATTGACGGGATGCACAACAATGATCCCCGGATAGTGGATCAGACCAAGCCCATTGCTAAGCTGTCTTTTGATGAAGCGGCCGAACTGGCGTATTTTGGCGCAAAAATCCTCCATCCGGCTTCTATCTGGCCGGCCCAGATGTACAACGTGCCCGTAAAGCTGCTAAATACCATGGATCCGGATGCCTTAGGTACAACGATTACTGCAGAAGAACTCGGCGAAGGAGTAAAAGCCATCGCCGCTAAAGAGGGTATCACCGCCATCAAAATCAAATCCAGCAGGATGCTGCTGGCTTATGGATTCCTAAGAAGGGTATTTGAGGTTTTCGAAAAATATAAAACACCCATCGACATGATCACGACTTCGGAGGTAGCCATTTCGCTGACCATCGATGATGTAAGCCATTTGAAGCAAATTGTGAAGGAACTAGAGGCATTCGGCACTGTCGAGGTGGACCACAACTTATGTATTATCTGCGTGGTCGGGAACAAGATTGCGGAAAGCAAAGGTGTAATTAAAAGCGTAATGGATGCCATGGTTGAATTCCCCTTGCGGATGGTTTCCTACGGGGGCAGCAGGCATAATGTGTCCCTGTTGGTAGATGAGCAGTTTAAAGTCGAGGCACTGAGAAGGCTGAATACCGGATTGTTTAATTTCATTTAAATTGGATAAAAAGCAAACACAAACAGGTTTTCTCTCAAAATTACAATCTAAGTGGAAACTGGACAGTCTGTTACAAGTGGTATTGGTTCTGCTGGCATTTGCTTGCACGGGGACGACGGTGCTATTGATTAAGGCACCGATCTTTGACCTTTTAGGGGTTGATATGGAAGAGGGCGGTTTTTGGAAAACCGTCCTTTACCTCCTTTTGGTCTTGCCCTTGTATCAGGCCTTGCTTTTGGTGTATGGTTTTATTTTTGGGCAATTCCGTTTTTTTTGGGAGAAAGAAAAGCAGTTTATAAGGAGGATGGGAAGGATGTTTTCACGCAGTTGATGACTGCCTCGGGACGGCGCCAACTATCATTTGTAGTCCAAAAGGCCTACCTTTGTGGTCGTTTTAAAAAAAAACAACTGGTAATCCATGGCTAAAAAAAGAGGTGTCTCGCTCGAAGAGGGTGAAAAGCGTAAACTGAATAAGCAAAACATCAGAAAGCTGGGAGGGATATTCAATTTCATGTTGCCCTATAAGTCCCATTTTGTTCTGGGTTTGTTTTTTTTGGTATTCTCCAGTTCACTGCTTTTAACCTTTCCTTTTGTAGCGGGCAAGCTCATTGATACGGCCTCAGGAGAAGAATGGATCTTCTCCGATATCAATACCATCGCATTGATCCTCTTGGGGATACTGTTTGTTCAGAGTATCTTTTCTTTTTTCAGGGTCTGGTTTTTTGCCAAAGTCAGCGAGCGGTCGATGCGGGACATCCGTCTGTCGCTCTACAGCAGGCTGGTTAATTTGCCCATGACCTTCTTTGACCAACGGCGCACCGGCGAGCTGATCAGCAGAATTACCACAGATGTGTCTTTGCTTCAGGATACCTTTTCCGTCACCCTGGCAGAATTGTTTCGACAAGTCGTCACGCTGTTGGCGGGGACGGTATTTTTGATCATTACCACCCCTAAGCTGACGCTTTTTATGTTGGCTACTTTCCCGGTGTTGGTGGTAATAGCCATGATCTTCGGGAGGTTTATCCGAAAGCTAAGCAAAGCCACCCAAGACGAACTGGCGGCCGCCAACGTGATCGTCGAGGAAACCTTGCAGTCTATCATGACGGTCAAATCTTTTACCGGGGAGCGGTATGAGGCCAACCGGTACGGGAAGGGGCTCAACCGGGTGGTGGATGTGGCCCTGAAAGCAGCCGGGTTTCGTGGCGCTTTTATTTCATTTATCATTTTCGCGCTTTTTGGTGGCATCGTTGCCGTGATGTGGTATGGCGCCTCGCTGGTCAGTACTGGAGAAATGAGCATCGGTGACCTGGTTTCCTTTGTGTTGTACACCACCTTTATTGGTGCGTCCATTGCAGGCTTGGGAGATATTTATGGACAGGTTCAAAAAGCGATCGGATCTTCCGAGAGGGTGTTGGAAATACTGGATGAAGAGCCTGAAACTTCGTCCTCCGTTGTCAATCCGCTGAGAATGCAGGGAGAAGTAGACTTCGGCCAAGTAGCCTTCAGCTATCCCACAAGACCCGAAATGCAGGTATTGAGGAACATCAACTTTCATATTAGCGCCGGGGGCAAAGTAGCGCTGGCAGGGCATAGCGGCGCAGGCAAGTCTACCATCATCCAGTTGTTGCTTCGTTTTTATACCGCCGGTGCCGGTCAAATTAAAGTAGATGGACAGCCCATCGGCGACTGGGACCTGAAGCAGCTCCGCGCAAACATGGGCATCGTCCCGCAGGAAGTATTGCTGTTCGGCGGAAGTATCCGTGAAAATATCGCCTATGCCAAGCCCGATGCTTCAGAAGAGGAGATCATTGCCGCCGCCAAAAAGGCAAATGCCTGGCAGTTTATCAAAACATTCCCCGAGGGTTTGGACACTTTGGTGGGCGAGAGAGGCATCAAGCTATCCGGCGGACAGCGTCAGCGGGTAGCCATTGCCCGGGCGATTCTAAAGGATCCCGCAATTCTGATACTGGATGAGGCCACTTCCTCCCTGGATGCGGAGTCGGAATTTTTGGTACAGGAGGCCCTGGACGAATTGATGAAAGGAAGAACCACCATCATCATTGCCCACCGGCTGGCCACCATCAGAAAAGTCGATCGCATCTATGTGCTAAAAGATGGTGAAATTGTAGAAGAAGGAACCCATGAAGAGCTTGCGCTGCAGGATGGCGGATTTTATGCCAATCTGGTGAGGCTGCAATTGGCGGAATAAGCTCAGGGCTCAAGGGAAGGACTTAATGCCGCTCCCAGTGATGAGGCATACCGATCAACTGTCCCGGCGATATACCAGGTTGCCTTCCTTGTCCCATTCTGCCCGGATATAAGGTCGGAAGTTTTTGCTGAACGGCTTTTCCTGATATTGAATCTCCCTTTTTCGTATGATTTTATCCCCCGTCTCATTCCAATATTCTGTCCACAAGCCTACTTTCTCGCCGAATCTGTATTCCCCTGTTACCGCCAGTCGGCCGTCTTCATAAAAATGGTAGAAGTTACCTTCTTCTAAATCATATTCTATAGGCGTTACCTGTTCTATTTGCTGTTCGGCGCGGTTATAGTAGGTTACCCTGGAAGCTTTGGGCCATCCTTCGCTGTAATGTGCTTTGTCCAAAAGGATATTGTTACCGTCAAAGGTCATCCATCGGCCGTGCTTGGTGCCGAAGTAATACATGCCGCTCTCCACTACCGTGTCATCCAGCCGCTTCTCATAAGGGCCATGGAGCAGGTAACCCCGGGCCGGGTCAAAATTCCTGTTCCGGATCACTTTTTCCTTGGTGTCGTACCAGTAGATGTCGCGGATATAAGGATCCACTTCCTGGTTTCGTTGCGTGTAGTGAAAGTATTCGCTGTGCGTCTGCCCCCTAAAACTTTGCTTGATAACAGTTCTCCTTGTCCGCTCGCCAAAGTAGATGTTTTTGTTCTTTTTCTTTTTTTTCTCCTTCTTCTTTGCCTCCTCTTGCTCTTCTACTGCCGTAAAAAGAAGCACCGGAGTGGAAAGCGGCGTCAGCACGTTTTTCACTACACCGGAAGAGTCAGGGTCCACCTTCTCTTCTTCTTGGGCATATGCTTGCTGGCCGGCCAACAATAAGGAAAAGAAGCAAAGGAAAAGCTTATGGCTCATTTTATGAAAGGGCTTTTGTAAGACGCAGTTAAACCAAAGGGCATAGGTTTGGGTTGATCCTATGATTTCTGTAACGTATAATTTTTTTTTATAGTTTCTGTCGGCTATTTAATATTCCGACTGCTAAAAAAGTGAAAGGTTTAGAATTAACAAGCATAATCCTTAATTTTGCCAACTTAGTCAAACTGTATAACAATATGAATCCTATCTTATCAGACCGAATAAACAACATGGAGGAGTCGGCTACGCTGGCTATGGCAAAGAAAGCAAGAGAGCTCAAAACAAAAGGCATCGACATCATCAGCCTTAGCTTGGGAGAGCCTGACTTCAAAACACCACAGTATATTCAAACCGCTGCAAAAGATGCTATTGACGAGGGTAAATATTTTGCCTACTCTCCAGTACCTGGCTATCAGGATTTAAGGGAAGCCATTGCAAAAAAACTGCGTGAGGTAAACCATATTCAGGACGCCAAAGCGGAAAACATCGTTGTCTCTACAGGAGCTAAGCATTCGATCGCCAACATATTTATGTGTCTTCTTAATGAAGGCGACGAAGTGGTGATTTTCTCTCCCTATTGGGTGAGCTATGCGGAGATCATCAAGCTGGCAGGAGGCGTCCCGGTGTTGATTGAGGGAACTTTGGAAAATAATTTTAAAGCTACCGCCAGCCAGCTGGAAGCAGCGTTGACAGATAAAACAAAAGCGGTTATCTATTCTTCTCCGTGCAACCCGACAGGGTCAGTATTTAGCGAAGAGGAGCTTCGGGCTATCGCCGAAGTAGTCAAAAAGAAAAAGGATTTGTATGTGGTGGCAGATGAGATCTATGAACTGATTAATTTCACCGGAAAGCATGCCAGCATTGGTTCATTCGAGGGAATGTTTGAGAGAACCATCACTGTTAACGGATTTTCCAAAGGTTATGCGATGACGGGCTGGAGGGTAGGATACATCTGTGCTCCCCTGTTCATCGCCAAGGCCTGTGAAAAAATACAGGGACAATTTACCTCTGGTGGTACAGGTATTGCCCAGCGTGCTGCTTTGGCGGCACTTGAAGGCGACCAGGCACCTACCGAAGAAATGGCCCAAGCTTATCTGAGAAGAAGGGACTTGGTGTTGGGATTATTGGAAAATATCCCCGGGATCAAAACCCATGTGCCGGAAGGTGCGTTTTACTTCTTCCCGGATGTTTCTTCCTTCTTTGGCAAATCAGTGGGAGACCAAAAAATCGGGAATGCGGATGACTTCTGCCTCTATATACTGAATGAAGCCCACGTTTCGTTGGTAACAGGAGCTGCCTTCGGTTCCCCTAACTGCGTGAGAATTTCTTATGCAGCTTCAGATGAGGAATTGGTGGAAGCCCTCAAAAGAATAAAAGAAGCCGTAGAAAAAATAAAATAAGTGGGTTTTAATGCAGGATATTGATTCTTTTAACCGCCTTTTTGATCAGGTCATTGCGGATTATCACCGCAATGACCATGTCGACCAGAAATTCGTCAATCCTTTAGAACAAGGAGGGATCGATCACCTGCTTTACCACAAATGCTGGATAGATACCGTACAATGGCACTTGGAAGATATCATCCGCAATCCATTCATTGATCCGGTGGAGGCACTGTCGGTTAAAAGACGGATAGATGCTTCCAACCAGGAACGGACCGACTTGGTCGAACGGATAGATGATTTCTTTTTGGAGACCTTCAGGCAGGTAGCTTATCAAAAGGATGCAAAGATCAATACAGAAAGTCCGGCTTGGGCCATTGACAGGTTGTCTATTCTCGCGCTGAAGATCTACCACATGGAGGAGCAGGCCCGAAGGACAGACGTGGAGGAAGGTCATTTGCATTCCGTAAAGCGGAAGCTTGAGGTATTATTGACTCAAAGAAAGGATTTAACCCGAGCTGTGAGTGACTTGTTGGACGATCTACAGGCAGGGCGGAGAATTATGAAAGTGTACCGGCAAATGAAGATGTACAATGATCCTTCCCTGAATCCGGTGTTGTATGGGGAGGTAAAATGAAGCACCTGCTGGTAATAAGAAATTCTGCGATGGGGGATGTAGCCTTGACCGTTCCGGCGGTCAAGGCAGTCCTCGATACCTACCCAGATGTCAGGATCACGATGCTCTCCCACCGGGAATTTGCTCCGTTCTTCGAAGGAATTGAGAGGTTGGATTTTTTTGGTGCTGATTATAAATCGGAACACAAGGGCTTTTTGGGAATATGGAAGCTGATCGGTCAGCTGAAGAAACTAGGTCCTTTTGATAAGGTATTAGACCTGCATTCCGTGATCAGGAGCTGGTTGATTACCTCCCATTTTTCGGCTAGTGGGATTCCTGTTTTTCGAATCAACAAAGGCAGGGCGGATAAAAAAGCCATTACCAGAAAGAAAAAAAAGGTTTTCAAACGTCTCAAGCCTTCTTATGAGAGGTATGCGGATGTATTCAAACAGGCGGGTTTTCCCGTCTCGATAGGTGAAGGTCCCTGGATTCCGGAGCCGCTATTTCCCCTGGCTTTTTTCGAGGAACAACAATTGCTTCCTAAGAAAACCAAGTGGATAGGGATAGCCCCTTTTTCAAGACACCAGGGTAAGAACTGGCCGGAAAGTAAGGTCCAGCAGCTGGTACAGGACCTGGCGATGAACGGCCAGACGGTGTTTTTGTTTGGTGGAGGGGAAAAAGAAAAAGAGAAGTTGGAGAAATGGGCTTCAGGTCATCCTTTTGTGCGTTCCCTTGCGGGTCGGTTTAGTTTAAACGAAGAGCTGGGGGTTATACAACAAATGGACCTGATGGTCACCATGGATAGCTCCAATCTCCATATGGCCTCTTTGGTGGGCACCCCGGCAGTTTCCATATGGGGATCTACCCATTCTAATACGGGCTTTGAACCTTTGGGAGAAAGCAAAGCGCTTAAGGTTGAAGTGGATCCTGCTGATTTAACCTGCAGGCCCTGCTCGGTCTTTGGTAACAAACCTTGCTTTAGGGGCGATTATGCCTGCCTAAACTGGATAGAAGTGGCCGACGTAAGGACCAAGATCAACCAGGTCTTAGAAGATCTGACGTAAATCTTACGGACAGTTCCGACCAAAACAACAAAGACCTTCAACGTAGTATTGTTTTTGATAAACTTTTTTTTGTTCAATTTGTTAATTTATTCCATGACAGGCCATATGTTAAAATTTATTCCTTGGCCATTGATATAACACCTCAGCAGTATTTTGGAGAAAAGAGAATTGTTATCCCTGTACGAGAATGATCCCTTTATCAGGACCATTGTCAGTGAAGTCACCTCCCAAAGGGGGAAGAATTTCCATATAAAAGGACTATCCGGAAGCCTCGACATGATCTTGGTGACCACACTGGCCCGCTCTACCCCGGGGTGTCACCTGATTATTGCCCATGATAAGGAGGAAGCCGCTTACCTGGCGGGGGACTTACAGGAGTTCCAAGAGAAGGAGGAAGCACTGCTCTTCCCTACTTCATACAAAACACCTTATCAACTGGATGATGTAGAAAATGCAAATGTGTTGATGAGGGCTGAAATCCTCAGTAGGATACAGAGCAAATCCAAAAAAACAGAAATTATCGTCACCTATCCGGAGGCGCTCTATGAGAAGGTAGTCAACAAGAGTACATTAAAGGACAATACTTTTACAGCGAAGGCAGGCGAAAAAGTTGATGTCGAATTTATAGCGGAGCTACTGAGCACCTACAACTTCGAAAAAACGGACTTTGTCTATGAACCAGGGCAGTTTGCCATTCGGGGAGGGATCATAGATGTGTTCTCGTACGCCAACGAGCTTCCGTTTCGGATCGAACTTTTTGGAAGGGAGATAGAAAGCATCCGGACTTTTGATCCAGAAAACCAGCTTTCCATTGCCCCGGTGGAGCAGATCAGTATTGTTCCCAACATACAGACCAGAATGCTTCGCGAGGTAAGGCAGTCGTTCCTGGACTTTTTGCCGGAAGGCACCACGCTTTGGATCAAGGATTATCAGTTGACACTGGATACCATCGATGAATCCTACCGAAAGGCATCGGACAAGTTTGACCTGATTCAGGAAAAAGGGGACGGGAAAAATCAGTTGCTGACCAAACCGGAGGATCTTTTCGACAATGCGGCGGACTTTACGAAGTCCATCGAGTCATTGAATAAAATCGAATTTGGCCATAAATTCTATTTGGCTCCCTATCGGACCTATGAGCTGGAGGTCCAGCCACAGCCTTCTTTCAACAAGAACTTTGATTTGCTGGTCGCCAATCTGGTCGACAACGAGAAGAAGGGCATTCTGAACATCATTTGTTCGGAGAGCGAAAAACAGATGGAAAGGTTAAGGAACATTTTTGAAGAGCTGGATCCGACCTTGAAGATGCAGCCGTTGCGCATCGGTATCCGCGGAGGCTTTGTGGATACGTCTTTGCAGGTAGCCTGTTATACCGATCACCAGATTTTCGACCGTTATCACCGCTTCAAAACCAAGAGCAAAATCAACAAATCCAAAGCACTGACTTTGAAAGAACTCAAGACCCTTCAACCTGGGGACTATGTGGTCCACGTGGATTATGGGGTGGGTAGGTTTGCGGGACTGGAGAAGGTGGATGTCAACGGCAATATGCAGGAAGCCATCAGGTTGGTGTTCCGGGATGATGACTTATTGTACATCAACGTCCATGCGCTGCACAAGATCTCCAAATATGCCGGCCAGGAAGGCACCATGCCCTCCATGTCCAAATTGGGATCTCCCGAATGGGAAAACAAAAAGAAAAAGGTAAAAAGCAAAGTCAAGGACATTGCAAAGGACCTTATTGCTTTGTATTCGAAAAGAAAGAATGCCCCGGGCTACCGGTTTTCTACCGATAGCGTGCTCCAGGTGGAGCTTGAAAGTTCTTTTCTCTATGAAGATACCCCTGACCAGGCGCTGGCCACCACTGATGTCAAAGCCGATATGGAAAAGCCTTATCCTATGGATCGGCTGGTGTGCGGGGACGTGGGATTTGGCAAAACGGAGGTGGCTATCCGTTCGGCGTTCAAAGCGGTTAATGATAGAAAGCAAGTTGCCGTACTCGTTCCTACAACGATACTCGCCATGCAGCATTATCAGACCTTTAAGGATCGGCTGGGAAGTTTTCCTGTAAAAGTGGATTATATCAACCGCTTTAGGACCGCCAAGGAAATCAAAGAAATCACCAAGCAGGTAACTTCCGGAGAAATCGACATTCTGGTAGGGACGCATAGGATTGTCAACAAAGACATCAAATTCAAGGATTTGGGGTTGCTGATCATCGATGAGGAGCAGAAGTTTGGTGTTAAGGTCAAGGATCAGTTGAAGGAAATGCGGGTGAATGTAGATGTATTGACATTGACCGCCACGCCCATACCGAGGACACTGCACTTTTCCCTGATGGGCGCCAGGGATTTATCGGTGATTGCCACTCCCCCGCCCAACCGCCAGCCGATTACCACGGAGCTGTACACTTTTCAGGAAGAAGTGGTGCGCGATGCGGTAGCTTACGAGTTGAGACGGGGCGGACAGGTGTTTTTTGTCCATAATCGGGTAGGCGAAATAGATTCTATTTCTAATTTAATCATGAAGTTGGTGCCCGATGCCAAAGTGATCGGTGCTCATGGTCAGATGGATGGCAAAAAGCTGGAAAAGATCATGGTGGATTTTATTGAAGGCGAGTACGATGTACTGGTCTCGACCAATATCATTGAATCCGGCTTGGATATTCCTAATGCCAATACCATCATCATCAACCGTGCTCATATGTTTGGCTTGAGTGATTTGCACCAGATGCGTGGCCGGGTGGGCAGAAGTAACAAGAAAGCTTTTTGCTACCTTTTGACCCCGCCCACGTCAGGCCTGACCACGGAGGCCAGAAAGCGGCTACAGACGTTGGAGGAGTTTTCGGATCTCGGAGATGGCATAAAAGTTGCAATGCGTGATTTGGACATACGTGGCGCCGGAAACCTGCTAGGTGCGGAGCAAAGTGGCTTTATCACCGATCTTGGCTTTGAGATGTACCACAAAATCCTGGACGAAGCCGTGCAGGAATTAAAAGAAACGGAATTTGCCGCTTTGTTTGAGGTAGATTTGAAAGAAAAGACCGAAATATTGGTCCAGGACTGTACCATCGAGACGGACATGGAACTGCTGATACCAGAAGCCTATGTGAGCAACATTTCCGAACGGTTGAACTTGTATTCGACATTGGATCGCCTTAAGACAGAAGAGGAACTTGATGCGTTTAGGCTGTCGGTGATCGACCGCTTCGGGCCTTCGCCGGGACAAGTCCGGGCGTTATTTGAAACCGTTCAACTGAGGTGGCTGGCGGAAAGGTTGGGATTCGAGAAGCTCGTGCTGAAGAAAGGACAAATGAAATGTTATTTCGTGCCGTCCTCTAACGAACGTTACTTCCAGTCTCCGGTCTTCGGCAATATCATGAAGTTTATCCAGACGCAAGGGAGCAAATGCAAAATAAAAGAGCATAAAAGTCGTTTGATACTTAGTATTGGAGACGTGGATTCAGTCATAAAAGCAAAAGAATGGCTGGCGAGCATGCAAATTCAAGAAGTGCCGATGCATTAGCTCGGAGAAACCGTGGCCCGATACATTCAATCAGATTTGGGGGCGGGTTTAAATTTATTGTGATAAAATATTAATTGCTTATATATTAGCGTTTAATTAGGGAGAATAACAATCAAGGTCGAATGATACTTAACAATAAAAACTCGAGGTGGGCTTTAACGGCGGTATGGTTAGCAGCTGCATGTCTCATTATTTCCTCTTGTACCCAATCGTCGAGGAGGACGGCCAGGAATCCGGGAAACACCAGCCCCTCTACCGGCGCCCGTTACAATTTTGACGAGGATGATACCACCAGGTTCCAGGTTTTTAGGATGCCACAGGAAATTGTCGGGCCCCGGCTGAAGTATATTCAGGGTGGCCGAGCTGTTCTGGGTTCTCAGGAACAGGATATCATGGGTTTTAGGGACAATGCGGAAAGGACCGTTACCATAGCCTCTTTCTATATGGATGAGACCGAAGTGACGAATGTAGATTATAAGGAGTTTCTTTTCAACATAGCCCAAAACATCAGTGCCGATTCTCTTCAAAAGTTAGAACCACGTGAAAATGTATGGGCAAACGACATGTCATACAATGATGTTTATAACACCTATTATTTCAGATATCCCGGTTTTAATTTCTATCCTGTAGCGGGGGTGAGCTGGACACAAGCCAATGCTTATTCCAGATGGAGGACGGAATATGTGAATGAGCTCAATAGGGAAAGAAATGAGTTGGATTCGGCCTTATCACAAGGTCAACTGATCGAACGCGGAGTGGTGTTTCCCGAATACCGGTTACCCAATGAGGCAGAATGGGAATTCGCTGCCAAAGCAATGATCGGAACCCAGTACCTTGATGAAAACCAGGAAAACGGAAGGATCTACCCATGGGATGGAAGAGGTCCGCGAAACCCCTATAACATCAAAAGGATATCCAGGCAAGGGGATTTCTTGGCGAATTTCAAAAGAGGTAGGGGTGATTATGCGGGTATTTCAGGCAGCGCCTCTAACGACGGGGAGATCATTCCCACCAATGTGTATGAATTTCCTCCTAATGATTTTGGCTTGTATAACATGGCGGGAAACATGAATGAATGGGTGTTTGATGTTTACCGTCCCCTTTCTTATCAGGATTTCGATGATTTAAACCCGGTGAGGAAAGACGGCAGATATGACGAAGAGGACAATTACGGCACCACCCTTATTGATGACAACTTCAGGGTATATAAAGGAGGTTCCTGGCGGGATGTGGCTTACTGGCTTGCTCCCGGTACCAGGAGGTTTATGCACCAGGACTCTGCCACCAACCACATTGGCTTTAGATGCGCCATGATTTCAGTGGGTGCTCAGGACCGTTAGTATTAGGTGAGCAATTATTATTATATTTAGGGAGTCATTTTATGGCTCCCTTTTTTTTGACAAATTATATCGTAAAAATGAATAAAATGAAAAAATACCTAGGACATGCTAACTCCATAGCTATCACTTTTTTTACCGTGCTTTTCCTCCTCCAATGGCAGGTAGTAGCTCAACAGAACACCGGCTACCAACGTCCTCCACAGGCCATTGAAGAACTGGTAAATGCCCCTGTGACACCTTCGGTTAGTTTTAGTAAAAAGGGGGATCTAATGCTGGTGTTGGAATCTCCAGGTTACGCTTCACTGGAAGATTTGTCCCATCCTGAGTTAAGGATCGGTGGCATACGGATCAATCCTGCAAACAGTGGCCCCAGCCGTGCCTCCAGTTTTGAAAACATCAAAATAAAGAACATTAACACCGGTGAGGAAAAACAAATTACCAGGCTTCCCGACAATCCAAAGTTGAGCAATATCTCCTTTTCAGACGATGAAAGATATATCGCTTTTACTCATCGATCTGCCGATGGGATCAGTTTGTGGGTAGCGGAGGTAGCGACCATGGAAGCCCGTCTTATTACCGATAACGTCAATCAGGTGTATGGAAGATCCATTAACTGGCTCCCCGACAACCGACTAATGGTGAAAGGCATTAATCCTGCCAGAGGCTCAATGCCCGAGGCAGCTTTAGTTCCGGATGGGCCGATTATCCAGGAGACGTCAGGAAATGCGGCGCCGTCAAGAACTTATCAGGACCTACTCCAAAACCCTCATGATGAGGCGCTATTGGCCTATTTTATGGACAGCCAGCTGTTTAAAGTAGATTTGGATGGGAACAAAATGCCATACGGAGAGGCAGGTTGGATCAAGTCCTTTGATGTATCACCTGATGGCAACTATACTATGGTCGAACTGGTCAAGAAACCTTTCTCTTACCTCGTTCCTGCAAGTCGCTTCCCCTACGATGTCGAAATATGGAACGCTGAGGGGCATAAGGTCAAAACACTGGCAGAGATTCCGCTTGATGAGGTAAGGCCTACAGGTTTTGATGCCACCGTACAGGGACCCCGGTCAATCAATTGGAGGGCGGACGAACCTGCGACGCTTTATTGGGCCGAAGCCCAGGACGGTGGAGATCCTAAAATAGAAGTGGAAGAAAGGGACATCGTGTTTCAACTCAGGGCCCCTTTTGAAGGAGAAAAAGAAAAGTTGGCGGCAACTTCTCTTAGGTACGGTGGTATACACTGGGGTGATAAGGATTTCGCTGTTCTTAACGAAAGATGGTTTGCTACCCGCATGGAGAAGCGATCCGTCATAAACCCCTCCAAGCCGGGCCAAGCGGGACAATTGATCATCGACCGTTCTTTCAATGATATTTATAATGACCCGGGAGATCCTGTTTTCAGGGCCAACGAACTGGGAGAGTTAGTTCTCCTCAAGAAGGGCAATCACTTATTTATGACCAGTGAGGGAGGGTCTCCCGAAGGGAGCATGCCGTTTTTGTCTACATTTAACGTAAAAACCAAAAAACAGGAAATCCTCTGGAGAAGCCAGGCTCCCTATTACGAGCGGGTAGTAAAGGTACTGGATGAGAATGCTACCGAGTTTGTAACCCTTAAGGAAAGCACCGACATCCAGCCCAATTATTGGCTGGTCAATACAAGAAAGAGAATCGCTCCTATACCTATTACGGAATTTGAACATCCTTATGAGTCCATCAACGGAATCAACAAAGAACTGGTGACGTATACGCGCAAAGACGGGCTTAACCTTTCCGCGACGATATATACGCCTGAGGGGTATTCTCCCGAGGAAGATGGTAGGTTGCCCGTGCTGATGTGGGCCTATCCCAGGGAGTACAAATCGGCTGAAGTAGCCGCTCAGGTGCGGGGATCCAAATACGAATTTACCCGCTTAAGCTGGGGGACACCACTGTACTGGGTTACCCAAGGCTATGCGATAATGGACCGTACCGAGATGCCTATTGTCGGTGAGGGGGAGGATGAGCCCAATGACCAGTTTATAGATCAGTTGGTCGCTAATGCGGAGGCCGCTATCGATTATATTGTGGATGCGGGTATCGGTGACCGGGAAAGGATCGCAGTAGGCGGGCACTCTTACGGGGCGTTTATGACCGCCAACCTACTGTCCCACACGAACCTGTTCGCTGCCGGAATTGCGCGAAGCGGCGCTTACAACAGAACCCTGACACCCTTCGGTTTTCAATATGAACAAAGGACTTATTGGGAGGCTCCAGACGTCTACAACACGATGTCCCCATTCATGCATGCGGATAAGGTAAAGACACCGATCTTATTGATTCATGGGGCTGCGGACAACAACTCAGGAACCTTCCCCATGCAAAGTGAAAGGTATTACAACGCTTTAAAAGGTCATGGAGCCACTACCCGGTTGGTGTTCTTACCGGTGGAAAGCCACGGTTATGCAGCCAAGGAATCGATTCTCCATACATTGTACGAAATGCATTCCTGGCTGGAAAAATATGTCAAAGCCAAAGGCGCTAATTGATCAGTTTAATGGCGGGTTGGATTTAAGAGACGATTTTACTTAGACTCCATCCTTACTCCTTTACGCATATGAAGAAAGCTTTACTTTTAGGGTTATTATTTCTGATAAGCTTGGATATGGCCTATTCCCAATCATGGAGACGGGTAGGCAACTGGGGAAACCAGTTTACCGATATCAAGTGGGTGACGGAAGAAGTGGGCTATATAGCGGGGGAAAACATCATCTTAAAAACCCTTGACGGCGGTTTGAGTTGGGTAGAGCAGGAAGCTCCTACGGATCACCTCATGCTTGCTCTGGACTTCTATGACGTAGACAATGGCGTGGTGGTAGGACAAGAAGGAACCGTTTATCATACATCCGATGGAGGAAGGACTTGGCGCGTTGTGGAGGCAGGCACTGCCGTGAATTTAAAAGGCATCCGCTATCTTACGCGGGAGAAGGTGTACATTGTCGGCGATAACGGAACGCTTTTTAGATCAACGGATGGCGGCTTACACTGGGTGCGTCAAGACCTGAACAACAACGCGGCGTTTAATTCCCTGTTTTTTGTCAATGCTGATTCCGGCTATATCGCCACCTCTGCCAGTGAAATCATCAAGACGGTAGATGGGGGAACGACCTGGCAGACCCTGCAGACCGATTTTGGATCATCGCTCAATGATGTCTTTTTCCTGAATGACACGGTTGGATATGCAGTGGGAGACGGAGGTACTATTATCAAAAGTGAAGATGCCGGTGGGTCTTGGAGCTATATCAACAGCGGGATGGATACGGATTTTTCCAGGGTAGTTTTTAATCCTGGTAATCCTTTATTGGGGCTCGTTATGGGTAAAAACGGAACCATCTTAAGAACGGCTAACGGTGGGCTTACCTTTGCTACCGTGGGCAGCAGAACCACCCAAGCCATCAGCGGAGCCAGCTTCAGGCCGAACACCAATATCGTCTATGCCGTAGCGGGGAGTGGAGTGGTCATTTCTTCTACCAATTCCGGGGGAAGCTGGACGCTAAGGCACTCCGGGCGGGCAAATGACTATACGGGGGTTCAATTTACCACCGACTTGCGGGGTTATATCATCGGAGAGGAAGGCCTTATATTACTGACGGGAAATGGAGGCACTTCTTTTACAGTTAGATCTAGGCCACTTTCACTTCCCTTTAACGCCTTGTATTTTGTGAGCAACACCGCGGGCTATATCTCTGGCAATAACGGCAATATCATTAACACCACCAATTCCGGAGGTGCCTGGACAGCGCTCAATCCCGGGACAAATCGGCACGTCTATGGCATGTATTTTTTCTCCATTAACATCGGATATGTGGTAGGTAGCAGAGGGTATATCGCTAAAACGGATAACCGGGGGGTAAACTGGTCCACCATCTCGCCGGGAAATGGTGACTTAGATTATCGCGACATAGCCTTTTTTGATAATATCACGGGGATTATTGTGGGGGATAGAGGATGGGTGTCCCGGTCGGAAGGGGGACAGGAATGGGTCAAGATCAATGTACCCACTCAAGAGAATCTCAAAGCGCTTGAAATCCTGGATGAACAGACGGCTATTGCGGTTGGCGAAAACGGAACCATTATAAAAACCACCGACCAAGGCCGTACCTGGAAGAAAATTTCGGTGGAGTATACCCGAAAGTTTAATGACATCGAATTCCTGGATGAGTCCGTGGGTTTTATCGTTGGGGAAAAAGGGTTGATCCTGAAAACCTCTGATGGGGGAGAAACCTTTGAGCGTATGAGTACGGGGACTTTTCAAAATTTGACAGGTGTTAGTTTTGGGGATTTGAGCACCGGATATGCTGTCGGTGAAAATGGCGCCTTGTTCAATTACAGCTGCATGGTGCCCGAGACGCTTACCACTGTCTTTGGCGAAGACAACATCTGCCTCAGCGATCAAGTCTATACTGTTCAGGAAAGCGCTGAACCTGGAATTTTTTATGAATGGAGAGTGGATGGTGGGACAGTAATCGAAGGACAGGGGACAACAAGGGCCGTGATCCGTTGGGATAGTCCCGGCCGCAACGCCATCATGGTGAGAGGCCAAAATAATTGTGGCAATGGCATACCGGCTGCTTTGGAGGTGCTGGTCTCCACCGAGCCTCACAAGACACAGGCTATCGAAGGGGAAGGCGCGGTGTGTTTAGATACCTTTGAGGAATACGTGGTGGATTCCATACCCGGCACAGAATACATCTGGGAAACACGGGGCGGGGTGGTGAGATCCGGTCAAGGAACACCCCAGGTGACCATTGAGTGGACACAGCTGGGACAACAAAACCTGAGAGTCACGCCCGTCAATGCCTGCGGAGAAGGACCGTTCACGGAAAAACCGATCAATGTTTCCACTGTTCCATCCAGGCCTTCCACGATTCAAGGTTCTGACCGGGTGGGTTTGGAGGAAGCGGATTATTCGGTTAACACGTTGCCTAATGTCAATTATCAGTGGGTCACCGAAGGAGGTAGCATCATCAGCGGACAGGGCACCAGTTCCGTAAGGGTGTTGTGGGAAAAAGAAGGGGACTTTATGCTGCGTGTCACTCCTATGAATGCCTGTGATGAAGGGGAAAGCCAAAGTTTAGAGGTGAATGTCAATCTGATCACAGGTATCGACGAAGAGGACCAAGGCCTGTTGTTCAATATCTATCCTAATCCATCTACCGGAAATATCAAGATATCTACCCAGGGCATACCTTATGTGGCCGAAATCATTATCTATAATGCTTTAGGACAAGCTATCTATCAACACCGGCCTACCTCAGGCAGGTATGAATTTCACATTCCCAACCTGCCTACCGGCATACATGCGGTGACGGTAAGGAGCAAAACTAGGAATTACACCAAAATGGTTGTGATCCAGTGATTCTTATGGGAAAACCAGTCTCATCTAACATGCTCATCAGACAGCTGTTCAGGGAATATAGCCTTAGACTTCAGACACTTTATTCTCAGCAAGAAGCCGAAAGCCTGACCTTTTGGCTTCTTGAACATTTTCTGGGCATGCGCCGCATGGACATTCTTCAGGATAAGCAGGTGGCGCCCAACCCAGCTTTGGCGGAGGCGGTCATCCAGTTAGAAAAAGGCCACCCGATTCAGTATATCACAGGTCACGCTCCCTTCTATGGCCGTGACTTCCACGTGAATCCTTCTGTTCTGATACCCAGACACGAAACCGAAGAATTAGTCCATTTAATTGCCTCAGAAAATCAGCATAAAGGCTTACATGTTTTGGATCTCGGTACAGGTTCAGGATGTATTCCGGTCACTTTGGCTTTGGAAATGGATAGGCCAGTGATTACTGCTGTGGATGTAAGCGACGCAGCACTCGAGGTAGCTAAACGGAATGCTGAAAAACATGCGAAGGAGCCGGTTAATTTTGTCCGTTGCAACGTGCTTCAAGAGGAGTTGCCTGTCATAGGATTAGACATCATAGTCAGCAATCCCCCTTATGTGCGGGAATCAGAAAAAGCACACATGCATGTCAACGTTTTAGACCACGAGCCTCATTTGGCTTTATTTGTGCCGGAGGATGATCCTTTAGTTTTCTATAGGGTCATCGCTTCCAAAGGCAAGCGAGCTCTTAAACCCGGGGGGAAATTGTATTTTGAGATTAATGAAGCTTTAGGAGCCGAAGTGGTGGCGTTACTCACCCGGCTGGGCTATCAGGATATCATCCTCCGCCAGGACCTCAACGGCCGGGATAGGATGGTGAGGGCTGTCAGGGGGAATTGACGGATATTTATTGACAAAAACTACCTGTTCCCAAAAAACTCCCAATTCCTTTTCGCATTTTTCGTTGCTGTTCCAAATTTAATATAAATTTGGGTTCCTTAATGGAGTACGTTAAACCATCATTTACTGTAGCTATGGCACTATCAGAACCCATCAACTTTGCTAATTGGATAGACGAAAACCGTCATCTTCTAAAGCCCCCGATCGGAAATCAACAGGTATTTAAGGACAATAGAGACTTTATCGTCATGGTGGTGGGGGGGCCAAACTCCCGCAAAGACTATCACTACAATGAAGGCGAAGAGGTGTTCTACCAGTTAGAAGGAGATATTGTACTGAAGGTGATTGACGAAGGGCAACCCAGAGACATCCAGATCAAAGCAGGTGAAATGTTCTTATTGCCTCCGAGGGTACCCCATAGCCCGAGACGCCCGGCCAATACCGTGGGTCTGGTTTTTGAGCGTTACAGAAGGGAGGGAGAAATCGACGGCTTTATCTGGCATTGTGAAAATTGCGGGAATAAGCTCTATGAAGAATATGCCGAAGTAACAGATATTGTCCAGCAGCTCCCTCCGATCATGGAGAGGTTCTGGAGCAATCCGGAGAATACCAGCTGCAAGGAATGTGGAACCGTGATGACGAAATAATAAAGTTTACCAGTTGCAGCACTGTAACTGGGTAATGTTGCCTTGAATGACAGCCATTGCTTACCAAAACTCAGAGGAATTTGCGTTGGAAATGGACCGGAAGGATCCCCTCCGCCATTTCAAAGACTTATTTCTTTATCCACAAATTAAGGGAAAGACGGCCATTTACTTTTGTGGAAACTCTTTAGGGCTACAGCCTAAGTCGGTCAAAAATGAGGTTCAGGCAGAATTGGAAACCTGGGCAACACTGGGGGTGGAGGGTCATTTCTCCGGTGATAACCCATGGGTCAATGCACGGGAAAGGTCCAAGCCGAGCCTTGCGGCGATTGTAGGTGCTACGACCGAAGAAGTGGTGGCCATGGGTAGCCTAACGGCTAATCTTCATTTCCTTTTGGTATCCTTTTATCAGCCGACCAAAGATCGTTTTAAGATTCTTACCGAATCAGATGCATTTCCGTCTGACAGGTACATGCTGGAATCTCAGGTGCGGTTTCATGGCTATGATCCCAAAGATGCCATCATCGAGGTCAGGCCCCGACCCGGAGAAAGGACCTTAAGAACGGAAGACTTGCTGCAATCCATTGAAGAGCATCAAAGCGGGCTGGCGTTGATCATGATGTCCGGATTGCAGTATTACACCGGACAATTCTTTGATCTCCCTAAGATCACTGAAGCAGGAAGGTCAGTTGGTGCAAAAGTGGGGTTCGACCTTGCGCACGCTGCAGGCAACGTCCCACTTCATCTGCATGATTGGGGAGTTGATTTCGCTGCCTGGTGCAGCTACAAGTACCTCAATTCGGGTCCCGGGAACGTCGCTGGTATTTTTGTGCATGAAAAGCACCGGGAGCAACCAGACCTTAAAAGGTTTGCCGGCTGGTGGGGGCATGATGAGAAAACCCGTTTCTCCATGGATGCCCCTTTCAAAGCCATGCCGGGGGCCGATGGCTGGCTGTTGTCCAATGACAATGTATTGGCGCTGGCTGCGCATCAGGCCTCATTGGATATCTTTGACAAAGCGCAAATGGCCAGGCTACGCCGGAAAAGTGAACTATTGACAGGTTACCTTGAGTTTTTAATCCGTCAAGTTATAAAAAGCCGCTCGATTGAAATCATCACTCCCCAAAACCCGGAGGAGAGAGGCTGCCAGCTTTCTATCCTGTTCCAGGAGGGTGGCAGAGAGGTTTTCGAGGGGCTCTACGATAATGGGGTCATCGGGGACTGGAGAAACCCTGATGTCATCCGATTGGCGCCTACGCCATTATACAACAGTTTTGGGGAGGTCTACACCTTCGCAAGGTTGTTTGAGGATCTATTGGCGAAACAGAAATGATTAAATTAAGATGAGTCTGATGAAGAATAACAATATAAGTATTTTAGGTGCAGGACTGATAGGGTCGTTGCTGGGCATTTACCTCAAAAGGAACGGCTTAGACGTTTCCATTTATGAAAAAAGACCGGATTCAAGGGCGATGGATAATTCCGGAGCAGGCCGTTCTATCAATATGGCGCTTAGCCACCGGGGCTGGAAAGCCATTGATAAAGTAGGCTTGCGGGAAAAAGTAGCGCCTCTGACCATTCCGATGTATGGAAGAAGAATCCATGATGAGCACGGGAATACCATGTTGATGTCTTATGGAAAGGATGATCAGGCCATTTATTCTATTTCCCGTCAGAAGTTCAACGAACTGCTGATGGATGAAGCCGAAAAGGCAGGCGTCAAACTGAATTTTGAACACCAGTGCGAAGACATCGATATCGAGAGCCACGTTATCCGGTTTTCCCTATCCAGCAACCGGATGAAAATGGAACAGGCGGGCGTGGTCATCGGTGCTGACGGGGCGTATTCGACTCTCCGACAAGCCATTCAGCGACAGACCCGTTTGAACTTTAAGCAGGAATATATTTCCCATGGGTATAAGGAATTGACCATCCCTGCTACCGTGGACGGGGAATTTGCCATGGATCCTTATGCACTTCATATCTGGCCCCGGGGGAGGTTTATGATGATCGCATTGCCCAATCTCGATAAGAGCTTTACCTGCACCTTGTTTTTACCCTTTGAAGGAAGCAAGGTCTGCTTTGACAAAATCAACGACAAAAAGGACATCTTAAGCTTGTTTAGAAATTATTTTGATGATGCTTATCATCTGATGCCTAATTTGGTGGAGGAGTACCTTCAGAATCCTGTTTCCGCGCTTATCAACGTTGAATGTTATCCCTGGACGGTAAATAACAACCTGTTGATTGGGGACGCCTGCCATGCCATGGTTCCCTTCTTTGGTCAGGGGATGAACTGCGGGTTCGAGGACTGTTATATATTGAATGGGCTGATCGAAAAATACGGGACCACTTCCTGGGAGTTGATTTTCGAAAAATTCCAAAGAAGCAGAAGACCGGATACGGATGCGATTTCCCAAATGGCGATGGCCAACTTCACGGAAATGCGGGACAGCGTATCGGACCCAAAGTTCATTGTGCGGAAAAAAATTGAAGCCAAGTTACATGCTTTATTTCCCGAAGAATGGATTCCCCTTTATAGCATGGTCACGTTTACCGACATGAAATATTCTGAAGCGTTCGCCCAGGGAAAACTTCAGGAGAGCATTATGGACAAGGTGATGGAGGATCCGCTGATCACCCAAAACTGGCAAAATCTGGACTACGAAAAGATTATCGAGAAGGTAGAGACTTCGAAAGCTTTTTAGACAAAAACAAGGCCTGTAGAGCATTCGGTGTCTACAGGCCTTGTTTGTTCAGGGGGTTTTCCCAAACCCGACTGGGTGGAGGTTGTTCATGTTGCGCAGGATCCAGCCTTGCCTTTGGTAATTGTAACCTGTCGGCTTGGCGGGAGACCACCTGCGGGGGTTAGGAAGCACTGCTGCAATCATGGCTGCTTCATTCCGGTTGAGCTTACCCGCGGGCTTGCTGTAAAACTGCTGTGCTGCCGCTTCTACCCCATATATTCCTTCTCCGGTCTCTATGACATTCAGGTACACTTCCAGGATTCTTTCTTTGGACCAAAAGAGCTCGATTAACAAGGTAAAATAGGCTTCAAGTCCTTTTCGTAGATAATTCCTGCCAGGCCACAGAAAGACGTTTTTGGCTGTTTGGTTACTGATGGTACTGCCCCCTTTCAGGCTCCTTCCCGCCAGGTTGCCATCAAGGGCTTTTTGGATGGCCTCGACATCAAATCCAAAATGATCCAGGAATTTCTGGTCTTCGGCAGCTACTACGGCCTGCACCATATGGCTGGAGATTTCGTCAATCGGTGTCCAGTCTTTGACGAGTTTGAGCTTCTTGTCCTCATCCAGAGCCTGTTCTGCTAAGCGGATACCCATCAGCGGGGTGAAGTAAACCGGCACCCAGCGGTAGATCCACGTTAAGCCCACAGAGTAAATAAAAAACACCAACAGGACCTTTCCCAGCCAATTCGTTATCTTCCCAAATACCTTCATTGACATCGGCTGTGCTTTTGATGCTAATCTTCTAAATGGTCAAATTGAGAAAGGTCAAAGGTTTCATCTTGCAGATAGTGGGGATAGATCTGCAAATGCCGTTTTTTTACGGCTACAAGCAGTGTCGACCTCAGCTCTTCTATATTTCTGCCTGAATCTGCCGCCATAAAAACCGGCGGGATGGACGACTTCTTGGTGTAGTTGTCTTTCAGCTTTTCAAAATCAATAAAATTGGCTTCCTCTATCTCCAGCTCGGTCATGTGTTGCAGGGCTTCTTCAGAAGGCATTTCGGGTACCAGATCGATCTTGTTAAAAACCAACAAAGTAGGCTTTTCACCGGCGCCCAGCTCGGTAAGCGTTTGGTTAACCACAGCGATCTGATCTTCGAAATTAGGGTGGGAGATATCCACCACATGGACGAGGATATCCGCCTCCTGGATTTCGGCCAGAGTAGATTTGAAAGACTCAATCAGATGGGTAGGCAGTTTGCGGATAAATCCTACTGTGTCTGAAAGCAAAAACGGGATGTTATCCCCCAACACCACTTTCCGCACCGTCGCATCCACGGTAGCAAACAGCTTGTTCTCTGCCAGTACGTCAGCTTTGGTCAATAGCCGCATCAAGGTGCTTTTACCCACGTTGGTATAGCCTACCAGGGCTACCCTGACGATCCCTTCGCGGCCCTTTCGTTGGGTAAGCCCTTGTTTTTCGATTTTCTTGAGCTTTTCCTTCAGGAGGGTGATCTGGTTGCGGATATTCCTTTTGTCTGTCTCTATTTCCTTTTCCCCGGCTCCCCCACGGGTAGCGGTTCCTCCTCTCTGCCGTTCGAGGTGGGTCCACATATTGGTCAGCCTGGGGAGAAGGTATTGGAATCTGGCGAGCTCCACCTGGGTTTTGGCCTGGGCAGTTTGCGCCCGTTTAAGAAAGATATCCAAGATCAACAACGATCGGTCGTAAACCTGCACCTTGAGTTCATTTTCTACGTTTCTGATCTGGGAGGGCGAGAGATCCTCATCAAAAATTACCATATCCACATCGAAATGTATGATATAGTTTTTGATCTCTTCCAGCTTTCCTGTCCCCACAAAATGCTTCACATCCGGCTTTTCCATCCGTTGGGTAAACCGGTATACGGAGCGGGCTCCCAAGGTCTCGGTCAAGAAGGCAAGCTCGTCCAGGTACTCCTGAACCTGGTGGTCGGTTTGTTGCTGGTGGATCAAGGCTACCAAAACGGCCGTCTTTTCTGTGGGAGCCGTTTCAAACATCTTATTTAATTTTCTGGAATATTTACTCATTTACATGTCTAGTTACCTTTTACTAACCAATGCAACTCAAAGGAAGTTTTATCCGTATTGGAGAAACAATAAAAGTACCATTATTTGGAGAGCAAATCCTAGTATAAGTCCGTTTTATTAAATTACCATGCCTGATCATGGTTTTTAAAATAAAAAGAAGAAATTTGATATTTTTAATTAAGCAAGGAAATGGAGATTCGCCAAACACCTATCAAAGATGTTTATGAAATATACCCTAGGGTATTCAATGATGCACGGGGGTACTTCTTGGAGGCCTATCGGAAGGATATGTTCGAAAAGCACGGCTTACCTACCGAATGGATGCAGGACAACCAGTCCTATTCCATGGCAGGAATTTTGCGGGGGCTTCATTTTCAAACCGGAAAATTTGCCCAGGCGAAACTAGCCAGAGTGATTATGGGTAAGGTACTGGACGTATGTGTCGATCTGCGGAAGGACTCACCGAGCTTCGGGATGCATCATGCTGTCATCCTGGATAGTGTCCGCCATAACATGTTGTATATTCCGAAAGGATTTGCACATGGATTTGCCGTTTTGGAGGATGCGGTGTTTTCCTATAAGTGTTCCAACCTGTATGACAAAGACAGTGAGGGAGGAATCATTTGGGATGATCCCGAGTTAGATATAGACTGGCAAATCACCAATCCCGTGTTATCGGATAAAGACAGAAGCTGGCCAGGTATTCAAAAATTTAAGGAAATAAGCGGAGGGGGACTTTAATGTCAATATTAGATTTATTTAGAAGCAGCAAAACTGAAGAGGTCACACCACTTGATTTGAGTTGGATGGCAGTTGATATGCACAGCCATCTCATTCCCGGCATTGACGATGGATCCCAGTCTGTCGAGGAGTCAGTAGCATTGATAAGAAGAATGGAGGGTTATGGACTGAGAAAGCTGATCATCACCCCCCACGTCATGACGGAGTTTTACAAGAACACGCCGGCAATTATACAGTCTGGTCTGGAGGAATTGAAGCGGGTCTTGGAGAGGGAGAACATCAGCATAGAGCTTGAGGCCGCGGCGGAGTATTATTTGGACGAGGTATTTTTGGAGAAAATAGCAGGGGAAGCAAAACTACTCACCTTCGGAGGCAACCACGTATTGGTAGAAACCGGGTTTATGAGCAAGCCCAGCATGTTGCTGGAAAGCTTTTTTCAGTTGGAAATGGCCGGTTATCAGCCCGTCTTGGCGCATCCGGAGCGTTACCTCTATCTCCATCACGACGCTGAGCTCCTGGAGGCCATGATCGACAGAAATATGAAATTCCAGTTGAATTTACTCTCTATCACCGGATACTATTCCAAACCTGTTAAAAAATTTGCTGAAAGGCTTATTGATGAAGGTCTGGTGAAGATGGTAGGGACCGATTGCCATAATGAAAGGTACCTGGATTACATGGAGAGGCTGACGGAGGAGAAGTACTTCCACAGATTACAGTCACTTGACCTGCTCAATAAGTCTCTATGAAAATACTGATAACGGGTATTACCGGCTTGTTGGGAAGTTATCTTGCCAAGGCATTTGCCGGGGTCGGCGAGCTTCACGGGTTAAAGCGAAAAGACAGTAAACTTGACTTGTTGGATGATTTGGGTGATCAGGTCATCTGGCATGAAGGGGACATGAATGATTATGCCTCATTAGAAGAAGCCTTCGAGGGGATGGATATGATCATACATGCGGCCGGATTTATTAGCTACGATTCCAAAGACAAAGAGAAGCTGATCCGGATAAATGTAGACGGTACGGCCAATGTGGTAAACGTCATGCTTCAGAAGAACATCCGCAAACTAATTCATGTCAGTTCTGTGGCTGCCTTGGGCAGGGCACCGGAAGTGTCTTACATCAACGAGAATTTTAAATGGGTGGCATCCCCGCTCAATACACCTTACGGTACCTCCAAATACCTTGGGGAGCTTGAGGTGTGGCGGGCGGCGCAGGAAGGCCTGGACGTGATGGTCTTCAATCCATCTGTTTTGCTAGGCAAGATAAGCGACCAAAGAAGCAGCACGGCCATCTACAATTATGTGTTGCAGGAAAACAGATATTACCCCCTCGGCAGTATCAATTATATTGATGTAAGGGATGCAGCCCGACTGATATTGCTTCTTTACGAGGCGGGTGATTGGAATAACCGCTATGTGCTTAACAAGGAGAGCATACCTTATCAGGAGTTCTTTCAGAAGATGGGTCAGGTATTCCAAAAAAAGGCGCCCAGCGTTTCAGTGTCTTCCTGGATGATGAATGTGGCGTTGATCGGGATAAGGATCAGGAATGTCTTTAACAAAAGACAATTGCCCATTACAGCGCAGACTATGAAGCTTTCCCAACAGTCTATCACTTTTGGCAATGACAAGGCCACTAAAGCCACTAACTTCAAGTACGCACCGCTGGAAGCGACCTTTGCTTGGGCAGCTGGGAACTGAATTCATTTTTAGATAGTTTCTGCTGAAATACTTGCTTATTCTTCTTTGAAGAAGTAACTAGTATATGTGTTTTTTAGGCATCAGTGAGGATGCCCTAACAGTGATAAAAGATAAATCTGATGATTGGAGATTTCGAAAACAATTGGGATGAGGAAAAAGAGTTGGTACAGAGATTTGAAAACTCCATAAAATCCAATCTCGACCTCTACTTCGAGGAAGAAGAGCTTGAAGATATTATACGGTTCTATTTTGAGCAGCAGAAGTTCAAAAAGGCATACAAAGCCAGTAAAATCGCGCTACTTAGATTCCCCTTTTCCATAGAGATTAAATTGCTGATGGCCCAGTCCCTGATCTTCAATGACGAACTTGAAGAAGGGCTGGATCTGTTGGAAAACATCAATAACCTCTCCCCCAACAATGAGGAGATTATTCTTGCTTTGGCCAATGCGATGTTTATGTCAGGCAATGCCAAAGGATCCATTGAGATCTTACTGTCGTTTTTGCCGATAGCGGAAGACAAGGCGGAAATTTATTATTCCTTAGGGAACTTCTATCGGGCGGAGGACAACACCCAAAAGGCCGTAGAAAGCTATAAAGAAGCCGTTAAGCTCAAAATCAACCATGAAGACGCCCTCTTTCAGCTGGCGCTCATCACCGAAGAAGAAGGAAATTTCGATGAAATTCTAGAATTTTATCAGGAGTTTATTGACCAGGATCCTTACAGCGCCGGCGCATGGTACAACTTAGGTGTGGTGTACAACCGGCTGGGTAGGTTTGAGGAGGCCATCCACGCATACGATTATGCTTTGCTGATTGATGATTCATTCGCCTCTGCCTATTTCAATATGGGAAACGCGCTGATGAATACCCAGCAATATGAGCAGGCCCTGGAGGCTTACCAGAACACGATCAATTGCGAAGGGATAAACGCTGAAAATGCCTGTTATCTTGCGGCCGCCTACGAGAAGCTGGATCAGATTGATATGGCCTTCAAGTATTTTAAAAAATCGGCGAAGCTTGATCCGGAATACGACGACGCCTGGTTTGGTTTGGGCATGTGCATGCTGAAGAAGAACAAGTTTTTTGAAGCCATCCATTATTTTAAGAAAGCCATTAAGCTGACAGCGGAGAACCCCAATTATTGGGTAGGATTGGCGGAAGCTGAATACAACCTGGGCAACCTTCACGCAAGTTCTGAGGCTTATGAAGAGGCCATCAACCTGGAGCCGGGAATCCTGGAGACCTATGTCAACCTGTCGATCATCTACTTTGACCAAAACAGGTTTGAAGAGGCGATAGATGTCATCAAAGAGGGCATAGAGGAGCTTCCCGAGGAGGCAGAGCTGTATTATAGACAGGTGGTTTATTTAATTAAGACCGGGAAATACAAAGAAGCCTTTCCATTTTTGGAAAATGCGTTAACTTTGGATTTTGAAAAGCATGTGATTTTATATGAGCTGATGCCGGAAATTAAACATCAGGCGGCAATATTTAAAATTATAAGCCAATATAGTAACGGATTTCCCAATAATTGACCGGTAGAAATACATATCTAAATTTTATAGAATGAATTACGTGCTTAAGAGCATCCCCGTACGTACAGAAAAACCACGCACTTTCGGATTTACCATGGCCATGGACAAAGGCCTTAGTCTAAGGGAGGTAGAAGATTTTATCGAGACATGTGGTGATTACGTGGACATTGTGAAGTTGGGCTGGGCAACTTCTTACGTTACCAAGAACTTCGACAAAAAATTAAAATTATACAGGGACGCCGGGATCCCGGTTTACCTGGGAGGGACGCTTTTTGAAGCTTTTGTTATTAGAGAACAATTTGATGACTATAGAAAGCTTCTGGAAACCTACGAACTGCTTTTTGCAGAAGTGTCTGACGGCTCCATCACCCTTGATCATAAGAAGAAGTGCGAGTACATCCAAATCTTGTCGAAGGATGTAACCGTGCTATCCGAAGTCGGCTCTAAGGACGCCGCCAAGATCATCCCCCCCTACAAGTGGATTGACCAGATGCAAAAGGAACTGGATGCAGGTGCCTGGAAAGTCATCGGTGAGGCAAGAGAAGGCGGTACTGTAGGGCTGTTTAGAGATTCGGGAGAGGTCAGGCAAGGTTTGGTAGAGGAGATTTTGACTAAAATTCCGGCAGAAAGAATCATCTGGGAAGCCCCTCAAAAAGAACAGCAAGTGTGGTTTATCAAACTGATCGGCGCCAATGTCAATCTGGGTAATATCGCCCCCAACGAAATAATCCCTTTGGAAACTATCCGTTTGGGATTGAGGGGAGATACCTTTGACCACTTCCTCAACCTACAATAACTCAATCGATTTTGTTGGCTTAGGTTGGGCCGGCGTGCCCATAATCCGTATTAATGAGAAATCTTAAAGCTAATTTACTGACCTACCTTAAAGGAATGGCCATGGGCGCAGCCGATGTGGTGCCAGGGGTTTCCGGGGGCACGATCGCGTTGATTGCAGGTATTTATGAGAAGTTGCTGGATAGCATCAATGCCATAGACATCGAAGCCTTCCATCTACTGAGAAGGGGTCAAATCAGAACATTGTGGCTAAAGGTGAACGGATCTTTTCTGGCGGCTCTACTATTGGGGATCCTTACCAGCATTCTGACCTTGGCTAATCTCATTACTTATTTGATCAAGAATAACCCCATTCCGGTATGGTCTTTCTTCTGTGGATTAATTATCATCAGTGCCCTGATGATCTTAAGGGACGTTAGAAAATGGAATCTACTGGCGATCTTGGCGCTGCCTATCGGTATTGCTATAGCTTATTGGATAACAGGTATGGCGCCAAGCTCTTCTGGTAACAACCTGTTCTTTATCTTTGGGGCCGGGATGATCGCTATTTGCGCCATGATTTTGCCAGGGATATCAGGCAGTTTTCTTTTGTTGGTCATGGGTAAGTATGAATATATCCTGAATGCTTTGGTGGAAAAGGACGTTTTAACCCTGGGGGTTTTTGCCTTAGGTTGCGTGGTGGGTATCATGGCGGCTTCCAGGGCTATTTCTTGGCTCCTAAAGCACTATCCCGCAATAACCATTTCTTTATTATCCGGCTTTATGCTCGGGTCTATTAATAAGCTTTGGCCTTGGAAGAAAATCCTCAGTTATAGGCTTTCCTCCTCTGGTGAGCAAGAGCCTTTCTTGACAGAGAACATTTGGCCCCACCACTATACAGCCATTACTGGTGAAGAACCGTATTTTTTAGCCGCGATCTTTGCTTTTTGTTTCGGGGTAGTCTTGGTTATTGGTTTAGAAAGAGTCGCCCATTATATTAAATCCAGATGAGAAAGTTCGGGTTGATAGGATTTCCTTTAAAACATTCCTTTTCCAAGCGGTATTTTACCGAAAAATTTCAAAAAGAAGGACGGACGGACTGTCAATATGATTTATTTGAAATTGACAGCATTGACAAAGTCAAGGAGGTGTTGGCCAATAACCCCGAACTCGTCGGGTTAAATGTAACCATTCCCTACAAAGAGCAGGTAATCCCTTATCTGGATGAATTGGAACCGGGCTGTGAAGCCATTGGTGCGGTGAATACCATTAAGGTCGCCGGGAACAAGCTGGTTGGGTACAACACAGATTATATCGGTTTCAAGCAGTCTCTCTCAAATTGGTTGCCTCAGGCACCCGTCAATGCACTGGTATTGGGTACCGGTGGTGCCTCCCGTGCGGTGAAGCAGGCGCTCGCCGATCTGAACATTCCCTTTTTGATGGTGACCAGAAATAAGTCAAATCCAGAAGGAATAGTGGATTATAAGGAACTGGCCCGATCCCCCGCAATCTTAGACGCGCATCCCCTGATCATCAATACGACACCTGTAGGCACATTCCCCCATACTGAAGAAATGCCGCCTATTCCCCAGTCTTACCTTTCGGATAAGCATATGGTGTATGATTTGGTGTATAATCCCGAAAAGACCTTACTGATGCAAAAGGTGCTAAAGGCCGGAGGCATGGCCAAAAACGGGTTGGAAATGCTCCATCTACAGGCTGAGGCCTCATGGGAGATCTGGAACCGTGCTTGAGCCCTCATTGAGAATATAAATGCGATTTTACTTTTGGTTGTCACCCAAACTGCCTTCTCATTTTGGGCAGGACAGTGTGCTGCATCTTTAACGTATTTTATTGAATGTAAACCATCGCCTTAACCTGCTTTCCACTTCCATCGGGAGATATTTTTACGGATGGTAAAGGTTTTTTAAAGCAAACAGTTCTATTTGAACCTGTGAAATTCTTTTTTTAACGGCTATTTTTGGCTTTGAGCGAAATTTGGTGTTTATTTACCTAACACTTCCGAGAAAAAAGCACTTCTCGATTTCCATTAACCTCAACCATTTAACCTCAACAACCCTCATGAACAATGTAAAGCTCTCCGCCTTTTTCTAATTAAATTCTAACCACCTTTTAAACGATTCCCATTTATGAAAAGAAGTATTCTCACTGCATTCCTCATGCTTTTGTTTTTCTTATCGAAGGCTCAGG
>CAZHZP010000007.1:0-34356 GCA_964537165.1 uncultured Roseivirgaceae bacterium | reverse complement strand
GAATCTGAGCGGCATGCTCAACAATTGACTGAGATTAAGGCCAAACTTGGAATAGGGTAATCCCCCTATCATATTCCCAATATTTTTACGGCCCCTTCCGGCAATCGGTCCAGCGTTTCTTTCAGGATATACCGCTTCTGGTCCACCTGTTGGGGCTGGTCAGCACGGCAGAAGTAGCTATGGATGGCTCTACGGGGGGAGGAAGTGTGGTTGGTGGTGCCGCCATGCCAGGTATGGGAATTGAAGATGATGACCGAGCCCGCAGGCGCCTCAATAATCACCTCATCGGGATGGCTAGCTAGAGGATCCTCCAATACATCCTGGGGTAAGCTGGCCTGAAGGTGACTTCCGGGTACCACCCTTGTCGCCCCGTTTTCCGGGTAAAAGTCGTCCAATAGCCAGATGGAGTTGCATACCTTGTAATCCCCCGGTGAAACCGCCTCGTGCCAATCCACGTGAAGCTTTTGCAGGCCTGCTCCGGGTTTTGCTGCCCTGTAATTGAGAGAGGAAAGCTTGATATGCTGCCCCAGGACATGGGCAATGGCCGCCAAAACTTTGGGATGGGTATAAAAAATGTCAAATACCTCTCCTTTATTGACCAGGTCCGCCAGCCGGTCGGCGCCGCTCTCTTTGGGGTGGCGGATATAGGGAGAGTCCATCAGTTCGCTCCCTGCATTTTCACCCTCCCTCTCCAGCAACTCCTGGATTCTATTTCTAATGGAGCGGAGCTGTTCATTAGTCAACAGTTTTCCCAGATTGAGGTAACCGTCACGGTTGAGGCTGTCTTTTTCCGCATGACTCAATAAGGAGGCCGATACGCCAAGTTTTGTTAAGCTGTGCATGGTATCTTGGATTTTTATCTTAACAATCAAAAATAAGGAAAAACGGCGAATGTTTGACGGCAACTTACTGTTGGTGTAAAGGTATCACGGCAAGCTTATTTTTATATTATTAAAAACCGACCATCATGTTCAAAAAATTAGTGGGTATAGAACCGCTCAGTCTAATTCCTTCTGCAGAAAAAAAGTTACATCACTACGCGCAGGAAGTTATCCTCTACAACGACATTCCTTCGGATGCGGAAGAAATGGCCAAACGGATTGGGGATGCGGACGCTGTGCTGCTGAGCTATACCTCTACCCTTGGCAGGGAGGCCCTGGAAAAGTGTCCTCAGGTAGAATACATCGGGATGTGTTGTTCCTTATATTCCCCTGAGTCCGCCAATGTGGACATCCGCTACGCCAATGCCCGGGGGATTACGGTAACCGGTATCCGTGATTACGGGGATGAAGGCGTGGTGGAATATGTGATCAGCGAGTTGGTGCGTTGCTTCCATGGATTTGGCTTGGATGCCCAAGGTCAACCTCTGAAGCCTTGGGATGGAATGCCCCGGGAAATCACCGGGTTAAAGGCGGGAATAATAGGGTTGGGGAAATCGGGTGGGATGATCGCCGATGCGCTTCATTTTTTCGGGGCAGAGATTTCTTATTTTTCAAGAAGTGAAAAGTCTTGGGCGAAAGAAAAAGGCTATGAATTTTTACCCTTGGGCGACTTGCTGTCAAAGTGCGAAGTAGTGGTGACTTGTTTAAACAAGAATACGGTCCTGCTGCATGAAGAGGAGTTTGCGCTTATGGGTGATCGAAAGATCTTGTTCAACACCGGACTGTCCCCGGCCTGGGACGAGGCGCCCTTTGCCCAGTGGCTGGAAGGCGATAACCTATGCTATTGCGATACGGTGGGAGCGTTGGGTGGAGAAAAATTCCTCCACCACCCCCGTGTCCGCTGCATGCAAGTATCCTCAGGACGCACCAAGCAGGCTTTTGACCGGCTGAGCGAAAAGGTTTTGGCCAACCTGTCAGAATACAATCGGGGAAGTAATATTTCGTAAGGTGTTGACCACACTCCATCCGGCAATCTCGGCCGTCTTGCTATAGACATCAACGACGGCGTGTACTTGCTCGCTCTTGATTTCAATCCGGTGGTCATCGCCTACAAATCCAGGGGTGGAGGTCACCGAAACTTTCATATCGTTCGGACCTACGGAAGCCAATGAGGCCGCTACTGCCACATTGACCTTGGTGGGAAAGAGCGCAATGGCCTCTTTGGCATTACCTGAGAAGACCTCGCGTTTCTCCGTTTGCAATGCCTCCCCATAGACTGCGGTACCTTTGAGGGAGTCCGGGCCTTTTTCCGTAGCGATAGAGCCTTCGCATTCTCCCATCAAGGCCACGGTGCGTAGCACATCAAATCCCCCGATGGCTCCGGACACCAGATGTACCCTGACGTTGTGCTTTTGCGCGGTGGTGGCTACTTCCTCATAAAAGGCTTGGTCGGCAAATGCTCCGATGGAAAGCGTGACGATGGAGGAGCCTTTCTGTAAGGCCGGCAGAGCAAATTCTTTCATCGCAGCGGGAGAGGCAGATTCTACGATATAATCTGCTTTTAGATTTAACAAATCTTCGGGTGTTTCGCAACTTTTACATGATTGTTCAGGTTGCGTCCCGTTGATTTTTTGCGTCAAACGGTCAGTTTTTTCTTTAGTGCGGGAGTAAATGCCGATAAGCTGATAATCCGGCAAAAGGCCGGTCAGTAAAGCCTCCACTACAATTTCGGCTAATTTACCGCTGCCGACAAGAGCCAATGTTTTTTTCATAATTAAAATATTTTTGAACCCGTAGACCTACAGAATTCTCCCATGCAACAAAGGCAGGGTCTGTCTCGTTCGAAAACGCCACCATTAGTCCGGCTCCAAGCAGTTTCCTTTTTGGTGACCAAAAGGTTGCAGTACGTATTGTTTTTCTTGTAAGCTGTTTACTGAAGGTATTACTTGAATTATTACGTATTTTTTTACGTAATTATACTTATTTTATTTTCTTTTCTCTTAATTTAGCGTCCAAAGGTTGAAGAGCCGTTTACCTGATCATTACTTAAACCACACCCTATGTCAAAAGCAACAACCATTCGCCTTCTAGACTTTCGGACCGCTCCCATGAGGGCTTTCCATCTTTCATGGATGGCCTTCTTTCTCTGTTTTTTTGGTTGGTTCGGAATCGCTCCTTTGATGGCGGTGATCCGAGAGGAACTGGCGCTTAGCCAAGCACAGGTTGGAAACCTGATCATTGCCTCCGTGTCCGTCACCGTTATAGCCAGATTGTTTATCGGCTGGTTGGTGGACAGGATCGGTCCCCGCATCACCTATACCTATCTATTGATCATCGGGGCGTTGCCGGTCCTTTTTATCGGGCTGAGTGACAGCTACGAAACCTTTTTAATTTTCAGATTGGCTATAGGGGTAATCGGAGCTTCCTTCGTAATCACCCAATACCATACTTCGGTGATGTTTGCCCCCAATATTGTCGGCACGGCCAATGCGACTTCCGCGGGTTGGGGCAACCTGGGTGGCGGGGTCACACAAATGGTTATGCCTGCATTATTTGCCTTGCTCGTGTCTTTGGGTTTTCTGGAAGCGGAGGCCTGGAGGTACGCCATGGTAGCTCCGGGGGCTGCCATGATTCTTTGCGGCATTGCCTATTACAAGTGGACAACGGATTTTCCGCAGGGTAATATAACCGATCTGAGGAAAGCCGATTCGGGCTATCAGAAGAGGAAAAAAGGGGAAAGGAAAGGCGCCTTTTTGGCTGCAGTTAATGATAGAAGGGTATGGGCACTCTTTCTTTTATACGGAGCCTGTTTTGGGATAGAGCTGACCATTAATAATGTCGCGGCCATTTATTACCATGATCATTTTCAGTTGGACCTTAAGACGGCTGGATTGATAGCCGGGCTTTTCGGGCTGATGAATTTATTTGCCCGGTCCCTTGGGGGGTATTTCGGCGATAAGGCCGGTATGAAGTGGGGCTTGAACGGACGGGCTAGGTTTCTGGGAGTATTGGTTCTAGTTGAAGGTCTCGCTTTGTTGTTGTTTTCCCAAATGACTTTATTGCCCTTGGCAATAGGCAGTATGATAGTCTTCAGCCTATTGGTCCAGATGGCGGAGGGGGCTACTTTCTCCGTGGTTCCCTTTATAAACAAAAAGGCGATAGGGACGGTGTCGGGCGTCGTCGGTGCGGGCGGAAACGCAGGGGCGGTGATGGCTGGTTTTCTTTTCACCATGGAAACGGTATCCTATGCGGAAGCCTTGGCTTTTTTAGGCCTTGCAGTGGCAGTATGTAGTGCCAGTTCATTGCTGATCAGATTTTCTTCCCAGGATGAAAAGCAGGCAAGGGTCGAAATGCTGTCCCCAAACACAAGCCCGGTTTTACAACAGGTAGTCGGAGTCAAGGAAACAGAATCTATATGAACAAGCTAATGAAGAAGCCCGAACAATTCAAAACCACTTGTTCCTATTGTGGCGTTGGCTGTGGCATCATTGTCCACCGGGACAGAAAGGGCAAGCTCATGGTAGAAGGCGATCCTGCCCATCCGGTCAATAAGGGCATGCTTTGTTCCAAAGGGATGAACCTTCATTATGTCGTGGAGGATCAATCTGACCGCTTATTTCATCCACAGATGCGGGGAGCCAAAGGGTATCCGTTGGAAAGGGTCGGCTGGGACGTCGCCTTGACCAGGGCGGCAGCGGTGTTTCGTTCCATCATCCAAAAACATGGACCCGACGCCGTGGCTTTTTATGTATCAGGACAATGCCTAACGGAAGAGTATTACTTGGTCAATAAGCTGGTAAAGGGATTTTTGAAAACCAATAATATCGATACCAATTCGCGTTTGTGCATGAGTTCCGCAGTAACGGGCTATGTGAAATCATTGGGTGAAGATCTCGTACCGATATCCTATGATGACATTGAGTTAGCGGATTGTATTCTAGTCGCCGGAGCCAACCCAGCTTGGTGCCATCCCATTCTTTGGAGAAGGATAGAAAAACACAAAGCGGCTCATCCTCACGTGAAAATAATCGTTGCGGATCCCCGTGTCACCCAAAGTTGTGCGCTGGCGGATATTCACTTACAGCTCAATCCCGGGACGGACGAGGTTTTGCTTCATGCCATTGGCAGATGCCTGATTGAGGAGGGAGAGATTGATTTTTCCTTTATTGAAGACCATACGGAAGGGTTTGCTGATTATCGGGAAACAGTGATGCGCACCCCGCTGTCGGAGGCTTCCATGCAGTGCGGGATAGCCGAGGAAGATATCAGAAAGGCAGCCGCATATATTGGTGGCGCTAAGGGTTTCCTGACCATGTGGGCCATGGGCCTTAATCAGAGCAGTGACGGGGTCAATAAGAACCTCGCCTTGATCAACCTCAACCTGATCACAGGCCATATAGGAAAACCCGGATCCGGCCCCTTTTCTCTCACCGGCCAACCCAATGCCATGGGCGGACGGGAGGTCGGCGGCATGGCTACTTTGCTGGCGTCGCACCGGAACCTGGACAATCCGGATCATCGGGAGCAGGTAGCCCGATTTTGGGGGGTCGATCGACTTCCGGATAAGCCTGGGAAGACAGCAACGCAGATTTTCGAGGCCTTGGAAGAGGGCAGCATCAAGGCAGTCTGGATCATCTGTACCAATCCCTTGGTCAGCTTACCTGATTCCCGACGGGTAGAAGCCGCCCTCAAAGCCGCCAAATTTGTGGTGGTACAGGATATTTCCCAAACCGCCGCCGCCATTCCCTATGCGGACCTGGTGCTGCCGGCCGCCGGCTGGGGAGAGAAGGAGGGAACCATGACCAACTCAGAAAGAAGGATCAGCTATCTCCCTCAGTTCACCGCGGCCCCGGAAGAAGCACTGCCGGATGCGGAAATCCTGATCAGGTTCGCAAAAAAAATGGGTTTTCACGGCTTCGATTACCAAAGTATGGCGGAAGTATATGACGAACATGCGCAGCTGACCAAAGGCACACGCATTGATGTGTCCAAGCTGGATTATCATTATCTCCAGAGCCATGGATCCGTACAATGGCCTTTTATCAATCAGGAAGAAGGAGGAGTGGCGCGCCTATTTTTGGAAAAGAAATTTGCTACTCCTAGCGGGAAAGCAAAACTGTTGGTGGCTGGAGCTGCCAGCGCGAAGGAGCCCATCAGCACGGAATTCCCCTTAATCTTGACGACGGGACGGATCAGGGATCAATGGCATACGATGACCCGCACCGGGAAAGTGAGGAGGCTGAACAAACATATACCCAGCCCTTTCCTGGAGATCCATCCCGATGACGCCGGCGCAAGAGCAATTAAAGATGGGGAAACCGTCGTCATCCGGGGCCGGAGAGGGGAAGTCAGGGTGTATGCCACCATCACCGACAGGATCAAAAAAGGGGTGGTTTTCCTACCCATGCACTGGGGCAAAATTTTGCAAAACGACTTTGCGAGGACGAACAACTTAACCGGCAACAGCATAGATCCGGTATCCAAGCAGCCGGATTATAAATATTCCGCAGTCGAAGTGAAACCCTATCTACGTACCAGACAAAAGACAATTGTGGTGGGGGCGGGAGCGGCAGCCTTTAGATTTATCCTTACCTATAGGGCACTGAATGAGGAAGATGAGATCCACGTTTTCTCCAAGGAAAAACACCCTTTTTATAACCGGGTGCTGCTACCGGATTATGTAAGTGACCACCGGTCTTGGGAGGAGTTGCAGAAATTCAGGACGGAGGAAGAAATGGGACGGTTAAACATCCATTTGTATGTGGAGAATGCTGTGGAATCCATCGACCCTGTTAACCAGACCGTGACCGACGAAAAGGGACGGGTCCACCATTATGACAAACTAGTCTTGGCTACCGGTAGCAGGGCGTTTGTACCGGGTGATGTCCCTTTGCACCTTCCAGGCGTGTTTACCATGCGAAGCCGGGAAAATGCCGATGAACTGAAGACCCGTCTTGCAGGCAGGGGACATGTATTGATAGTGGGGGGAGGATTGTTGGGGCTGGAACTCGCTGCGGCCCTGAGGGATATCGATATAGAGGTGACAATTGTGCAACTAGGCTCGAGATTGATGGAAAGGCAACTGGATCCCATGTCCAGTGCCTTATTAAAAGAGAAGATAGAGGAAATGGGCGTACAGCTCTATATGAACAATCAGGTGCATCAACTGGAGGAGGTTCAGGAACGAAGGGAGATTCGGGCGCATCTTAAAAGCGGGAAGTCTTTGGTTTGCCAAGCTGTGGTTTATGCCATCGGCACAAGGCCCAATATGGATCTGGCAAAGTCGGCCGGCTTGGCTTGCGGCATTGGCGTCAAAGTGAACGACTATCTCCAGACTTCCGATCCTTCTATTTATGCGATAGGAGAGATAGCTGAACATAAGGGCAAGTTGAATGGCATCACTGCCGCAGCAGAAATGCAGGGGAATATTGCCGCAAAACACATTAACGGCGACCTGTTAAGCATTTATCAAGGAACGGTCTCGATGAACATCCTGAAGTTCGCCGATTTGGACCTTTGCTCGCTGGGTACACCTGAGATTCCGGCCAATGGCGAGGGTTATGAGGAAATATTGTTGATTGACAGTGCGCAACGCTATTACAAGAAGTGCATTGTATACAGGGATCGGCTTGTCGGGGCGATTTTGATGGGAGATAAATCTGAATTCGCCGAGTTCAAAAGTCTGATTGAAGAGAAATCGGAGCTGTCCAAGAAGCGCAAGGAATTGCTCCGGGGAAAAAGCAACCAAAGGGAAATGGTAGGGGAAATGGTTTGTTCTTGCGGAAATGTGGGAAAAGGCAATATTCTCCAGGCGATAGAGGCTGGATGTGGGGATCTCGGGCAACTGTGCCAGCAGACGGGTGCGGGGCTCGGTTGTGGAAGCTGTAAGCCCGAGATCCAGCATTTACTCCATCAGCAGAAAGCAATGCCGATCGGGGTGTAAGGGCAGTAGCAAACGGAATAGTTGAAGATGGTGTTCGAAGAAGGGCAAATAGTGTCCGATAACCAGACGTTTTTTCGTGATATATGGTCAAATCCGCCTATTCTGTACGATATTGCCAGTGGCACGAGAATGGAAGGGCAAAAGGCTTGAATTATAACATGGATATGAGGCTATTTATTAGTTTGACCGTTTGGATGATACTGTTGGCCCTTTGTTGGCCGCTTGCGATTTTGTTGCTCCTGCTCTATCCTTTCATCTGGTTGGTCTTGTTGCCGTTGAGGCTTCTGGGCTGGGGCGTTACGTTGAGCCTATCCATGATAGCCGCGGTATTTATGCTGCCTTTTGCGCTCTTAAAGTAGGCCGCCCGATTAAACCATGTCGCCTCACCGTAAGAAAGTACTGAAATGAAACCCATGCAAAAAGAAGATTTAGTCCGGATATTGGTTAAAGGAGGAATAATTTCGCCGGGGGATTTTCTCCAGATCATCCAGAAGGCCAACGAGTCGGGGGCCAGCTACATTCATCTGGGGTCGCGGCAGGATATACTTTTCCCCAGCGGAAATAAAAGGCAGGAGCCTTTAGGAGCCACCTTCGACGCGATCAAGATCCAGTATGAGATAGGAGGCAGGGAATATCAAAACATCATCTCTTCCTACACAGCTTTGGACGTCATGCCGACCACCCACTGGCTAGCGTCCCATACCTACCACCATATACTGGATACGTTTGATTACTTGCCCAAACTGAAAATCAACATCACTGACCCCATTCAAAGCCTGGTGCCGCTGTTTACCGGTAACATCAACTTTGTGGCTTCTTCTCATGATAATTATTGGCATCTATTTTTGAGATTTTCAGAGCTGGATGCCAAGCCCTGGTGCGCCCCTGATCTGATCTATGGATATGACCTCGCCAAAGTAGCCAAAGTCATTGAGAAAATTGATCCCATAAACAGCGGATTGAAGTACCCGGAGATTTACCAAAAGGCCAAAGAAGCCAGCATGCCCAACTGCCAGAGCAGAGAGCAGGAGCTGTCCTACCCGGAAGCCACCTCTCCCTACTATGAAGGGATGAACCGCATCGTAGGCGGTAAATACTGGCTCGGCCTATACTGGAGGAACAATAAATTTAGTATTGGTTTTTTGATGGCGCTATGTCAGCTTTGTCTGGATACAGATGTGGGCAAAATCAGCCTAACCCCCTGGAAATCCATTATTGTAAAAGGTATAGCGGAAAAGGACAGGCTGAGCTGGGAAAAATTGCTGGGCAAATACGGGATCAATATCCGGCATAGCTCGCTGGAGCTAAACTGGCATTTGCCCGTTTTGGATGAAGAGGCGCTGGAAATCAAAAATTACCTGGTTAGGGCGTTGGACAAACAGGACATCAGTACCTATGGCCTCAGCTTTTCTGTCAAAACCGGGCACATGGCATTGTTCACTTCCGTCGCCATCGAAAAGGCAGGAAAGGAAAAGGAAAGCGATCCTGAGGCCTTTAACATCCTTTATTCCAGAAATTTCAACCCTAACCTGTCTGAATATTTCTACTATGCCAAGAACGTTCCCAGGGAAACGCTACCCTCATTGTTGATCGAGCTGAGCCACAAGTACTATGACCAGTTGGAAGGACAAAAATCCGCTGAAAGCTCGGAATCAGGAATGCAGGCAGCACAGAGGGAAAACTTAAAATACCAATGCTCCAACTGCCTGACGGTGTACGATGAGAACTATGGGGATGCTGTTTCCGGGATAGCTCCTGGGACATCATTTATGAAGCTTTCCAACGACTACTGCTGCCAAGTCTGTGAAAGTCCAAAATCCGCCTTCAGACTTATTGAAACGACATAATGACATGAAGAAATGAAGCTTAGAATCCACAAGAATTCTATTAGGTTGAGATTGTCCCAACCGGAAGTAGAGAAAATAGGGCAGGGCAATACCATCATGGAAGCCCTTGAAACCGGTTTGGGCCGGGAAAACAACTTTTCCTATATGTTGTGGCCTATGGAGAATTGTCAAGATCTCGGTGTCGCATTCGAGCAGAACATCCTAAAAATCTATTTGCCCATGCACCAGGCAAAAGAATGGGCAAATACTGAAAAGGTAAGTATAAGCCGGACCGGCAACGGGGTCACCATATTGATTGAAAAGGATTTTCAATGCCTGCACAAACGGGCGGGGGAAGATGAATCCCAAAATTTCCCCCATCCCTTGAACGATTGATCCTATCGGTCAAATAGGTAAGTAAAAAATAAGTAAAAATACTTAGATATTTTCTTTACTGTTCTTATATTAGCTGCAGAGATACTTATACCACTTTCAGCTAAAAGTTAAGAGCGATGACAAAGATAATAGTTGTTGGGAACGGGATGGTTGGATACAAGTTTTGCGAAAAACTGGTGTCCACCCCTAATGCATCAGATTTTCAGGTTACAGTTTTTGGAGAGGAGCCTTGGCCAGCCTACGATAGGGTTCATTTAAGCGCCTATTTTTCGGGATCAACAGCGGATGAGCTGATGATGGCGCCAAGAAGTTGGTATCATCAAAACAACATTGATCTACGTACAAATGAACTTATCTTACGTATAGACCGCGAGCAGAAAAAGGTCTTTAGCCACATTGGTACGGAGATGCGCTATGATAAATTGATCCTGGCCACCGGATCCAGTGCTTTTGTGCCTTCAGTTCCTGGCGTTGAAAAGAAGGGTGTCTTTGTGTATCGCAGTTTGGAAGACCTGGATGCTATTGCGGCCTACGCTAAAAAGGTAAAGACAGCAGCTGTCCTTGGGGGAGGTTTGTTAGGACTGGAGGCGGCTAAAGCGGTGCTTGACATGGGTTTAAAAGCACATGTGGTGGAATTCGCCCCGCGGTTGATGCCACGGCAACTGGACGAAGCGGGTTCTGGGATACTGCGGGAGAAACTGGAAGGTTTGGGAATATCGGTTCATTTGAACAAGAATACGCAACAGATAGAAGGAAACGGGAGGTTGACGGGCTTGCTTTTTTCTGACGGGTCGGAACTGCCCGTTGAGATGTTGGTGATTTCTGCCGGCATCAAACCTCGGGATGAATTGGCTAAGGACTGTGGTTTGGAAACTGCCCCAAGAGGCGGGGTTGTGGTCAATGAATACCTGCAGACGGGCGATTCGGATATTTATGCCATAGGGGAGGTGGCTTCTTATCGGCAGCTGGTATATGGCCTGGTAGCTCCCGGTTACGACATGGCTGCCCAGGTCGTTAACCAGTTGGTAGGCAGGGAACCCAAGCCTTTTAACGGCTTTGATATGTCCACCAAGCTAAAGCTGATCGGCGTGGATGTAGCCAGTTTTGGAGACCCGTTTGGAGAAAAGGAGGCGTCACAATCCATTGTTTTTGAGGACAAGGTAAAAGGGCTATACAAACGGATCAATATATCCCTCGATAAGAAACGGCTTCTAGGAGGGATATTGGTCGGTGATGCGGCTTCCTACAACCAGTTGTGGCAGATGGTAATGAACCGGATGCCGTTGCCTCCTGAACCTGAAGATTTGGTCTTAGGATCCCGTGGAGGCAAGGAAAATGCTGGTGGAGGAATAGAAAACCTTCCCGACGATGCCCAGATTTGTTCCTGTGAGAACATCAGCAAGGCAAGCATCTGTCAGGCTATTGAAAAAGACAGCCTGACGCAAGTGGCGGAAATTAAAGCCTGCACCAAGGCGGGAACCGGCTGTGGCGGTTGCCTCCCCATGATCAATGACTTACTCAAGTATCAGTTGAAATCCATGGGCCAAAAGGTCAAGACAGTGATATGCGAGCATTTCGATCACTCCCGGCAAGAGTTGCTGGATATCGTCAAAGTAAAAGGCATCAGAACCTTCGACAGGCTGCTGGACGAGGTGGGCAGGGGTGACGGCTGTGAGATCTGCAAACCGCTGGTGGCCTCCATCCTGGCCAGCACCTGGAACGAGCTGATTGCCAGGCAGGATACAATCCAGGATACCAACGACCGTTATCTCGCCAACATACAGCGTGGAGGTACCTATTCTGTGGTGCCCCGCATACCCGGAGGTGAAATCTCCCCGGAAAAACTGATCGTGATCGGCCAGGTTGCCAAAAAATACCAGCTATATACAAAAGTTACGGGTGGGCAACGGATCGATTTATTTGGAGCCCGGGTGGATCAGTTGCCGGATATATGGGAAGAATTGATCAGCGCGGGCTTCGAAAGTGGGCATGCTTACGGCAAGAGTCTGCGTACCGTCAAGAGCTGCGTTGGAACGACCTGGTGTAGGTATGGCGTGCAGGATGCGGTTTCCTTTGCCATCCGCATAGAAGAAAGGTACCGGGGGCTGCGGTCTCCTCACAAATTAAAAGGGGCGGTCTCTGGATGCATCAGGGAATGTGCAGAAGCCCAAAGTAAGGATTTTGGAATTATCGCCACTGAAAAAGGCTGGAACCTTTATGTCTGCGGCAACGGAGGCTCCAAACCCCAACATGCCAAGCTCCTGGTTAATGATGTGGATAGTGAAACCTGCATCAAATACATCGACCGGTTCTTGATGTTTTACATCAAAACAGCGGAGCCGTTGAACAGGACGGCTACCTGGCTGAACAAACTGGAAGGAGGACTGGATTATCTGCGACAGGTGGTGGTAGACGACTGCCTGGGTATCGGTGAGGAACTCGAAAGGGAAATGGACTTTATGGTGGAAACCTATGCATGCGAATGGAAGGAAGTGGTCAACAATCCCGATTTAAGGGCCCGGTTTAAACATTTTGTGAACGCAGAAGAGAATGATCCAACACTTCAGTTTCAGAACATGCGGGGCCAAAAAATCCCAGTCCCGTGGCCATGATCTCCTCATCGACCATTCGTCACCCATGGCCTATTATTAATCACCCATGTCCCATCACCCATTTACAATCTTTCAATAACATGATCACAGAACTTGACAAATACAAAGCCGCCGCTACTTCAAAAGTCAGCACCTGGTATAAGGCCGCTCCCGTAAGTGCTATTCCGGAAAATGGCGGCGCTTGCATCAAATACAAAGAGCTACAGATAGCCGTTTTTAATTTTGCCCGACGAAACGAATGGTATGCCTGCCAGAATCTTTGTCCGCACAAGATGCAGATGATCCTTTCTAGGGGGATGATTGGTTCGCAAGGGAATGAGCCCAAGGTGGCCTGTCCCTTCCATAAAAAAACATTTTCTCTCAAATCCGGGGAGAATCTGGACGGGGATACCTGTCGGATTGCCACCTATCCAGTCAAGGTCGAAAACGGTTATGTGTATATAGGCTTTGAGAGGTGAGCAGTCTCAACTTCGGTGTCCCGTCCTGGTTTACGGCATCAGGCTTCGGGCATCCGCCATCAACCATACTGCTTCGGCCTCCCGAGTCTGTGTGAAAACGAATTGAAGCACTTTATTTCGAATTTGCATCAATATGTTCTTGGTTTTAGCCTTTCATTTACCTTAAATGGAGTTGAAATTTAATTTTGCAGCCATTTTAAAACCTTGCGTTTTCACACAGCCTCTTCCGTAACGGTTGCCTGCTTCCTGATTTTCACTTCCTCCATCCGGTCGCCGTCACGGGTCATCCTGCTTCGGTCTCCGATCTTCCCGCTTCTCACGCTTTCCACTTCTCTAGTTTTTATAAGTGCTTTTACGTACTTTTAGCCTATGCAACCTCACTTAGCGTATCAGGCGCAAACCTTTAAGTCAAAACACACCCAGCTCGGCCGTTACTACTTGATCGCGCTGATCGGTATAGGCCTGGTGGTTATTATTAGTCAAGTGTTGATCCAGCGGTTTATTGAGGAGCAGAAGAACGATTCCCATCTGATCAATTTGGCCGGTCGTCAACGGATGCTAAGCCAGCAGATTGTTAAGTACGTCTTGTTGTTGGGACATTCAGGCGAGGTGGCACAACGGGAGGAATGGTTGGGGGCACTGGACATTGCCCTTAGCGAATGGACGGCTGCGCATCGGCGGCTCCAAGGAGAGGAAGGTTTGTTGAGGGGGGGTACAGGTAATGGCGCAGCCCCCTCAGCCCTCTTTTCGCCCATCCAGGTTCCCCATACCAGGATAACGTCAGCCACAGAAGCCATTATTCGGAAATTAGGTAAAGATATCACGCTGTCGTATGACGCATTGGAGGCGGAAATCGGCATCGTCACTTCTCAGGAGGCAGCTTTTTTGCGTGGAATGGACGAAATTGTCCTTCAATTCGAACGGGAAGCAAGCGGCAAGGTGACTAACCTGCGAAACATCGAACTTTTCCTGATGGTCATTTGCCTCGGCGTGATATTGTTCGAAATCCTCTTTGTTTTTTTGCCGTCAGCGCGTTCCATTAAGGCGACGATCCAAAAACTATCAGAGTCAGAAAAAAAATCACGGGCCATGGCCATGGAGCTCGGTGCTTTATACGGTTCTTTGGAGGAGGCCTACCAGGACCTGGTGGAGGTGGATGTAGTCCCCGAAGATTTTGTCGTGTATGTGAAGTGCGATAAAAAAGGCAAGATCAACCACGTTTCCGATCAGTTCAGTAAGTTGATGCAATTTGGCAAGGAACAGCCCGACAACCTATTTGATTGGTTCAACGAGCAGGGATACGACCAAGAGTACCTGCAAAAAATAGAAGATATGGTATCCGGCGGCAAGTCCTGGAGCGGCGACGTCAAAGCAGTGAACGAAGACGGTGATTTTGTATGGCTGAAGCTGAATATTGTGCCTACCATAAATGAGAAGGAGGAAGTGGAGACTTTGGTGGTGATCGGCGCAGATGAAACCGAACAAAAGGAAGCCGAAGCCATCTCTCGGGAGATCAACAGGGAAAGGGTGGAAAAAAAAGTCAAGGAACAACAATTCAGGTCCGCTCTTATTCTGGAAGGGCAGGAAGAAGAGAGAAAACGCATCTCCCGTGATATGCACGATGGGGTGGGGCAGCTGCTTTCCGCCCTGAAGTTTAATCTGGAGGGGGTTCATACCGTGAAATCTGATATAGAGCTCGAAAAACTCGGAACAGCCAAAGAACTCTTGAAAAACATCATCAAGGAAGTCAGGAGGATTTCCTTTAACCTCACACCCAGTGCCTTGTCTGACTATGGGGTTGTGCCGGTGTTAAAGAAGTTTGCGAGGGAGATCACCAGGATTTCTGACCTTCAGGTCAGCTTTGAAAACCGGACGGGCTTCTTGTCAAGACTGGAGCCAAAGGTAGAAAACAACCTTTATCGTATCGTTCAGGAAGCGGTGAACAACGCAATCAAGTACGCTCAAGCGGATGAGGTCAAAATCACACTTAGCCACAATTCCCAGTTTCTGCATCTGCAGATCGCCGACAACGGAAGAGGCTTTGATCTTGATCAATTAGAGAAGAAAGGCCATTTTAGCGCTTCCGGACACGGGATTTTTAACATCAGGGAGCGGACGAACTTTATCAACGGGCAATGTGAAATCAGCACCGAAATTGGGAAGGGGACAACAATAAATATCCAAGTGCCACTGGAATAAAGCAATTGTGCGATATGGAAAATATTAAAATAGTGCTGGCGGAAGATCACCTGATCGTCAGAAAAGGTATCAAGAACCTGCTGGAAGATGAAGAAGGGATAAAGGTAATAGGGGAGGCTTCCGATGGAAGGGAGGCGATTGAAGTTGTAGAAAGAGAAAGGCCCGACCTGTTGATCGCCGACATCCGTATGCCCGGCATGAGTGGATTGGAGGCTGCGCAAAGCCTTTCTGTCCGGCCAGATTCCCCCAAAATATTGATTTTGTCCATGCATGATGACGAAGATTATATTCTTCAATCCGTAGAAGTGGGTGCGTCGGGCTATTTACTTAAGGACACTTCCAAAGAGGAGCTTTTAAAGGCCATACGTGCTATACACCAGGGAGGAAGGTATTTTAGCGGCGATGTAAGCAATGCTTTGGTCAACCGCTATCTCCATCATAGAAGCGGAAAAGCCTCTCCCTCTACCGTTGCTACAAAAACCTATAGCCTCACCAAGAGGGAAAGGCAAATCCTTGCCCTGATCGCTGAGGGGATCGGCAATAAGGAGATAGCCGAGCAATTGGGGAAAAGCATCCGCACCATTGAAACCCACCGCTTCAATATCATGAAGAAACTGAAGGTGAATAACGTGGTGGAATTGTTGAAAAAGCTTGACGATGAGCCGGGTCTCAAACAATTCGTCGTGAATGTTTGACCTGCTCAAATCGATCCGGCCTTCTCATCTGAACCCTAGGTCAAAATGCCAGACCTCTTGTTGGGCATACTTTATTCAAAAGCCGTAGGTCGAGTCGTTTTTTTGCCCTAGGCTGTTGTTTTTGCTGCCCATCCGGAATTGCCCGAAAACCGTCACCTGAAATATCCTGGAAATGTATGCGTCGGTATCAGCCGATTTTTCGCCAAAAAATACCTGGATCTGGGGTGTGATTTGTGGTATTGTCTTTTTGTCATATTAATTCTGTTTAAAATTCTTTATTGCATTGATTGCCACGTTATAATTTAATTTATTAAAGATAGTGGTCAGGGGCTCTTTGTAAGCGCTAAGCCTCTGGTTCAAAAGGTTGCGATATTCTTCATCGGATTATTGCATCGAGGGGCTATAAATTGTTGAATTAGTAGATCTTCTTTGGTATCTTGCCTTACCCAATATAACCTAATGTATATGTCTAGTGATAAAGAAATAAAAACCGTATCTGCTGAAGATAGCGCCAGAATAGGCTGGGAGCTGTTGCGGAGGGGAGAGATGAAGGGGCTGGAGATGGTCTATAATGCAATGGTGGATGACATGCATGGTTACGGTATGGGCGTTTATTCCAACAGTGCTTTTGTAAAAGACTGTATCCAAGAGGTTTTTGTTAGTCTTTGGAAATATAAGCACAGGCTTAAGCAGACGGAGAGCGTCAAAGCCTATCTTTTTAAAAGCTTGGGAAATAAAATCCGCCGGGAAATCGGACAAAATTTAGGTTCTTACCCATTGAACGGATCAGAGAATGAGGCGCAGATGGGCTGGGTGGAATCTGTTGAGCAGGAATGGCTGAGGACGCAGAAAGAGGAAGAATTGAACAGGAAGCTCGCCAGCGCCATGGAGCGGCTGCCACCTAGACAAAAAGAAGCGGTACAGCTGGTTTTTTTTCAGGAACTGCCCTACGAAAAAGTGTCTGTGGCAATGAATCTTCATGTTCGCTCCGTTTATACACTGGTCTGGAAGGCATTATCCAGCTTAAAAAAACATATGGCCACCTGTCTGGCCCTGATTTTCGGGTTAATAGCTTGATTTTTCTTTTATCCGCCCGGGAACCTGGTCGGCCCCTTGATGGGTTAATCCTCTCCGCAACCTATCGTCGTTTTTAGACAGCTTCGTCGGTTTTGTTTGGAGCGTCTTCTCCAATAAGACTTAATTTTTTAGATGGATGCTCTATTCTTTTACCATAAATTTTGCAAGTATTTACGGATGCTGATGGGCGCAAATGAAAATTATTGAAAAATAATTGGAAACAGCAGGATAACTTTTGCCTTTTTCTGCCTATGGTAGTTAGAAGGCATATGTTATGGATATTTCTAAATGGACTGTAGAAGACTTTGTATTGCACCAAGCATTCGTTGATAGCGTGCTTCACCCGACTCCGGAGAGCAGCAGCTATTGGGAAGGTCTGTTTGAAAAGAACCCGGAAAAGGTAAAGGAGGCGAAGCAGGCACGGAAAGTAGTGCTTCGGATGGATAGTCATACCGATAAGTTGACCTCACAGGATAAAGAGGCGCTTTGGAGACGTGTACACGGTGAAATCCTGATGGATAAAGGCTATCCGTCTGCTGAAAGGGTTCCCCAGAAAGGAACCCTCACTAAAAAAAAGAGCATAAGAAAGATAAGGGAAATTGATATACCCCAGGTTTACCGGGTGGCCGCTATTCTTTGTGTGGCGGTTGGACTGTCTTGGTTAACGAACTTGTCCGGAATTAAGGAAGAGGTAGTGGTCCGGCCCGACCCCGTGGCCTACGTGGAACATCGGCTCCCCAGCGGTATGAAATCCTCGTGGGCCTTACCGGATGGATCCAGGGTCGTCCTAAACGCTGGAAGTAGCCTTCGCTACATAAAGGATTTTGAAGCAGACCGGCGGGCTTTGTTTTTGGAGGGAGAGGCATTTTTCGAAGTGGAAAAAGATTCTCTCAGGCCATTTGTCGTCTATACGGGCACCCTTTCGACGACTGCTGTCGGAACCTCTTTTGCCATCAGCGCTTATACGCCTGATTCGGTTCGTGTTTATCTTCTGACAGGTAAAGCGGTAGTGGCCGACAGCCTGGGCCGTCAGAATCAGATGTATTTGGAGAAAGGGGAGGCGGCCTCTAAGGATTCGTCCGGCATGGTGCATAAAAGCACGTTTGACGAAGAGGAAGTAATGGCCTGGACCAAAGGGATCATCCTTTTTGACAGAACCCCCATTAGCGTAGCCGTCAAAACTCTCGAAAATTGGTACGGGGTAACTTTTGAATGGCAGAATCATCCGCCTGACGGGTTGACTGTGTCTGGGAAGTTTGACAACGAACAGCTGAAAAATATCCTGGAAGGGCTGAGTTATTCTGCCCGGTTCTATTTTGAAATAGAGGACAAGAAAGTGAAAATCAGATTTTAACCCTTTAATGTGACGCCTATGACATAGTGGTCTATTATTCCTAGCACGAGATGCAAATTGACACAGCCGCCGCGGGATAATTGCTCCCGAGGCACAGGAGCCGGCCTTTGCAGCAAGGGCTGCGCAATAATCGATTCGCCAAAACCTAACAATAAACCAAAATGACAATATGAAAAACACAATACCGTCTATCGTACATGGTACGAAGCAGAAGTTTATCTATATCTTGCTTATCCAGCTGGTCACGACTGGATGCCTCTTTGCATCTGCGACCAACAAGCAAGTAAGAAGCATTGACGAGGTCGTCGTAAGCATGGGATGGAGCGATGCGCCTATTGAAGTGGCATTCAGCCAAATAGAAACACACACAGGATTCAACTTTGTCTATACCAATAAGGAACTGCAGCGCAGCCAAAAAATCACGGTAGACAAGAAGCAACAGACCCTATACGATGTGTTGGTAGCCATTTCCTCACAGGCGCAGCTTGAGTTTAAGCAGGTAAACCACAACATCCATGTTAAAAAAGCGGTTCGAAATACAGAAGCGCCCGTGGTAATCGCCAAGGAAGAAGTTGATGTTCCCGTCAGGGGTACCGTTCGGGATTCGTCCGGCGAACCCATACCGGGTGTAACCGTGTCGGTACAGGGGACGGTGATAGGCACCGCAACTGACCTTGACGGTGCTTATTCCTTGTTGGTTCCGGAAGGGTCTACACTCGTGTTTTCTTTTATCGGTTTTGAAAGCCAGACCATAACAGTTGGGAGCCAAACCGTGATCGATGTTGTACTGGCCGAGGATATGGCTTCTTTGGAAGAAGTGGTGGTAGTGGGATACGGCGTCCAGAAGAAAACCACCCTTACCGGATCGGTGAGTGCACTAAAAGGGGATGATATTACCCAGCTGCCGGTACCGAATATCTCCCAATCCTTAGCCGGAAGGGTTTCTGGAGTCAGTATGAGGCCCAACGGTGGCCAGCCTGGGCATGACGATCCGGATATCCACATTCGGGGGATTGCCACTACCGGAAATAGCCGGCCATTGATCGTGGTGGACGGGATACGGAGGGACAATATCCGGCAGGTGGATCCGGCGAGTATAGAGACCATCACCATCCTAAAGGATGCGGCTGCAGTGGCCCCGTATGGAATAGGCGGCGCAAACGGTGTGGTGCTGATTACTACGAAAAAAGGACAAAGTGGCAAGGCCAGGGTGTCCGTTAACACTTCTCTTGGTTTCCAAAACCCTACCTACCTGCCTGATATGTTATCTGCCAAAGACTATATGGCTTTGCAAAACGAGGCCTATCTTAATCAGACCCCCGGCGGTGTTAACTTACCGAACGATCCGGATATGGTGGCTAACTACGACGCCTTGCATCAGCAAGATCCCTGGAGATACCCGAATTCCAATTTCTTGGATGTTTTTAATAAGAACGTCCCTGTCCAGAACCATACGGTACAAGTCAGCGGAGGCAATGACTTCGTTACCTACCATGCAGGCCTTGGCTACTTTGACCAAAAGGGGATATTCGACCCGGTTAACTACAGGAGGTACAACTACAATATGAGCATCGAGGTAGCAGCAACCAATACCACCAAGCTTGGCCTGTCCATGTTGGCCAGTATTGAGCGCACCAACGATGTGGATGCGGATGAGCAGACTTCCGGTCACCTGTTTAGGAGCTTTTATAAATTCCTTCCCAATCAAAGCTTGATTTTTCCCGAAGGGGATAAATGGGGAGAGTCATCTGCCAATACCCCGGTGGGTGTGTTGCGGTCTCCCGGTTATAGAAGGACCCAGGGCAATACCCAACTTGCCAGCTTTTTTGTAGAGCAGCAGATAATCGACGGTCTGAGTGTAAGAGGGGTGTTTAGCTATGATCCGAACTACAGAAAGGTTAAGCTATGGCACGTTCCTTTTGTTTATCATAAAATTGATCTCTCCGAGCAGCCTTACACCTACACCGAAGCCATTTCTTTGCAAGAAGGGGCCGGAAGGCCGTTTAGATGGCTAGGTCATGAGGAACACAGCATGGTAAACTACACCTATCAAGGCTATGTCAATTACCAAAAAACCTTCGGCGACCATTCAATTACAGCATTGGGGGTAGTGGAAGTCCGGGAAACGGCTTCTTCGGAACTGACTACAAGGAGGAACAATTTTGCCATCGGCATCGACGAGCTCAGTTTTGGCAGCTCCGATAAGCTGGACTATGACAACAGCGGTATTTCCTCCACGGGCAGTGAGATCGGCTATGTCTACCGGTTTGGCTACACCTATAAGGACAAATATATTCTGGAAGCAGCGGGAAGGTATGATGGGCACTATTATTTCGCGCCCGGTGCAAGATGGGGTTATTTCCCGGCATTTTCCGGAGCTTGGAGGATTTCCGAAGAAAGCTTCATGAAATCGAACCTTTGGCTAGATGAACTGAAAATCCGTGGATCATGGGGTAAGGCAGGGATGTTGGCCGGTAACCCCTTCCAGTATCAGGCCGGTTACGACTTGAGGGGAAATGCCTACGCCTTCGGCAACGGCACGCTCGTGCAGGGATCAAGGGTGCCCAGGGAGGCCAACCCGAATATTACCTGGGAAGTATCCACCAAGTCTAACGTGGGTTTGGATCTGTCATTATGGAGCGGAAAGTTGAACATGGAAGTTGATTATTTTATGGAAAACAGAAACGGCATGCTGCTGGCGCCACAGGTGACACTTCCGGTAGAGTATGGTTTGTCCCTATCCCAGGAAAATAAAGGAAAGATGAAAGGTAAAGGGGTGGAGATTGCCCTGGGTACCCAACAACGATATGCTAACGGCCTCAACTTCTCCGTACAGGCGAACTTTACCTATGCGACGAATAGCATGCAGGAAGTATTTGAGACGGATGCCGAACGTGCGAATCCAAACAGGACGAAAGTTGGCAGGCCCTATCAAACTCCTTATGGTTATAAGTCCGATGGTCTGTTCCAGTTGTCAGACGACCTCAACGGGGACGGCATCATCAATGCGGAGGATGGCTATGACGTGGTGCAGTTTGGCGACCTTCATCCTGGCGATATCCGATATGTGGATCTCAGCGGGCCCGACGGGCTTCCTGATGGCGTGATCAACGACCATGACCTTACTGTCATCGGCAAGCCGTATTATCCGCTGATGACCTTCGGTCTTACACCCTCTTTGTCCTGGAAAGGCTTCGATCTTGGCTTGTTCTTCCAGGGAAGTGGACAGTCCAGCATCAATGTAAGGCAATTCATGACCGTGCCGTTTGAAAACAATGGTAGTAACACCGGTTATGAATATCTGGATAACCGTTGGACCCCCGATAATCCAAATGGGAAATACCCCAGGTCAACTCCCGCACCCTATGCGAACAATACCAAAGATTCGGACTTCTGGTGGCTCAACAGCAGCTATCTCAGGCTGAAAACTTTGAATGTAGGATATACCTTGCCAGCAGCTTTCGTTCAGAAGCTGAAGCTTAGCAGCGTAAGGGTGTATGGTGTTGCCCAGAACGTATTTACCATCAGCAAGATTAAGCACATTGATCCGGAAATGGGATATACCCACCGGGAGACAGCTTACCCTGTGATGAAAGCAACTACCATAGGGCTTGATATTAGTTTCTAAACCTTTAATCTAAACTGTCTATGTTATCTAGATATCAATATATAAAATCTACCTGTCTGGCATTGGCATTATCGGTGGCCGCCATGTCATGTGATACGGCTGAGTTTTTGGAAAATGAAAACAAGGCCAACCTAACTGACCAGACCCAGTGGGAATCTGAAACCAACGCTGATGTATTTCTCAATGACATCTACAGCGAAATACCCAACAAGTGGAACCTGGCGGAGAACCTGGATTACTACTCCGATGACTATAATATCAGCCACTACTACACAGCATCAAACTGGCGGACAGGGGTGGTTATGGCTCCGACCCAAAGTACCGACAATGTCTGGGGCGGAACCCACGGACCCACTTATGGTTATACTTGGGCTTCTTTTTTCGTAAAGGTTCGGAAATGCAACACCTTTATCGAGAAGCTGACGGAGTATCGGGATAATTTCTCAGAAGAGTATTTTCAGGCTAGGATAGACGAGGCGAGGTTCTTAAGGGCCTTCTTCTACAGTGAGTTTTTCCAACATGTGGGAGGCCTGCCGATCATCACCAAGCCGCTGGATCGTAACACCATGAGTGCGGACGAGTTACAGATAAAAAGAGGCACTTTTGAGGAGACCTTTAATTTTATCACCAGCGAACTGGAAGATATTGTGAACAATAGCGCCCTGAGCGTCAAGTATAATTCGGGTGAAAGAGATGCGGGCAGGGCCACTTTGGGGGCAGCACTGGCACTGAAAGGATGGGTAGAGCTGTTTGGTGCCAGCCCACTGTTCAACACCGGTGCCCCTTATCTTCCTGACCCGGGCAACTTTGTCCATTTCGGAAACAATGACCCGGCGAGGTGGCAAAAGGCTGCGGACACCAACAGGAAGTTTATCGAGATGTTTGGTGACGGCCAGTACTACGACCTGTTTTCTGATCTTCCCAACTTCTGGCGTGTAGCCAACGAATATAACTCAGAGGTGATCTGGGACCGGCAAGTCGTCGCCAATGTAGGCGGTATGGGAGGCAGTTATGAAAGCAGGGGAGGAGTGACTTATGTGCTGGGTGAATACCGCACCTGGGGAAACTATAACCCGACGCAGGAACTGGTTGATCAGTTTTTGATGGCAAATGGTAAGCGCATTGATGATCCGGACTCAGGCTATGATCCTCAGGCGCCTTATGTCAACCGGGAGAAGCGTTTCTACGATTTTATCGTCTATGATGGGGCGCCTTACAAACTGGACTGGATGCCCAGGACGGATACGGTCTACACCAGGATTGATGCGACCTCTCCTGATCCAGACAAGACCAACCAGATAGACCTTGCGGGAACAACTGACGTAGGCGATTCAGGGTACTACCAGAAGAAAAAGCTAAATTCCGACGCACCTCCGGGAACAGATGCCAGCGGTCAGAACTATGTGTTCATCCGATATGCTGAGGTATTGCTGAATTTTGCCGAAGCAGCCAATGAAGCTGAAGGGCCAACCGGAGAAGTATATGCTGCTTTGAACAAGTTGAGAGAGCGGTCTGATGTACCTCCGTTGCAAGCGGGGCTGAGCCAGGATGAAATGCGGGAGGAAATCCGCCGGGAGAGACGCGTGGAACTTAGTTTTGAAAACAAGCGCTATTTCGACAACAAACGGTGGAAGATCGCTGAAGATGTCATGGGCAAGCCAAGGCACAATATGGTGATCAGGAATACCAAACCGGCCGACAACAGCGGTACTTGGGTATACAGCGTGGAGGAGGAAGTGAAGTACAACGTACGCTTTGAATTGAAACAGTACATGAGCCCGATTCCTCAAAACGTGCTGGATCAAAATACCAAAGTAACCCAGAACCCAGGTTACTAATCCAACGCAAACAATCAACCTGGACAGGGATTGGCCCTGTCCAGGTTTTTTTATGTAAGACGGTTTGAACGGGCGATTTTCAGGCTTTGTTTGCCTTAGCGAGGAAATTTCGGACGCTGGGTTTGAAGCTCCTACCCATAGACTCACCGGTGCGCGGTGCATGGGGAAGTAATTTGTAAGGATCCTTCAAAGATATATTTGTGATGTTTTGCTGCATCCCGTTGGATGAGGGACAGGTCGCGGGATGTCAAGTTCCTCAACTCCAGTATTCTTTATCCAATCCACAAGGCCACGGCGGTGAGAGCTTCCAAAGCGCTAACGCAGTCGTTCATCTTCAGTTCCAGCCAAGTCTTCGGTTCGGCAAAGTTATTGATGTACAGCTTGCCTAGGACAGGCATATGTGTCTATTGAAGACGGATGGACCAAACCGATAGATTTTTTCATGTGCATGCTTCTGAAACCATTGACTAATTGTCGTTAGCCTATATGAAAGCCATAGACCTCCCACAGATTTACAGTGTAGTTCCTGCTATTTTACCGCCTGACCAATTGTTTGGGCCGCTTTTTCACGACGTTCAGATGCAAGAGGTTTTTCCGGATTCCATCACCTTTGCCGACTGTTTTCCAAAACGATCACCGGAGGAAATATCAAGTTTGTATGAAATTGAAAAGCACAAAAAGGATTTTGATCTGTATGAGTTTGTCTCGGAGTATTTTGAAATTCCTTCACCTATAAAAACTGAGTACGAAAGTGACCAGCAATTGCCGGTGACAGACCACATTAAAAAGGTTTGGCCATTATTGACCCGCACTTCCCAAACGAATTGCTCCATGTTGCCCCTGCCTAAATCCTACATCGTTCCCGGGGGCAGGTTTAGGGCGTTATATTACTGGGATAGCTACTTTACCATGTTAGGCCTGCAATGTTCTGGGGAGAATGAACTGATCAGGGAAATGGTTGAGAATTTCGGCCATTTGATTGATGCCTATGGGCATATTCCCAATGCTAACCGCAGTTATTATATGACGCGTTCACAGCCGCCATTTTTTTCTTTAATGGTACGTCTTCTTTCTGAAATCGACGGCCCGGATGTTTTTACAAAGTACCTGCCCCACATGCAAAAGGAATACAATTACTGGATGGACGGGTACTTTCGCCTCTCGGATAGGGAGCCTTGTTTTCGCCGGGTGATCTTGCTGCCCGACGAGAGTATTTTAAACCGCTACTGGGATGACCTGCCTGCTCCCCGCCCCGAGTCTTACGTAGAGGATGTTGAATTGGCGCATAATTCAGCGACGTATGGCGTGGATCCCGGAACGATCTATAGGCACATAAGAGCGGCTTGTGAATCGGGCTGGGACTTTAGCTGCCGTTGGTTCAGGGAAGAGACCGAAATGGCTACCATCCATACCACCGATATCGTTCCCGTAGATTTAAACTGCCTGCTGTACGATCTTGAGGTAACCTTATCTGAAGCTTACGCCCATAGTTCCTTTTCTGAGCCCTCTGTCTATTTCCTTGAGAAGGCAGAGACACGCAAAGAAGCCATACTTAGAAATCTATGGAATGATGATACCAAATTTTTTATGGATTACGATTCCGAATCGAATAAATTGACCAAGGTCATGTCGCTAGCCGGGATCCATCCGCTTTTTACCAAAATCGCCACGAAAGAGCAGGCAGAAAATGTTCACAGACATATTCTGGAAAGTTTCCTGCAAGCTGGAGGGGTGGCTTCCTCTCTGCATGAAAGTGGCCAGCAGTGGGATTTCCCGAACGGCTGGCCGCCATTGCAGTACCTTACCTATGTAGGGCTTCGCAATTATGGGTTTTACGAAACGGCGGAAGAATTAAAAAAGAGGTGGCTAGCCAACAACGATAAGGTTTTTAAAGAAACGGGGAAGATGATGGAGAAATACAATGTGGTAGACCCAGATTCGCCCGCCGGGGGAGGCGAATACCCCAATCAGGATGGATTTGGGTGGACTAACGGTATTTATCTTTGGTTTAAGAACAACCCATGATGGTGTTTTTCTCGAAGATAAGCCTCTGACATGTGGCTATCCTAAAACGTCCAGGCGGAAAACGAACATCCATCTCCACGTCTATTTCACTCTGAAAATCAATCAATCAATGTGTTGTTTTTTCATCAAATCCTCAAAAAGCACATTCCGGTAATGGTTTTCCTATGCCGTTCTCATGAGATACACCTCCCGTGCGGAACCGACCAGCATTTTCTTGGATGATGGTGGTTTCATAACCTATGCTGCTCATGGTATGCCTGCATATGGGGACATTTTCCAAAACGAACATTCCCCTGTTATCCGTGGAGGAGCCGATGTGGGTGTCTGCTATACCTAAGGGAATAAATGCTAACGATTCCCCCGAAGTCTTGTCGGTGACTACTCCACGTATGGTTTGTGTTAGCTGTTTGGGGACTTGGGCAAATAAAAATATAAGCCGCGTTCATGAGTTCGGGCTTGGATGGCTTCCGATGGGCGAGGGGGGCCGATAGGATGATTTTTTTCACCAGCAGGCTACCGCCTTGCCAAGCAGGAGCAGCTTATGAAGCATGCACATGTTCATAGTCCTTCAGGATGGTGTAGAGAAATTTTACATCGGGGGTATCTGTCTCTATTTGCAGGAATTTTTTGGTTTTTAGTGCGATTTCCTCGGTGGCGGTTTCGTTGAGTCCGTCCCGTCGCATGTTAAGGGCTTTTCTGATCAATGCCGTTTGCTTGTCGTTGAGCCGTTTCACCTGTGGGTAAGTAACCGTATGGTCCAATGATTTTTTAATACTGGAGATGTCCGCGATCACCAGGGAGGATCTTTGTTTGATTACCGTCGTTCCAGCTGCTAAATCTCCGAGGCGCTGGCCGTTTTTCGTAACGATTATACATAAGATGGCCACGCTCCCGTAGATGAGAATGTCGATGGGCCGCATGATCCACCGCAACAGGTAGTTGAAGAGTGTAGGGGATCCGCCGTTCAGTTTTACCACCTTGATTTCCCTTGCTTTTTTTCCCGGGCTTTGGCCATTGGTAAAAAACTCGAACAACAAGGAATAAAATAGAACAGGAACAAACAGAATAATGAAATAGGGTTCGGAAGTTGGGATAATGGCGGCGACAAACACGCCATAAAGGCCAATAATAAGCGCATCTATTAGAAATGCAAGAATTCTATCACCGAGGCCTGCCAGTTCCAATTTGATTTCAATATTCTGATTGGTGATAAATTTGGTCATCTGTTGCCGAACGGTTATTTTGTGAACAATTATAGCAAAAAATTATGCGCCAAGGTGTATTTGTAAGTTTAAATGAAGAGAAATGGAAGGTTTTCGAAACGAAACTCAAGGGTGTCTCCTCTTTATCTGCCGACGAGCTGTCTTTCATGTATGTGCACCTAACCGAAGACCTGGCCTATGCAAAGGGAAAATATCCTGACTCCCAATTGGTGTTGTATCTCAATGAGCTTACCCTAAAAGCCCACAACACGATCTACCGCAACAAGCCTGAAAAAGTCAGCCGCTTCGTCACATTTTGGAAATCAGAAGTGCCACGGGAGCTTAACCATGCCTACCCTTATCTGGGGTATTCCTTCCTGATATTTATAGCAGGGGCTTTGATCGGGGTTCTCTCTGCTGCCAACGATACCACCTTTATCCGTCTTATTTTAGGCGATGCTTATGTCGATCAAACCCTGCAGAATATCCAGGAGGGTAACCCCATGGCCATTTACGGCAGCATGGAAGAAGGCCTGATGTTTTTGTACATTACCATCAATAACATCCGCGTGGCCTTGTTGGCCTTTGCTATGGGGGTGTTCTTTTCAATTGGAACGGGATACATTTTGTTTTCCAATGGCGTTATGATCGGTGCTTTTCATTATTTGTTTTACCAGCAGGGCTTGTTTGATGAAACAATTTTGACGATCTGGATTCATGGGACGCTGGAGATCACGGCTATTATCATAGCGGGTGCCGCTGGATTGATTATGGGCAATGGCATCTTGTTTCCCGGCACTTATCCCAGGCTCTATTCGTTTCAAAGGGCTGCGAAAAGAGGATTGAAAATCGTGCTGAGCCTTGTCCCATTCTTTATTGTTGCCGGTATTATCGAATCTTTTATTACACGCCATACCGAATGGCCTCTGCCTATTAAAATTTTTATTATATTGGGATCTCTTTTTATATGTTTAGTATATCTCGTAATCCTACCAACAAAATACCAAAACGATGCAAAAGGTGCAATTTTATAAAATCCGTGACTTCGGGGAAAAGATCAACGTTACTTTTGAATTTATCCGGGAAAATATCTTAAACCTGCTCAAGGTGGTGCTGCTTATAGTGGCTCCTATGGGCTTGTTGATGGGCATCTTCTTTTCCGGAATGTTTTCAACAATTTCTCAGGCCTCTCTTAACCAGGGGATGAGCGAGGCTGAAAGTTTGAGTTTCGTGGCTGAACTGGGGTTAAACTATTTGCTGATACTGTTGTTGTCCATGGTTACCATCTCGTTTTTGGTAGTGTCAGTGTACACATACATGCTTTCGAAGGACAAAGGTGAAGACCCGGTTTCGCCGGTGGATATACTAAAAAAAGCAGCGGTAAAAATCCCCCAAATGATTGTATTGATGATTTTGATAGGGATAGTATCCGGTATAGGCCTTATATTCTTCTTTCTGCCCGGGATTTATCTATGGGTTACGCTTAGTCTTGCGCTTCCTATATTTGTTTTTGAAGATCTGGGCATCGGAAAGTCCTTTAGCAAATCCTTTACGTTGATTAAAGGCAAATGGTGGAGCACTTTTGGGCTGTTGGTGATTACAGGAATCATCGCTTCCGTTGTCAGTTACCTTTTTGCGATACCTTTTTATGCGGGATTTTTGGGCGATGCATCCAGTTTCGTGAATATTGATGAGGATGATCCTTCAGCGATATTTGAAGCATTTTCAAGCTGGTACACGGTTGTTGGGATGGGGTTCATGATGATCGGTACCTATGTTACTTATTTGATCCCACTGGTTGCGCTGAGTTTTCAATATTTTAATTTATCCGAAAGGGTAGAAGGTAGGGGGATTCGAGGCCAAATCGATGAGTTTGAAACTATCTCTTAGTGTAGCATTTCTGCTATTTAACCTGCTGTTTTTTTCCAGGGACGCATTAAACAGCAGCACAAGGGAATTTGACAGAGAAGGCCTGGAAGCTTTTCGGCATGATCCTGAATTTGATTATTCTCGAGATTACGCCCCTTCTGATTCCTTTATTGGTCTGGCGCTGGCCTATCTGTTATCCGGTTTTTCCGGTATTTTCGATACACTCAATGCCCAATGGATCCTTCCATTATTGTTTAGGACTTCCCTCGTAGGAGGCATTGTTGTTGCAATTTGGTTGATTATAAGATTAAAGTATGGGAAAGTGCTGAGTAGGAAGAACCGACAATTAGGGGATTTTCCCCTCATGAATGTAGAGCAGCAGGATGAGAACTATCAAAAGCTATTGCAAGAAAGCATGGCTAACCAACAGCACAAGCTGGCAGTAAGGTATTTGTTCTTGTCTACGCTGGTACTGTTGGAACGACAAAAATGTCTTCAGATTACCCAATGGAAAGTGCCCCATGATTATCTGAGGGAATTGCCGGAAGAGAAACAAAAAGGTTTTAAACTGCTTTCAGATTTATTCGAAAAAACCTGGTATGGTGATTATCAACCGGATAATGATGAGTTGGATGAAGGACTGAAACTGTACCAGGGTTTACAAAATGCGTAGGGAAAAACTGCTGTACATTATTTTGGTCGTGCTATTTGTTACTTATGTAATAGTGGAATACTATTCTCCGAAGCCATTGGATTGGACGATTACTTTTGCCCCAACTGACAAAAACCCCTATGGGGGTTATATTTTATATGACAGATTGGGTGATTTTTTTCCGGAAAAAGCCGTTTCTTTTCAGACGCTGTATGAAGCAAAGGACGCAGAGGCGCACATGCTGATCTTGGCGGAGAATTTCAACCCTTCCGATGTAGAAATTGACGGGCTATATGATATTCTTGAGCAAGGCAGAACCGTCTTGATTGGTGCGCAAGTGTTTTCTAAAAGTTTTTTAGATGCCCTGGGAATCGATGCGGAGATGCAGGTGCCGGGAAATCTCACAAAAGACTCCATACCTGTAGCATTGGAAGGGGGAAAAATCATTCATGTGCCGTCTTCTTTTGTGAATGTTACTTTTGAACTGGATTCTTCTACCGTTTGGAGCAGTCATGCCAGCTCGGATGGTGATGTCCTGATCAGCAAAGCCTATCCTTCTGCTAAACTTATCCTTACCTCCCTGCCATTGGCCTTTACAAACTACGGTTTGGTCCATGGGGATGTTTACCTGTTTGCAGAAAATGCCTTGAATAAAATCCCGGAAAGCAGCGTCCATTACAACCGGTACTATCATGTCGGGAAACAAGCGCCTTCAACACCGCTGAGATATGTGCTTTCTCAGGCGCCGTTAAGATGGGCGGTTTTTCTCACCGTTTTGGTGCTGCTGTTATATCTTATAGTTGGTTCCAGGAGGCTACAACGAGCAATTCCCGTATGGGAGCAACTTCCAAATACCACCCTCGAGTTTGTCAAAACAATTGGGGCTTTATATCATCGCGAAGGCAACCATAGAAATGCTGCCCTTAAGCTTAGCGGTCATTTCACCCATATGCTGGCGACGAAATATTATATAACTGCTTTTGAGGAAGAGACCTATAAGATCATCTCCGCAAAATCAGGTGTGCCATTGGAGGATGTGGTAAAAACATTCGACCTTATACAGGTTGTAAAACAGTCGCCCAAAGTCTCAGAGGACCTGTTGAAGCAACTCTATGAAAATATAACCAAGTTTAAAATTCATTAACGAATGACAGAAATTTCAAAGCCGTTTGACATCATAGCGTTTTCAGAAAAAGTAACCGAAATCAAGGCAGAAGCAGGAAAAGCACTGGTTGGCCAGGATAAAATGCTGGATTTGTTGCTCACCGTTTTTTTTGCGGGCGGCCATGTGTTAATAGAAGGGGTTCCGGGTGTGGCCAAAACGTTGTCGGCACGCCTACTCGCTGCAACCACCAAAGCCGCGTTCAAAAGGATCCAGTTTACGCCGGATCTGATGCCTTCGGACATATTAGGCACCTCTATTTTCAATCCCAAGACGGTGGACTTTGAATATAAGGCCGGGCCGATATTCGCCAATATGGTCCTTATAGACGAGATCAACCGGGCACCTTCAAAAACCCAGGCTGCTCTTTTTGAGGTGATGGAGGAGAGGCAAATTACCCAGGATGGCATGACCTATTTTATGGAGCCGCTTTTTATGGTTTTGGCTACCCAAAATCCTATAGAACAGGAAGGAACCTACCGGCTACCCGAGGCTCAGCTAGACCGGTTTATGTTTAAGATAACCGTGGATTATCCCACTGTCGAGGAAGAGGAAGAAATATTGAGGCTTCAAAACCAGACCAGGGGCTTTAAGCATTTAAAGTTTATCCAAGAAGTAATTACAAAGGAAGAGGCAGTAAGTTTCCGGGAAAACCTACAGCAGATACTGGCCAAAGACAGCTTGTTGAAATACATTGCCCAACTGATCCACCAGACCAGACGCCACCCTTCCGTTTATTTGGGGGCATCTCCCAGGGCGGCGATAGACCTGCTAAACGCTTCAAAAGCTTATGCTGCCATGCAAGGCCGTGTTTTTGTCACGCCTGAAGATGTCCAGTACCTGCTCAGGCCGGTGATTGAACACCGGATATCATTGTCCCCGGAGGCAGAATTGCAGGGAATTACGATGGCGGAGGTCATTCAGGAAATAATCCAACAGGTAATAGTGCCTAACTAAGTTCACCTAAAAATCATTCCTGTGGGATTCTTTATTACCAGGCGACTTTATGGGTTAATCATCGGCTTAATACTGCTGTTGATATTCGGTTATTTTTTGCCCTTATTATATGTGATCGCCCAGCCCTTGGCAGCCGGGCTGGTTTTATTGGTAGGGGTTGATATCCTGTTGGTTTTTGGTACCAAAGGCGGTATTAAGATAGCCAGACAGTTAAAAGAGCGGTTTTCAAATGGGGATGAGAACAAAGTCACCCTGGAGGTGGTCAATCAATATCCGTTTTTTATAACGGCAGTGGTACTGGACGAAATTCCTTTTCAGTTTCAAATGAGGGATTTCGAAATATTGTTCAATTTAGAAACCGGGGAAACGGCAACCCGTGACTACCGCCTCAGACCAACCACCAGAGGTGTCTATTCTTTTGGAAACTTGAATGTATTGGTGACGACACGACTGGGTCTGATCGGGAAAATAATAAGGAAGCCTGCCGCTGTTGATGTAAGGGTCTATCCGTCTTTCGTAGCGCTCCACCAGTATGAACTGAGGGCGATCAGCCGGCAATTACATATGCAGGGACAAAAGCGAACCCGCAAGATTGGCAACAGCCAGGAATTCGACACCATCCGCGACTACGTCAGGGGTGATGATCCCCGCCTGATCAACTGGCCTGCAACAGCCAGAAGAGGCCATTTGATGATGAACCACTTCGTAGACGAACGGTCGCAGCATGTGTATTGTATCATTGACAAGAGCAGAACCATGAAGATGCCTTTTGAGGGAATGACTATATTGGATTATGCCATCAATGCCTCTTTGGTCATGGCCGACGTATCGCTCAGGAAAGGTGACAGGTCGGGTTTAATGACTTTTGAAGATAAAGTCGATGAATTTGTCAAAGCAGGAAACCGAAGCCTGCAATTGCATCAGTTGATGGAAGCGTTATATAGGCAACAAACCTCCTTTAAAGAACCGGATGTTGCGGCGGTCTACCATTTTCTCCGGGCAAATGTAACTCAACGGAGCCTGTTATTGTTTTTCACCAACTACGAATCGATTCATAGTTTAAACAGACAGCTAAAATACCTGCAGCTGATCAACCGAGAACACCTTTTATTAGTGATTTATTTTAGAAACACGGAGGTTGATGCCTTACTCAAGGAAAGGGCTACCGACATTCGCGGGATATACGATCAGGTTATAGGCCATCAGGTGTGCGGGGAAAAACTCCAGATCAGGGAGGCACTTAGGAAAGCCGGGATACTGTCCCTGTACACCAGCCCCCAAAGCCTTAACGTAGATGTAATTAATAAATACATTGAGGTGAAAGCCAAACGGATGTTGTGAGTTCTCCAATTGCAATTGAGCTGATTCTCCTGATCCATGGGTGGCGGTAGCGCAGGCACCGATGTCGGTGACTGTTGGTAAGGTTGCCCGGCCGGTTTTCGGGGGAGGGTTACTGGCTTTGGGCGCACAAGCCACCATAGCCTGTTGGGAAAGCGTCACGCCCCCGGCTAGCAGAGGCAGACGTTTTCAAAACGACCCCTTGTTCATTATCGTGGGTTAAATTGCTTTTTCTACAAAACAGTCGGCTTTTGGATGAGTTCCTATTGTTTAATGCAGCCGTTTCACCGAAAAATGGGCTCGGGCTATCGGGTTTTTGACTTCCGCTAGCGCGGTATCTATTGCTTTGCGGCTTTATAGATTGCGTCCAGCAAGCTTCCTTCCTGTTTGGTATCATTTCCTAACTCCCAAAACATGATGCCGCCTAAGCCCTTTTCCATGGCGTATTGGGTTTTCAAAGCTACAGAGACCGTGTCATCATAGGATACCATCAGACTGTCTTTAGGATTATACAGATAAGGTGCTTTGGCTCTTTCATCCCAAAATCGTTCAAAATTGGCGTTTGGCTCGTACTTCTCCCGGATTTGGTTGTAAGCCATCCAGCCAATGTGGAGGCCTCCGCTCAGTTGGTACAGACCATTGTTTACAGGTGGCACGCCTTTCCAGACCCTGCCATAGAAAGCGCTTCCGATCACTATTTGTTTTGGATCGACCCCCTTTTGAATCAGAAAACCCACAATTTTTTCTACAGACCGCGGATCGGGATCCAGACTTTCGCCTGCTTGATACACACTGTCCAAATGATTATAGAAAGGTGTCCCTTCTATTTCATGGCTCTTAACGTCACCTAGTGGGGTGTGGTGTCCTGTGTAAATGGACTCTCCCGAGACCTGGTCATAGGTCATCACATTCGTGTAATCGGCATGCTTCATGACTTCGTTCACTTCGATAAAGTCATAGTAGCGCTTCCAGCCGGCAGAGGCAAAAGTCAGGAGTTTGGGTTCGTCGAAGCTGTCCAGCATGTCACGCAGACCTTTCATCAAGGCCGTAAAATTCTTGGTGTCTTCTTCGCGTGCCTTGGTGCCTGCTCCGGATATGCCTGGGTATTCCCAGTCCATGTCCAGCCCGTCAAGCTGATACTCTTTAATAAATTCGCCGGCACTTTTGACGAATTTCGCCCGGCTTTCTTCCGTCAGTGCCATGTCCGAAAAGCCGTCCGCTCCCCATCCGCCGCAGGCGATCAT
>CAZHZP010000006.1:31039-34798 GCA_964537165.1 uncultured Roseivirgaceae bacterium | reverse complement strand
TTGCGGTCATCACCAACACATGAGGTACGAATTCAGTATTCTTTCCCCATAACTTAGCCCGTTGCGCCACCCCAAAACGGTGCTGCTCATCCACAATGGCCAATCCGAGATTTCTGAACTGCACAATATCCTCCAACAGCGCATGGGTACCGATCAGGATATGTAGTTCCCCCGCCAGAAGCTCCCGGTGGATAGTCTTCCTTGCCGATTGCTTGGTGGAGCCGGTAAGCAGAGCAATTCCCAAACCCATGGTGGCGGCGTAAGCCTTTAGGCCTTCGTAATGTTGATTGGCTAGAATTTCTGTTGGTGCCATTAAGCAGGCCTGGGCACCTGAGCCAATGGCAATCAAAATACAGATGAAAGCCACCATGGTCTTGCCGCTTCCCACATCTCCCTGGAGCAGGCGGTTCATTTGCTTCCCGGATTTGAGGTCGCCGAAAGCTTCTTTGATCACCCTTTTTTGGGCATTGGTAAGATCAAAGGGCAGGTGATTCTGGTAAAATTCCGTGAGAAGCTCCGTCCGGTTTAAAATCTGTCCCTTAAATTTTTCTGTGCGGGTTAGCTTCAGTTTCAACAGCCGCAACTGCACATAAAAAAACTCCTCAAACTTCAACCGGAACTGTGCCCTCCTGAGCATTTCCGGGTCTTTCGGAAAATGGATCATAACCATTGCCTTCTTCTTTTCCATCAGGTTAAATTGGGAAAGAAGTTCGGGAGGAAGGGTTTCTTGAATATGGGAATAAGCAACTTTGAGCAGCTCCTTCATGATCCTGGAGATGCCCCTGCTGTCCAGGAATTTTTGCCGTAGCTTCTCCGTGGTGGGATAGACGGGCTGTAAAAAACTCTTTTCCTCCCGTACAACGGTTAGCACCTCCAGTTCCGGATGCGCGATACTGAATTTTCTTCCATAGAGACTTGGCTTGCCAAACACCACATAGCTGGCTCCTGCCACCAGTTTGCTGGTTACCCACTGAATCCCCTTGAACCAGGTGAGTTCCATCTGACCTGTCTCGTCATATACATGGGCTACCAGCCTTTTCTTTCTGCCTTCGCCGACGAGTTCTTTATGACGCACCGTTACCACTAGCTGCACGGCCGGAAGCTCCGCCTCGAGCTGGTTAATCTTATAGAACTGCGTCCGGTCTTCGTAGCGAAATGGATAATACTGGATCAGCTCACCAAAGGTAAAAATCCCCAGCTCCTTGTTGATCAAAGCGGCCTTTTGGGGCTGCATGCCCTTTAGGAATTCTATTTTGGTGTCAAAAAAACCCGACAATGGATATGGATTAGGTGTGTCGATGCAGTATAACTCGTCTAATTTAATGCTTAATCGCCAGATTTGCCAAGGTCTCTTCCATCCTGAGACCGATGGTTTCTCTGTTTTCTATCAGAGAAACCAGTAGCTCACGCTGGTTTTTAGCCCGGTGGAGATTTTGCTCAGGGTAGTGGATGGTATAGTAGACATTGCCATTCAGGTAGTCGGCCAAAAACCTTAATCCCATGATATAAGTCATCATTTCACCCCCGAAAGGAAGGGATTTTAGCTCTTCTTCTGAGACAGCGCCAAATAACGGCGCACAGAAACCCGAGAGAAGCGCCACGTATTTTTCCATGTCCACCTTTATCTTTCCCCAATTCTGGGAGGATTCATCTTCCGTACACGCCACCGTCCTTACCAGATCACCAAAATCGTAGAAAATGAAACCCGGCATGATGGTGTCCAAGTCGATCAACGCATTCACTTTCGCCATGTCATGATCAAAAATCAAATTATTGATCTTCGTATCACTGTGGGTCACCCGGAGCGGCAAGGACTTTTGATATTTTTGGTATTGTTCCAGCAGATCAGTTTGATCCAGATAAAAATCAAGCAGCGCCTCCACATCTGGCTCCAAAACCAACTTGGTGTGCTCAAAGCTTAGTTGCAGCTGTTGGTAGCGCAGAATGAGGTTATGGAAGTCGGGAATGGGCTCTTGAAGTTCCTCGGTGGGCACATCAAGAAAAGTCTTGTTGAAGGTGGCAAATGCTCCTGCGGCCAGGCTGGCTTGCCGGGGAAGATCCACCGCATCTTTCGTGATGCCTTCTACAAAAGGGAAAAGCCGATAAAGCCGTCCTCCCTGTTCGGTAAAATATTTGCCACTTCGGTTCTTCATCGGCAATGGCAAAACAAAAGGCAAGGTATGATCCGCTAAATAATGTGACAGAATCTGGTGATTAGCAGAAATTCTTTCGGGAAGCTTAAACACATTCTTATTAAAGGCCTGAAAAATGTATTTTTTCTCTCCTCCTTGAACCAGGTAAGTGGCGTGGATATGTCCGGAGCCAAATTTTTCGATTTTTACATTTTCGTGAGGCAGGTCATAAGCTTCCTGAATGAGGGCTGTTTTCTCCATTATCTGCTTCATTTTTTCGGTTTATTTGTAAAAAGTACAAGACTAACATGCGGTTAAAAGGGCAAAGTACCCTGCCCCGGATGCCCCCTAGCACGGTAAGACATCCTGGTGGCGAAGTTAGGAAAATCAGGCCAATAATCTCCCAAAGCATTCATAAGAGCTTTTTTTGCCGTTTCTAATTTATTGAATTAGATTAGCGGAGGATTAAAAAAAAGACTGCCTGTTTGGAAACAAAAGAGGATTGGCCCACCGGCTAATCTTCTTGGCGCAAAAAACATTTCATCAGATCTGACCGGCAAATTTGAGAGAGAAGAAAAAATGGGTATCAGCTACAGCTGGGTACCCTAAACACGTTCGGACCTACCGGTCGGTCCGATGCCGGAGGAGCGCAGGATCAAAGAGGTATTATTAACCTTGCTACAACAGTATTACCAACCTTCATGTAAATGAACCTATGATTATTTCTACATTAGATTGGGCGATTATTATCGCCTTTTTCGTAATCTCTATGCTGATCGGCGCTTTTGCCTCAAGGACAGCGGGCAAGAGCGCCAAAGAATTTTTTCTCTCGGGAAGAAATATGCCTTGGTGGCTTTTAGGAGTGTCGATGGTAGCAACCACCTTCTCTGCCGACACCCCTAACCTAGTGACTGATATTGTCAGGAAAAACGGCGTGTCCGGCAACTGGGTATGGTGGGCGTTTCTGCTAACCGGCATGTTGACGGTGTTCGTTTATGCAAAATTATGGCGGAGATCGGAGTTGAATACCGACTTGGAATTTTACGAAATCAGGTATGGTGGCAAGGCTGCCGCTTTCTTGAGGGCTTTCCGGGCTTTGTATCTCGGGGTATTCTTCAATATCGTGATTATGGCGACTGTTTCGCTGGCGGCCATCAAGATTGGAGGAGTAATGCTGGGGCTTTCGCCCCTACAGACCATGTTGATCGCATCAGTGGTGACTGTAATTTATAGCTCCCTTGGCGGATTAAAAGGGGTTTTATTAACCGACTTCTTTCAGTTCTTCATTGCCATCGCAGGTTCGTTTGGAGCGGCGTATTATCTCTTGGGTTTACCCGAAATAGGATCTCTGGAGAATCTCCTGAGTCATCCTAATGTTTCGGGAAGGCTCAATATGCTTCCTGACTTTTCCGATACTGCCAATTTAGTCCCTTTGTTGCTTATCCCGCTTGCGGTGCAGTGGTGGGCCACTTGGTATCCCGGTGCAGAGCCAGGAGGTGGCGGATACATCGCACAAAGGATGCTTTCTGCGAAGGATGAAAAAAACGCCATAGGCGCTACCCTGTTCTTTAACGTTGCCCACTACGCTTTGAGACCTTGGCCATGGATCATCGTGGCACTGGCTTCC
>CAZHZP010000006.1:3653-30939 GCA_964537165.1 uncultured Roseivirgaceae bacterium | reverse complement strand
TCCAACGCCCTACAGGCTTTCGATATTCTGCTGCAGATCGGAGCCGGCACCGGCCTGATCTTTATTTTAAGGTGGTTTTGGTGGAGAATTAATGCCTACACCGAAATTTCCGCTATGATTGTTTCCTTCTTGGTGGCGGTGTATTTTGAGATCATCCACGTTAATCTTGGTTTCGAGCCGATCCTAAGCCATTGGAAGTTGCTAATCGGTGTCGGGATCACCACCGCCTCCTGGTTATTGGTGACTTTTCTGACAGCCCCCGAGAAAGATGAAGTCTTATTGGCATTTTATAGAAAAGTGAGACCGGCAGCTTATGGCTGGAACAAGCTGCTGAAAAGATACCCCGGTGAAGTGGCCGAGCCAGGCAGGCTCCCGATGGAGATCGGCTTGATGTTGATTGCTTCTATCATGGTATATGCCACCCTATTTGCCTCTGGCTACTGGATTTATGGCAACGTGGTACCAGCGGTGATTACTACGGTCATCGCTATTATTGGAGGGGTGATTGTCTTCAGAGCCTGGGGCAAGTTGAAGTAAATACGAGAATTATTTCTATCTTTATCTGGTTAAGATAAAAAAGAAATAAACAAGTATGTCAGTCAAAACTGCTGAAATCCTTAAGGACAACCAGCTTCGGGTGACCAGCTGCAGAAGGGATGTGCTGCAGACCTTCTTGAAAAAAAGGGTAGCCTTATCCCATTCTGACCTGGAAGATGAGCTGAAAGAAAACTATGATCGGGTGACTATCTATAGAACTTTAAAAACCTTCCTAGATAGTGACCTGATCCATAAAGTGCTTGATGACAGCGGGGCAACCAAATATGCGCTCTGCCTACATGATGTGCAAAGCCATGACCACGAACATGTCCATTTTAAATGTGAGAAATGCGGGCAGACTAATTGTATAGAAGAGGTATCGCTGCCGCATGTTCAGCTCCCCAATGGTTATGTGGCTAAGGAAATGAATCTTTTGGTTCAGGGAGTTTGTAAAAATTGCAGCTAAACCTCCACTGGGCCGGAAGGCCTCCGCTTGCGAGGCAAGTCTGATGGCCATATTACGCCTGGCGGAAGATCTATTTTCGGAGGGGTCAGGTCTTCCACTCCACCATCGCCTTCGTCGTCTTCATTTTTTTTGCCTTTTGCGAAACGGACTTTGGTCATATTCGCTACGAAGTAAATGAGCACCACGTAGGCTATTCCACAGAGGATCAAATCTATCACTAAACTACTCATACGTTCTACGGGCTTAGGGGTACATAAGCATAAGTTACAATTTTTATTCCAAATAGTCCAAAAAAAATCCGTAGCGCAATCCGCCCGGTTCTTTGTGGTGTAGTGGCTGCCCTAAAAATCCATTCATTTGGGGGGATAATTTGTTATATAGGCGATATCGTCGGATATTTGCGGACTGAAAAAACAAACAAAGATGATCGTCAAGACTAAAAAATATAAATTAGAGACTAAAACTTATATTAAACTCGGGATGAAGAATATCCTCAGGGAACAATGGTGGGTAATCCTCATCGCTTTGGCTATCGCTTCCGGTTATTTTTTCATCCCCTCCTGGTGGTGGATCAGTATGGCCATCCTCGCTTTTGTTCTGTATCTGCTTTTTTGGGTGATTCAGTTTGCCGGCGTCAGTCAGATGGAACAAAACAAAGTGATGTTCGACAAGCTCTCTTACGAGATTGACAGCCGACAAATACTGATGAAGATCAACCCCAAGCAGGGAATGCCTGTCAAGTGGGACATGATCAAAAAGGCCCAAATGAACAAAGAAGACTTTGTCCTGATCATGTCCAAGGCGCAGTTCATCCATCTTCCTTTCCGGATTTTTAACTCTGAAAATGAAAGGAAATTTATGGAGACCATTTTAAGACGAAAGGGCCTTGTCAAACAATTGCCTGAAGAAAGCAACAAATAAAAAAAGTCCCTCTCGGGACTTTTTTTATTTGAACTTATCCACATAACGATAAGCTTCTATTAAGGCAATTTCACCTTCCTTGCCTTGATGAGCTTTGCCATGCTCCATGCCCACGATGCCTCTATAACCTTTGTCATAGATGTGCTTGAACACATTTCTATAGTTGATTTCACCTGTTCCCGGCTCCCTTCTGCCCGGATTGTCGCCTACTTGGAAATAAGCGATTTCATCCCAACAGTGATTGATGTTGGTGATCAGGTCTCCCTCATTTCTTTGCAGGTGATAGGCATCATACAAAATCTTACAGGAAGGGCTGTTCACTCCTCTACAGATCATATGGGTTTGGGTGGAATGTCTCAGGTATAAATTGGGGGTGTCGCTCAGCGGTTCCAATACCATCACCAGGCCATGGGGTTCCAAAATCTCCGCACCGCGTCTTAAGGTATCGATTACATTGCTGTGCTGTATGTCCAAAGGAAGTCTTCTGTCAAAATCCCCAGGCACTACCGTTGTCCATTTCGCATTGACCCGCTTGGCTACTTCTACCGCCCTTTTACAGCCGTCCAAAAAGATTTTGGTGAATTCAGGGTTTCCGGAAGCAAAGGTATTAGCGGAGTTCCCGCCCTTGTCCAACACAAACACGCCCATCTCCATTCCCAACTCGTCCAGCTTCTTTCCGATCTTTTCCTGCATCTCAGGCGTTCTTCCCATCATGCCATTGTCTTCCAGGCCACGGAACCCCTGCTCATGCATAAAGGTCAATTGATCGAGCAAGTCATTGCCCGCATGATTGGCGAACATGCCAAAGTGGGGGGCATAGTTTAAATTGAAAGGTGCGCCGGCATCTTTTTCAGACGCCATGGCATCAAGACCGATTCCTGCGCCTAAGCTAGCCACGGCTCCGCTCATGCCTACATTTTTTAAGAACTTTCTTCTTTTCATTCGTTAAGGATTTTTGTTAATTATTCAAAAGTTAATTACCGCCCCGACCAGCCTACCATGCAAATATCAAATCGCAGGTTTGCTGGCATAAAATAGATCAAATTTTCGGAATTAGAAAACAGCATTGGCACGCAAGGGCTATAATTGATGTAAAAACACCGCTCTTGTGGATATTCATACCCCCATAGCAGTTAAGACCAGGTGTCTGGCACCGCCATGGTTCCTGAACTCACAGAAGTAAATTCCCTGCCAAGTACCCAGATTTAACTTCCCGCCTGTAATCGGGATATTTAGCTGGTTGCCGATCAGGCTGCTTTTCAGGTGTGCGGGCATATCATCAGACCCTTCATACGTGTGGACAAAGTGTGGATAATCCTCCGGAACCAGGTCGTTGGCAAAGGTTTCAAAATCATTTCTTACTGTAGGATCAGCGTTTTCGTTGATAGTAAGTCCCGCAGAGGTATGTTGAATAAAAACATGCAGATTCCCGGTTTCCATCTCCCTTATTTCCGGAATCTTGCTTACAATTTCGTCGGTTACGAGGTGGAATCCCCGCCGCGCTTTAAGCGTTATGGTCTTTTGGATTATTTGCATCATTCTATCGGACAGGTTTTTTTAAGCAAATAAATACTGATACATTTCTTCCAACTTGGTCACAGGGATGATTTCGATGCCGTATTTTTGAAGATCAAGACCTTTAAGAGAATACTTGGACACCATGATTTTCTTAAAACCCAATTTGTTGGCTTCAGCTATTCTGCTTTCAATCCTGTTCACGGCCCGGATTTCGCCTCCAAGCCCCACCTCTCCCACAAAACAAAACAAGTCCGGTACTGGACTGTCTTCGTAGGATGATATCAACGAAGCACATACAGCCAGATCCAGGGCCGGATCATCCACCCGCAATCCGCCGGCAATATTCAAAAAAACGTCTTGCTGTCCAAGTTTCATCCCTCCCCTCTTTTCCAATACCGCCAGCAACATATTGAGGCGCTTGGCATCATGCCCCGTGCTGGAACGCTGTGGCGTACCATACGTGGCAGGGCTGACCAACGACTGCACTTCTATCAGCAGGGGGCGGTTGCCCTCCATCATAGCGCCAATGGCTACGCCATTTAGGGTTTCCTCACGTTGGGTTAGAAGGATTTCCGACGGGTTGGCAACCTCCCTGAGCCCATCCGCGCGCATTTCATAAATCCCAAGTTCATTGGTCGCGCCAAACCGGTTCTTGGAAGTGCGCAATATACGGTAAGACAGGTGCTGATCCCCTTCAAACTGCAGGACGGTATCCACCATATGCTCCAGAATTTTTGGCCCTGCTATAGATCCGTCTTTGGTAATATGCCCGATCAAAAAAACCGGGGTACCTGTTTCTTTGGCAAACTTCATGATTTCCGCAGTACATTCCCTTACCTGCGAAACACTGCCCGCTGCCGACTCCACATGCTTGCTATGTAAGGTCTGAATTGAATCAATAACCAACAGCTGGGGATCAAGCGCTTCTATTTGCTGAAAAATATGCTGCGTATTGGTTTCTGAAAGCAGATAACAGTTGTTGGAATGGAAGCGCATCCTTTCGGAACGCATTTTTATCTGGGATTCGCTTTCCTCGCCTGACACATACAGCACCTTCGTGTCTTGCAGCATCAAGGCAATCTGGAGCATCAGGGTGGATTTCCCTATCCCGGGTTCGCCGCCTATAAGGGTCAACGAACCGGGAACGATACCCCCTCCCAATACCCTGTCCAACTCTTGGTCCCCTGTGATCAAACGCGGGTATTTCTCTTCACTGATGTCCTGCAACTTCCTGGGCACAGAGACCCGACGGGATTTTTCCGCGCCTTGCTGCCAACTGCCCCGTCCGGAAGCCTCTTTATGGATTACTTCCTCCACATAGGTATTCCATTCCCCGCAGGAAGGGCATTTTCCGATCCATTTGGCACTCTCTGCGCCGCAATTTTGGCAGAAATAACTTGTTCTAATTTTGGCCATGATTAATGGGCTTCTAGCCAGTCGTTTCCAATTCCCACTTCCACCTCAAGCGGGACATCAATGGTTACCGCATTGGCCATCAGCAGGGGAATCTCCTTTTTAAGTAGATCTATTTCATCGATATGGGCATCAAAAACCAGTTCATCGTGCACCTGCAGCAGCATTTTGGATTTCAAATTGGCAGATTGCATCCAGTTGTGGACATCGATCATGGCTGCTTTGATCATATCCGCCGCACTCCCCTGAATGGGGGCATTGATGGCGTTTCTTTCGGCAAAACCGCGCATGGTAGCATTTCTGCTGTTGATATCCCGCAGATACCGACGCCTACCCAATATGGTTTCTACATATTCGTCTTTTTGCGCTTTTTGAATACTCTGGTCCATATAGGCTTTAACACCCGGGAATTCCTTAAAGTAGGCATCAATGATCTCTTTTGCCTCACCGCGTGGGATTCCCAGACGCTGGCTCAAGCCAAACGCCGAGATCCCGTAGATGATACCGAAGTTGGCGGTTTTCGCCTTTCGGCGCATATCGGACGTAACGGCCTCCAAAGGCACCTGGAATATTTTGGAGGCAGTGGTGGCATGGATATCCCTTCCATTTTTGAATGCCTCGATCATGGATTGATCTTTAGAAAAAGACGCCATGATTCTAAGCTCAATCTGTGAATAGTCAGCCGCCATTATCTTGTAATTTTCGTCCCGCGGCACAAAAGCTTTCCTAATTTCCCTGCCCCTCTCCGTTCTGATAGGGATATTCTGCAGGTTGGGGTTGGTAGAAGACAGCCTCCCGGTGGCGGCCACCGCCTGGTTGTATGAGGTGTGAACCCGCCCTGTTTTGGGATTGATCAATGAAGGCAAGGCATCTACATAAGTAGACTTCAACTTCACTACCTGTCGGTGGTCTAAAATGGCCTGGGCAATCTCATGGTCCATGGCCAGCTTGGAGAGCACTTCCTCTCCTGTGGCATATTGTCCCGTTTTGGTTTTTTTGGCGTTAGGCAAAAGGTTCAGCTTGTTGAAAAGTATTTCTCCCAATTGCTTGGGAGAGGCTAGATTGAACTGCTCTCCGGCCAGCTCATACACCCGTCGCTCTATGTCCCTCCCCACATTCTCCAAGTCTTTAGACATCTCCAATAAGCTCTCGGTGTCAATCCTGATGCCTTCGAACTCCATGGCCGCCAGTACCAGGATCAGGGGGGTTTCTACTTCCAGGAACAGCTTGTCAAGATGGTCCTTCTGGAGTTCTGGTTCCACCTTTTTCTTTAGCCTCAAGGTGATGTCCGCATCTTCTGAGGCATATTCTACCACATCTTCAATGAGCATATCCCGCATATTCCCTTGGTTTTTGCCTTTTTTGCCGATCAGATTTTCGATGGGAACGGGATCATAATTCAAATACTGCTGGGCAAGCCAATCCATGGAATGACGGCCTTCGGGTGCAATAAGATAATGAGCCAACATAGTACAGTATAACTTGCCACGGACTTCAACGCCGTAATTTTTCAGGACCAAAATATCGTATTTGATGTTATGGCCGATTTTTGTGATGGCTGGATTTTCGAATACGGGTCTGAAAAACTCCAGGATAGCCTGTGCCTGAACTGGATCCGATGGCACCGGCACATAAAAGGCCTCCCCTTCCACATACGAAAAAGACATCCCCACCAATTCCGCCTCATTGGGATTGACAGAGCTGGTCTCCGTATCAAAACAAAATTCATCCTGAATCTCTAAAAAATAAACCAGCTCACGGATCGCCTCTTCCCCTTCAGTACAATGATAATCATGCACGCTGTTGAGGATGTTGTCAAGTTGGTCAGGAACCGCAATCGGTGCAGTCTCTTCGTCGGGCACCTCAACCTCGGGCGCTGCCTCCTGCCCAGTAAACAGGCCTAACTGTTCGCTTACCGCAACTTTTGGCTTTTGTATATTTTCTTTAAATACTCTTTGCGTCAGCGTTCTAAATTCCAGCTCCGCAAAAAGAGCTTTTAACGTTTCCTCATCAGGCCCTTTATACTCGTAGTCTTCGGGATTAAACTCAATAGGGACATCCTGCATAATGGTAGCTAATTCTTTCGAAAGTAGGCCTTGAGAGCCATAGGTTTCCACATTTTCCCGCTGCTTCCCCTTTAGTTTGTCCGTATTTTTCAGCAGCTCTTCTATGGTGCCAAATTCGCCCAGCAGCTTCGTGGCGGTTTTGGCTCCTATGCCGGGAATGCCCGGAATGTTGTCCACGGCATCACCCATGAGGCCCAGGATGTCCCTTACCTGATCGGGATCGTTAATACCCCATTTCTCACAGACTTCCTTAGGCCCCATCACATCCACCTGATTCCCCATAAAGGCCGGCTTGTACAGGAAGATATGCTCCTCTACCAATTGCCCAAAATCCTTGTCGGGGGTCATCATGTAGATGTTGAAATCCTTGTATTCGGCTTTCTTTGCAATAGTTCCGATAATGTCATCTGCCTCATATCCGTCCAGTTCTAAAATCGGAATGTTAAAAGCCGCGACGATCTGTTTGATCCAGGGGATTCCGATCTCTATATCTTCAGGCTGTGCCTGTCGGTTGGCTTTGTAGGTTTCGAACCGCTCATGCCTGAAAGTGGGGGCGCTGGTATCAAAGGCTACCGCGATGTGGGAAGGTTTTTCTTTTTCCAAAACCTCCAGCAGGGTGTTGGTAAAACCCAACATGATACCGGTGTTCAGTCCCTTGCTGTTGATTCTTGGGTTTTTACTGAACGCAAAATGGGCCCTATAAATCAGTGCCATCGCATCCAGGAGAAATAATTTCTTACTGCCTTGGGTAGACATATTGATGTTTTTGTTTAAGCTTTTGATTAAATTTGCCTGGTTGGGAAGAACGGCTAAATTACAAATAATCACCGAAAAGAACGGTTCCCCGCTGAAATAATAGAAGCCCAGCGGGGAGGGGACTGGTCTGGTTTTTGATGGTTTCGAGAAATAAAAAAAGTATCTTCCCCCATCCATTGATCAATAAATTAAAACCATAAGATTATGAAGAAAATAGCTTACTTTTTATCGTTCATGTTTTTGTTGACCGCTATTGCTCCGGTAGCCATGGCCAAAGAGGAGAATAAGAAAAAACCGGAATTGACTGCTGAACAACAAGTGCGGTTGGAAGAAATTCAGACGAGGCTAGCGGAAATCAAGGCGATGGATTTCGGCGAGCTCTCTAAAAACGAGCTAAAAGAAGTCAAGGTAGAACTGAAGGAATTGAAAAAAGAAGCCAAACAAAACGGAGGCGGTATCTATCTTTCAGTGGGCGCGATTATCATCATCCTCTTGATATTGATTTTGATTACCTAGCCTTTGGGTGAGCTTTATCCTCGAATGGTATCCCTAAACGGATACCTTTTTTGTTTCTATTGATTGTGTTGATATGTTCCACAATCCGCCCCTGTGGATCGTATAAAAATCCTAATTTTTCTTAAATAAACGACAAAATGACACCTTTTGCTCCTTGGCATGGTTTTCCCTCCATACTAGGTACATAAACAAGGAGGTAGAAATGAAGAGGTTATTGAATATTGTGCTGGTAGGGTTAGGCATTGGCTTGTTGAGTTCTTGTTCGACAACTGGCTCAGTAATGAGCGGATCCGACCCATACCGATACTACGATGACATGTATTATTACGGATATCCCAGTTACTATAATGCGTATCCATATAACAATCGGCCCATAATTCACAATCGGGTAATCGTAGTGCCGGAACAAAACCAAAAAGTGGTAAGAAACAGGAAAGGTGATCTCAGAGGAAGACAGACGGTTTCTCCCAATACGAGAAGAAGCGTTGAGCCTTCTAACCGGGAAGTGATCAGAAGCACAGCCCCCGCACGAAGACCTACTACCGTAGCACCTTCTTCCAGGCAGTCGTCCAGTCCTGCACCAGCCACCCGAACCAATCCGAACAATGGATCGAGAAGAGGGAACAATTAGAATTATTAAGATAAAAGCGAAGGCGTAAAGAGGGTTTCTTTACGCCTTTTTTTTCTGAAAGTAACCCAACCAAAATGCCAATGGACAACCCGGCCGTAGAGGAGCTCCCAGAATGATTCGGCCAGGTGTGGAGTGACCATTCCTCAGGGAGATATGCGGAAATAGCGTTATCGGAACGCTGCGTAGGCTTTATTTCCTCAAGGGTAACGCTGGTTTAGGCGCAAAATTTTACGGTCTTCATTTTTGCAACGGATACATAAAGATTTGTTTACTTGAACATAAAATACTTGAACTTAACCAATTATTTGATTAAGTAGCGTTTATGTTTAGGATTGGGTTTATTGTCTTATTGATTTTTCTGACTGGATCGGTCGCAAAACCCCATTCAAAACCTCCTTCCTTCCAAATTAAATATATAGGGATTGAAAAGGGCCTCTCTAATAATGCAGTAACCAGCATATATCAGGATCGGAGAGGTTTTGTGTGGGTAGGGACTTATGATGGATTGAACAGGTACGATGGCTATGATTTTTTGGTTTACAGGAACCAGCCTCATGATTCCACTACTTTGATCAATAACAGGATAGTTTCTATCTATGAAAAAGGGAACGACCTATGGATCGGTACCAAGGGGGGATTGAGTGTGTATAATTACTCGACCGGAATATTCGAAAACGGATTTTTTCTGGACAATCCTACCAGCCATCCCGAAAGGATTGACCACTCCATCAATCATATTGCAGGACACAACGATACCGTTTTTGTTGCTACAGGGGGTAAGGGGCTTATGTATAAAACCTCTAAAGCACCGTTCACTAAACGTATACCCTTATCGAAAGAAGGTGAAAGGGTCTGGGATTACCACGCACAGGCAATTGAATTTGACATTTCGGGAAATGTATGGGTCTTTGTCCAAGGCCATGGGGTCTGCAGTTTGAACCGCGGAAAAAACCAGCTGGAGCTTCGATCCGACATTACTGAAAGTGCCAACTCTATGGTCTTTGATGCCCACAACAATCTGTGGATAGGCACTGACAGCGGGCTGTTGATGTATTCACCTGATGATGGCGACCATAGAATTTTTCCGAGAAATCTGACACGGCACAAAGTCACGGATTTATTGTACCTGAAAGAACAGGAAGAAATATGGTTGGCTACAGATGGCAACGGTGTGGTTATATACCAAATCCTAAATGACACTTTTTCGCACTTGAAAGAGGGAAACGAAAGAACAGATCTCACCAGCAATTCCGTCTATGCATTGTTTCAAGATCATTTGGGCAAAAAATGGATAGGCACATTGAGGGGGGGAATAAACGTTGTTGAAGATAAAAACATTCAATTCAGGACAGTGGCCAAAGACTCCCGGAAGGATAATGACTTGGTCAGTAATTTTATCCTTTCATTCTCTGAATACGGGGAAGAAAAGGTTTGGATTGGTACTGACGGGGGAGGTGTAAGTTTATGGGACATAAAAAACAACATTTTTACCAATTTCACCCATTCCCCCTCAGACCCTACCTCACTTCCAAACAACTTTGTTACGGCCATTTTGGAGGATGAAGATGAGGTTTGGTTTGGAACTTACGGCGGCGGCGTAAGTAAATATAACGAGGCAACGGGGGAGTTTGAGCCTTATCCGTTATATAATGAGAAGACCGGCTTCTATCAGGACAACGTTTGGGTCTTATTCAGGGACTCCAACAAGCGTGTCTGGGCAGCCACCTCCGACGGAGAGGGCCTGTATCAATACAATGCTTTGCTGGATAAATTTGAATTCGTAGATGCCGGGATCAGCGGGATCATTTCAATGGCAGAAGATGAGGAGGGAAACATCTGGGTAGGGACTTTTGATAAACTGGTCAAAATAGACCTGGAAGCCTACCGGCATCTCTCTTTTGACATCGGTTATCCGGTAAGAGACATAGAACTTTTGGGCGATCGGAGAATGGTTTTGGGAACAGAGGGATCCGGATTAATTGAATTTCATGCGGAGGAGGGCGTAAAAAGAGTTTTGACGGAAAAGGAAGGGCTCCCGAACAACTCCGTGCTCAATATATTGAAAGACAACAAGGGTTTATATTGGCTCAGTACCTACAACGGGATAGCCAAGTGGGACATAAACACCGATGTGATTGTCAATTATTTCCATTCAGACGGGCTTCAAAGTAATCAGTTTAATTACAACGCAGCATTAAAACTTTCCAGTGGCGAGCTGATGTTTGGTGGCATCAACGGCTTTAATATCATAACTCCGAATTCTTCGAACATTTACCGCAGCCATCCCCAGTTGCTGGTCACCCATATCAACATCAACAACGTTCCCATAGAAAAGACGGGCGTTACCGCTTTTTCTCAAAACAAGCTTGAGTTGCCCTATGAAAAATCCATGTTAACAATCGATTTTGTAGCGCTTGAGTTTTCCCGCCCGGACAAGATCTTCTACGCCTATTATCTCGAAGGCTGGGATAGGGATTGGCATTACGTCGGCAATGCTAGAGTGGCCAACTATTCCAAACTGGATGAAGGGGACTATATCTTCAAAATAAAATCAACCAATGCGGAGGGCGAATGGAGTGAAGAGGCCGCTCTCCTAGCCGTTACCATTCTGCCCCCCTGGTACAGGACGACTTGGGCTTATGCGTTCTATCTGATTACAAGTATTTTGGCCTTATACGGCATAAGTGTATATCAGAGAAGACAAGCTAGACTAAAATATCAGGTAAGACTTTCGAAAGAGATGGCCGAAAAGGAGAAAGAACTCAACGAAAAAAAGCTTTCGTTCTTTACCAATATTTCCCATGAGTTCAGGTCTCCCCTCACCATGATCATCAATCCGTTGAAAGATGTCATTTATGGGGCAAAGCAAGAATTGGATCAGGGTGAAATAGAGGTGGTCTACAGAAATTCCCGGAGGCTGCTTAGCCTAATTGACCAGTTGCTGCTGTTCAGAAAGACAGAAAGTGAAATCGGCGAATTAAAAATCGTAAAGGTTGATTTGGTACCGCTGTCGAAGGAGGTATTTTCCTGTTTTGTCCATCATGCAAAAAGTAGAGGTATTTCCTATACTTGGACGACTTCTGAAAGGGAGTGTATGGTCTATGCGGATAGGCAGAAGATAGAGATTTCTCTGTTCAATCTGATTTCTAACGCATTGAAATTTACCGGGAAGGACAATGGAAAGGTGGAAGTCTGCCTGGAGAAAAAAAATGGAGAAGTGGTGTTATCGGTCTCAGATAATGGGAACGGCATAGCAGAAATGGAAAGGGAAAGGATTTTTGAGCTCTTTTATCAATCAGAGTCTGCCAGGAGCTCCCAGAGTGACGGTTTTGGGATAGGTCTTTACCTGGTGCATAAATTTATCCGAGCCCATTCAGGTAAGATTACCGGGGCCAATAACGCCTGGGGAGGTGCTACATTTAATATCTGTTTACCTCAAGGCAAGCAACATCTAAAAGGCATGTTGGTCCACGAGGAACTCCATGAACATGCGGTATTTTTAGAGGAATTAATCAACGGGGTTGAGGTGGCGGAAGAGCAGCTGGAACCGGAACTTACCGAACCGGTATTGGGAGATTTGGTGGAGGACAGCAATGTGATTTTAGTGGTTGATGACAATTTGCAGATCCGGAAGTATATCGGCAGTATTTTCTCGGGACTATACAAAGTGGTAGAAGCTTCGGATGCGGAGGAGGCACTGGAGTTTCTCAAGAAGCAACAGCCAGACCTTATCCTTTCTGACGTGGTGATGGGAGAAACGAACGGGGTGGAATTCTGTAAATTAATCAAAAGCGATGACCATTGGAAGCATATTCCGGTGGTTCTGTTGACCGGTAGTACATCGGAAGAAATAAAGTTAAAAGGTATAGAAGTAGGTGCCGATGATTATATTACCAAGCCTTTTGACAGGGAGTACCTGCTCGCCCGGGTAAAGGGGATACTAAAACATAAGGATACCATCAAGGATCATTTATTTAATACGGCGATCCAAAAGCCGACTAATCTCAAACTTTCAGAAGAGGATAAAAGATTCGTAGAGGGCATTGTCTCGGTGATAGAATCCTACCTTGAAGACCGCGACTTTAATATCAAGGTTTTGGCGCAGGATATTGGGATGAGCCATTCCATCCTCTACCGAAAAATAAAGCAGCTCACCGGCAAGTCCCTTAATGAGCTGATCCGTTTTATACGCCTTCGCAAGGTAGCCGGTCTTTTGATCAATTCAGACATGCAGATCAATGAGGCTGCCTTTGCGGCAGGATTTAGTGACCTAAAATATTTTAGGAAGCAGTTTCAGCAGGTCTATAGCATGAACCCCTCAGAGTTCCAAAAAAAATATAAAAGCGCATTGGTAAGCAAGCATTTCATCTTGAATGAAATATTCTGGAAATGACCCCCGTCGACTCCCTCCTCTGACCTGCATTCTTTCAGAATATCTTTTCCCAAATGTATTAGTCATTGACAGCAAGTAGCTTAGGATATTCTTGTCATTGAATTTGTCCCCTTTATCTGACGAATTACCCCCTTATCGTATTAGATATAAATTTTCATATTTGTGTGCTCAATCCCCTCGAAACGGGGGGATGTAATTATTCAATTTCTACCCAAAATGTTTATGCAATGAAAAAAACTTTACTTAAGGCAACCGGGACTTGGTGGGTTTTACTGGTCTTGATTGTATTCGGTGTACAAGAGGCTGCTCTTGGCCAAAACAATCAAGAAGTAACTATACACGGAGTAGTCCGGTCCCAAGAAGATGGAACCACCCTGCCGGGAGTCAACGTGCTTTTAAAAGGCACGACGCGTGGTACGGTCACGGACATCGACGGTCAGTATTCCCTAAACGTGCCTGCGACAGGCGGTACATTGGTGTATACTTTTATTGGCTTTGTGACGGTAGAGATTCCCGTCGGAAACCAGTCTGAGATCAATATCGATATGGTTGGGGACATGCAGTCTCTTCAGGAGGTAGTGGTCATCGGATATGGCGAGCAAAAGAAGGCCACCCTTACCGGGGCAGTCTCTACTATTGGGGACAAGGAACTGATCCAGTCACCTGTCGCGAATATAAGCAACTCGCTGGTCGGGCGCCTCCCCGGCCTTATTGCGGTACAATCCAGTGGCGAGCCTGGCTTTGACCAATCCAGTTTAAAGATCCGCGGAATTGCCACGTTAAACGCCGGGGCGGAATCTGACCCGCTGATTCTGGTGGATGGTGTCCAGCGATCCAATCTTAACCAGATTGACCCCAATGAAATCAAGACCCTGAGTATTCTTAAAGACGCATCCGCAACTGCGGTATTCGGGGTGAGAGGAGCCAACGGTGTGATTCTTATCACCACCAAAACAGGGGAATCAGGTAAGCCGGTCATTAATTATACCGCAAACTTCGGGATTCAGAGTCCCAATTCTCTGCCTGAACTGCTGGGGAGTTATGACTATGCCACGCTAAGAAACGAAGCCAGCATCAATTCCGGACAGACCCCCTACTTTTCAGAGCAGTCGTTGGAACTCTATAAGAACGGAGGGGATCCTTATTTCCATCCAGATGTAGACTGGTTCGATCTGGTCTTGAAAAACTATTCAGCCCAGCAACAACATAACTTCAATATCAGCGGGGGCTCGGATAATGTCAAATACTTCATATCCTTGGGCTATTTTGACCAGAACGGCGCTTATGACGTCCAGGACGTGCAAACCGCCTACTCGGCAAACCCCAAATACAGAAGGTACAACTTCAGGTCCAACTTTGATATAGATTTTAACGATAATTTTTCCGCTTCGGTCAAGCTGGGCAATCAGTTCTCCGATTCCAACTACCCCGGCTACGGCGCAGGGGAGATTTTCTTCCGTATCCTCAACAGTAATCCCATGATGAATCCGGGCGTAATAGATGGAATGTTAATCTCCGGTGTGGAGGGGCTTCCATCGAGTTCGGGTAGTCCTTTAGATGCCATTGTCAATAACGGGTTTCAGAGAAATTTCAACAATACGGTCACTACCAATGTGAGCCTAAACCATAAGCTTGGGTTTGTTACAGAAGGATTGAGTGCAAGAGGGATGATCGCCTATGACAATTATTATCAACATGCGGTAACAAGAAGCAAGGAAAGTGTTAAGTACCGCATTGTACGGGATCCCAATGACAATACACAACCCGTTTTTTTACCACAGGGAATGGATGCGCCGTTTGGCTTCGGCGAAAGCTATGGTAGAAATAGAAAAGTCTATTTCGAAGGAGCCCTCGACTATGTCAAAAACCTGGAAGATCACAATTTGACTGCCATGGTGCTATACATGCAGGAGAGGTACACTGCGCCGGGACAGGAATATAATGTACCGAGAGGGTATCAGGGCCTAGTCGGCCGGGTTACTTACAATTATAGGGAGAAGTACCTGACCGAGTTCAACATGGGTTATAATGGTTCAGAAAACTTTCCCGAAGGAAAGCGCTTCGGATTTTTCCCCTCTTTCTCCCTGGGCTGGGTACTGACAGAGGAGGAGTTTATACCCACGGGTGATATCCTTTCCTTTATGAAAATCAGAGGATCCTACGGAGAAGTCGGTAACGACAAAATAGGCGGCGCAAGATTTCTGTATCTTCCCTCCGTATTCTACCCTAACAGCGGAGGATATCATTTTGGTCTTTATGGCAATAATTACCAGTGGTTTGCAGGGTCTCAGGAAGGAAGGGTAGGAAATCCTGATGTAACCTGGGAAAGAGCAAAAAAACTGAACATCGGTATAGAATCGGGATTTTTCCAGGATAAGCTTAGAATCAATGCGGATATCTTCTCCGAAAACAGGGACAATATATTGTGGTACTTGGGAACCGTCCCTGCCCTAGTACAAGCAAGCTTGCCGCCTGTAAATATCGGCCAGGTTGAAAATAAGGGCTACGAAGTTGAAGTCAGCTATAACAACAACATCGGACAGATCAATTATTGGGTAAAAGGCAATTATTCCTTCAGCCGGAATAAGATCCTGTATATGGACGAGCCTGTCCGTGCACATCCGTGGTTGCAAAGAACCGGGCATTCCGTAGGACAGCACTGGGGCTTGGTAAGTGATGGTTTCTATAACACCCAGGAAGAACTGGACGCAGCTCCCAATTCCACATTTGCCGCCGAACTCCAATTGGGGGACATCCGGTATATAGACCAAAACGGGGACGGCACCATCGATCAATACGATGAGGTTCCCATTGGGTATTCCAATTTTCCACAGGTGATCTACGGATTGTCTTTCGGGGGCGACTACAAGGGTTTCGATTTCTCTGTCCTATTTCAAGGGGCGGATAAAGTATCCACTTATATCGGGGAGATGGGTGCCTGGGCTTTCGATACGGATTGGAGGAACGCCACCACCCGGCACCTTGAGCGGTGGACACCCGAAAGATATGAAGCAGGGTTGCCGATCACCTATCCGCGGGTCGAGCTGTCTCCCACGCAGGGAAAACATAATTACCGACCATCGGACTTCTGGCTGGAAGACGCAAGCTATCTGAGACTTAAAAATGTAGAAGTGGCTTATAGGTTCCAGTCGGGATTTCTCAACAAGGTCGGTGCGAGCAGCATGAGGGTCTTTGTCAACGGCAACAATCTCTTGACATGGAGCAACATGAAAAATTATGATCCTGAAGCGCCTGCAGGAAGGGGCGGCTTTTATCCTCAAATGCGGGTTTATAATGTAGGGGTCAATGTTCAATTCTAAGATGAGAGGCAAAATGATACGATCAATAATTAAAAATATAAAAGTGCTTGGGATACTGGTACTGCTGGTATCCTGCGACAATGAGTTTTTGGGTAGGCCCGAAAGCACCGACGTCACAGTAGAAGATATATTTTCGGAAAGGGCTCAGGCAGAATCTTTTCTTTGGGAAACTTACAGGACCTGCATGCCTCTAGGCTTTCCTATAGATTGGGGGATCCATAACGGCATGTACTCCTCGATGCTGATGGCTGCGTCTGATGAAGGGGACGTCTATGATAGCTGGCCTTCTTCCAATGACCACAACACCGGCGTGTGGGGGACGGCGGATAACCGGGAGGACGACTTTGGCTCCCACTTCAAAGGAATACGGAATGCCAACATCTTTCTGGAAAATATCGACCAGGTGCCGGATATCCCAGAAAATGAAAAAATGCAAATGAAAGCCGAAGCAATGGTTTTAAGAGCTATCCAATACCATGAATTGATGAAACGATATGGTGCCATGCCTATTGTCGACGAAGTATTGACCGCTTCAGGTGACATACAGCTTCCCAGAAACACCTATGCCGAAGGCGTTGATTTCATCGTCCAAAGCTGCAATGAAGCCGCCTCGGTTTTGCCAGATACCTACCCTTCCAATTTTACGGGGCGGATTACAGCCGGGGTAGCAATGGCTTTAAAAGGGAGGGTGTTGCTGTATGCCGCCAGCCCACTCCACAATACCGACTCCCCGTATTCACCCGAACACACCGAACTGACAGGGTACGGCAATTACCGCCAGGAGAGATGGCAGGCTGCTGCTGATGCCAACAGGGAGGTGTTAGAATGGGCAGCACAGCATAATGTTCGATTGGTGGAGACATCCTCAGACCCTGCAGCCAACTATCAGCAGGCCATCGAAAGCCAAGGAAATTCCGAAATGCTGTTGGTTAACCAGTCCAACGGTTGGTGGGGCGCATGGGATCCGATGTTTCAGCAGTTCGTGATGCCGAGGGGCATTTACGGGGGATGGTATGGCCATGGCGTCACCTTGCAGCATGCCCAACAATACCATGTATCTGATGGATCTGATCAGGTATGGCCTGAGGAAGGGCCGAGAGAAGAATTTTTCGAAAAGATGCAGGAGATGGAACCACGCTTCCAATACTCGGTATTCTATTCGGGTGCTAAATGGAATGATGAAATTGGTGTAAGGAATTTTTACCAGACCAGTAGCGGTGGATGGTCGGACGGCGCGCCTGTAAATGGCGTCGGATACATGAAGAAATTTCTCGGACGAGGAGGTTGGGGCGGTGGCCAATTCCACTGGATTGTGTTTCGGCTGGCAGAGTTTTATCTCAATTATGCAGAAGCGCTGAACGAAGTGTCACCTTTGGATCCGGCTGCCTTCGACGCCATCAACGCCGTGAGACGTAGGGCCGGCCTTCCGGAGATAGCCGGCAATAATCCCCGCTACGACAGCCAGGAGAAATTCAGGCAAGCGGTGCGTAGGGAAAGAGCCGTGGAGCTGGCCTTTGAAGAACACCGGTTTTTTGACGTGAGAAGGTGGCAAATCGCAGAGGAAGAAGGAGTGATGAAGGGGCAAATGTGGGGGTTGAATATCTACCAGCAAGAGGATGGGACTTTTATCTATAAAAAAGAGCCATTTGAAACGCGGGTATGGGAAAACAAGATGTACCTCTATCCTATTCCTCAGGGAGAAGTTGACAAAGGATATATACAACAGAATCCCGGGTGGTAAAAGCTGCCTCATCCAATAGCTAAGTTGACTCCAAATTTTGTCAGCCAGCAGGTTAAACAGCTGTTGGTACTTTAAAAAAACAATAAGCAAATGAAACTTAATATAAAATTCAAAGCAATCAACCTCAAGGGGCTCTATAAGCGGCTGTCGGTAGCCTGCCTCGTGTGTGGCGTGTCATTGGGCTCGTTTGCGCAATCCATCTCCCCTCACAGGACATTTGAGCCAGACACACTTGTCTACTCTACTGAAGATGGTTCTCAGGAAAACATCAGTGTCGCCTATGGCACAGCCACAAAGGAAGGCCTCACTGCAGCCATATCCAGCGTAAGTGCCGATGAAATGAGAAAAACCTTCACTCCCTCCCTTAGTAATACCCTGTTTGGCCGCTTACCGGGGCTGACCGTGACGCATGGAAGCGGAGAACCTGGGTTTGATGAACCAAGTCTTCTGATCAGGGGAATAGGCACGCTCAATGATGCCGCCCCACTGGTAATGGTGGATGGTTTTGAGGCCTCCTTTGATAATCTTTCCGTTGGAGAGATAGAAAGTGTATCGGTCTTAAAAGACGCTGCCGCCCTGGCTTTATACGGCATTCGCGGCGCCAATGGTGTCATTCTCGTGACCACCAAAAGGGGTAAAGAAGGAAAAACGCAGATCCGGTTGGATGCCCGAACAGGTTTCCAACAGCCCACCAGGCTGCCGGAATTTGTAAACGCCCATCAATATGCCAGCCTCTACAATGAAGCACGCAGCAATGACGGCCTACCATTGAGATACTCACCGGAACAGTTGGAAGCTTACCGTACAGGTTCCGATCCTTATTTGTACCCGGATGTCAATTGGACTGACGAAGTGTTGCAGCAAACCGCCCGTATAACCGATTATAATCTTACTTTTTCCGGAGGCGGAAAGACAACCCGGTATTTTATATTGTTGGGTTATTTGCAGAACGAGGGGCTTTACGCAAATACGGATAGGCAGAGAAAGGAAAACTCCAACGCCAATTTCAGCAGGATAAATTTCAGGTCAAATATTGACGTGGCTATCAGTCCCAAAGTATCAGCAGCCTTGGATTTTGGGGGAAGGATTGAGGATCGATTTTACCCGAATTTTGATGGGCCATCACTATGGGAGAATATGGCGAGATACCCAGCCAGTGCTTTTCCCGTTACCAACCCTGACGGATCCTGGGGCGGAAGCTCCATCTATCCGGATAATCCTGTAGCTTCTGTGTTAGGAAGAGGATATACCTCCTCCCATGACAGGAATATCCTGACCAACCTTCGGCTTTCAGAAGATTTAAGTGACTTCGTCCCGGGTTTACGGTTTTCGCAGGCCCTGGGCATCAACAACTGGCACCGTGGCAACTATAACCGTACCAGGAACCTGGCTTATTATGAGCTGTATCAAGGGCCTGGTGACTCGGACATCAACTACCTTCAAAGGGGATTGGATACGGGATTTGGTGTGGCTGAAGGAGGAAATGACCAATGGAACCGGATGAACGTCCAGGCGGCATTGGACTACGAGAAGCAGCTGGGAGAAAACGGGATTTCGGCGATGTTGATGTATCACCAGGATGTATTGCATACTGGTGGCAACAATGTCCCATACGCCCGGCAGAGCATTATGGGACGGGTGAAATACAATCACCAGGCCAAATATTATGCGGAACTTGGATTTGCTTATAGCGGTTCTGAGAGATTTGCAGAAGGAGAAAGATTTGGGTTCTTCCCTTCCCTCTCCGGCGCATGGATCGTCAGCAAAGAAAGCTTTCTGGAAAACAGCACTGCTATAAGCTTCCTGAAAGCCCGGGCTTCGGCCGGCTTGGTAGGAAGTGACCTTTTCGGAGGCAGCAGATTTGCCTATGCGCAGGATTTTTATTACTCCGGCAATTATAGGCTAGGTATGGACAATTCGGCAATTTCTACCATTGTGGAAGGAGCTTTGGCCAACCCCGGTGTAACCTGGGAAAAAGACCTTAAATTCAACCTGGGCTTTGAAGGGCAACTGTACCAGAAGCTAAATTTCGGGATGGATTTTTTCTACAATACCAGAACTGATGTTCTTGTAGATGGGGAAAATATCTATCCGAATTACCTAGGTGCGGTTTCTCCTTTTGAAAACGTCGGCAAGGTCAATAACAGAGGATTTGAGATAGATTTACTTTATCAGGATCAGCTGGGATCGCTGGAGTATTTTATCGGGGCAAGTGCCTTCTTTTCGAAGAATAAGATTGTCGACATGAATGAAATGTACCGGCCAGAGGGATATATGTACCGAACCGGACATCCGGTGGGGCAGCAGTTTGGTCTGGAAGCCATCGGGTTCTACTCACCTGAAGATTTTGACGCCAACGGTGAATTAGTAGACGGTATTCCCCCATCTAGCTTTGCTCCTGTACAGCCAGGGGATATACGGTATTCGGATAAAAACAACGACGGAAAAATTGATCAGAATGATGAGCATGCCATCGGCAAGCCTTGGCAGCCCGAGATGACCTACACCTTCAGCCTAGGAGGCCGGTTCAAAGGGTTTGACTTAGAACTGTTCTTCTACGGCTTGGCCAACAGAGATGTTTATCTGAACGGCACCTACTTCTGGGCACTTCAAAACGATGCCAATATTGGGGTGAATGCGCTGAACCGCTGGACTCCTGAAAATCAGCAAAACGCCACCTTTCCAAGGCTGACCACCCTTCCCAATGAAAATAACTTCCGCCCTTCCACCTTCTGGATGAAGTCGGGAAATGTCCTCAGGCTTAGGAATGTTGAACTGGGGTACACTTTACCGGTAACTTTGACAGAGAGAATCAAAGTAGATAACGTCCGGGTGTTTGCCAATGCGGTTAATCTTATTAGCTGGGACAAAATGGAGATGCTGGATCCGGAAAGCTTTGGAGGCTATCCACCATTGAAATCCCTTAACATGGGTGTAAGTGTACAATTTTAATCCGTTATGATAACCCTGAATAAAATGAAAAAATACATTTCACTGATTTATATAATCTTACTGGTAGGTGTATCTTCCTGTGTGGAGGGCTTCTTAGACAGGAGAATGGATACCAACTATACAGAGGAGCAGGCTTTTGCTTCTTATACTACTATCAGAAATTTTGGTATCGGCATATACAGTCACTTACCCGCTGGTTTGGACCGTTTTAATGGAGGAATGTTGGCTTCGGCTACTGATGACGCCGCACATTCCGGAATGAACAACGATGTCCAAAAACTGGGAAACGGAAACTGGGGTGCTTTCGGTAACCCTGATGACCAATGGAATAATTTGTACGACGGTATACGCAAGGCAAACCTGTTTTTGGAAAATTCGAAGGATTACCGAAACCTCATCGTTTTGGATACAGTGACAGAACAGGGAAAGCAAACCTTCGAGACCCAGGCTAACGATCTTAAGTGGTTGCGGGCTGAGGCACATTTTCTTAAAGCATTCTTCTATTTTGAGTTGGTCAAAAGATATGGGGGAGTGCCCATTATCGAGGGGGTGTTGACTACAGCTGATAGCTTCCAGCACCCTCGGGAATCCTTTGACAGGTGTGTAGGCTACATTATCGAAGAGATTGACCTTGCTCTTGAAGACATGAGGGACTCCTGGGTAGGATATGACAGTGACCGTATGGTAGGAAGGGCTACCAAAGGTGCCGCGCTGGCACTTAAGTCTAGGGCATTGTTATATGCCGCCAGCCCCCTGCATAACCCAACCAACGATAAGCAACGATGGATAGAAGCGGCCGAGGCGGCCTATGAAGTCATTGCGCTGAACCAATATTCGTTAACGGATAATTACCGCAATCTTTTTAGGTCTTCGCACAACAGCGAAATCATCCTTGCCCGGCAACACGCAGCTTCTAACAATTTTGAAAGAGCCCATTACCCGGTTGGGTTTACAGGAGCAGTAGGAGGAACCAATCCAAGCCAGAATCTTGTGGACGCCTACGAAACCATTAATGGCTTGAGCATCCAGGAAGATCCTTCTTATAATCCCCAAAATCCCTACGTAGACAGAGACCCTCGCCTGTTGATGACCGTCATTGTGAATAATACTGATTATAAGGGCCGGAAAGTTGAAATGTGGAGAGGCGGGGCAGATGGCCTCGGCAAGCCCCGGGCAACGAAGACAGGCTATTACCTCAAAAAACATGCAGATGAGGGGCTTGATCTGTTGCAGAACAGAACCAGCGTCCATTCTTGGATCTACTTCCGATACGCGGAGATTCTGCTCAATTATGCTGAGGCCATGAACGAAGCTTATGGTCCCGCGGGAACATCTGAACTGACCCCCTTGACAGCCGTCGAAGCTATAAACATGGTAAGACAGAGACCAGGTGTTAATATGCCCGACGTCATGGCATCTTCAAGCGAGGATTTTAGAGAAAGGATCAGGAACGAGCGCAGGGTTGAGCTGGCTTTTGAAGAACACCGATTTTGGGACACAAGAAGATGGAAGATCGCCGAGAAAGCTCTTGGGCAACCGGTCGAGGGAGCGCTAATCACCAGGAACAGCGACGGCAGCTTTGAGTTCGATTACCGGGCAATTGAAGAGAGGACATTTGAGAGCAGAATGTACCTTTATCCTATTATCGCTGAGGAAATCAACAAGTCGGGAGGTTCACTTGAGCAGAATCCTGGCTGGTGACATTGATGTTTTATGACATCTAGAACAATTATTCTATCATTTAAATCATAACAACGATGAAAAAGATATTGAATACAATAGGAATATTTCTTTTGGCAGCCTGCGGAGTGTTCGCACAGCAAAACACCGCTTTCCAGCCGGGGGAGATATGGAAGGATACGAATGGCACCCATATCAATGCCCATGGCGGTGGCATTCTATTTCATGATGGCGTTTACTATTGGTTTGGCGAACATAAAACTGCCGGGAGAGGTGGCAACCGAGCCAATGTCGGGGTGAGCTGTTACTCTTCTACAGATCTCTACAACTGGAAAAACGAGGGAATTGCTCTGGCGGTACATGAAGAAGGGAGTGGCTCTGACATCGAAAAGGGAAGCGTAATTGAGCGGCCGAAGGTGATCTACAATGAGAGAACCGGAAAGTTCGTGATGTGGTTTCACCTTGAATTGAAAGGCCAGGGTTATGATGCTGCCCGTACGGCATTGGCAGTAAGCGACCATATCACAGGACCCTATAGCTATGTCAGATCGCTCCGTCCGAATGCAGGAACTTGGCCGGTTGATTTCCCTGAAAAATGGAAAAATAAGAAAATCACCGAAGATGAACTTGAGGCCTGGTCGGATGAATGGAAACAAGAGGTAGCCGAAGGCCTTTTTATCCGAAGGGATTTTGAAGGAGGCCAAATGTCCAGGGATATGGGACTTTTTGTAGACGATGATGGGAAGGCTTATCATATCCATGCAGCGGAAGAAAACCTCACGCTGCATATTTCCGAGTTAACGGACGATTATCTCGACTTCACCGGCAAATGGTCGGTTATGGAACCGGCAGGACACAATGAGGCCCCGGCCATCTTCAAACATGAAGGAAAATACTATATGATAGCTTCCGGATGCACGGGATGGGATCCAAATGCTGCACGTTCTTTCGTAGCAGATAATATTTTCGGTCCTTGGGAATCTCTGGGAAATCCGGCGGTAGGCAAAGATGCCGATCTGACGTTCCACTCCCAGAGTACATTCATCCTTCCTGTACAGGGGAAAAACGGCGCTTTTATTTTTATGGCTGATCGCTGGAGACCTCAAAATCCCATTGACGGCAGATATGTCTGGCTTCCCATTCAAATGGAATCTGGGAGACCCATCCTCAAGTGGAAGGATGAATGGGACCTAAGCGTATTCAAACAGTAAAAAGAGAACAATCCTCCTTTTATCTCAATGTCACCCAATTAACAATATATTATGAAAATCCGGATATTATTCATTCTTCTAATAAGCAATATAACGGCCTATTCCCAGGGCTTATCTCCTTATCATCCTGACAAATCCAGTCCCAAGGCTCCAAGTGGCTATGAATTGGTCTGGAATGAGGAATTCGACCGGGACGGTAAACCCGATAGCAGTAACTGGTCCCATGAATACGGCCTGGTAAGGAACAATGAACTACAATGGTACCAGCCAGACAACGCCGTGGTTAAAGATGGCTTGCTGGTAATAGAAGGCCGAAGGGAACGCGTGAAAAATGAATTTTACGATCCCGACAGCAAGGATTGGAGAAAAAATACCGAATGGGCTGCATATACGTCCTCAAGTATCAATACCAGGGGAAAACATAGTTTCCAATATGGTATATTTGAAATCAGGGCCAAGATAGATCCCTCTTTAGGCATGTGGCCTGCCATCTGGACCTTGGGAATTACGAAAGGCTGGCCGGCCAACGGGGAAATTGATATTATGGAGTATTACCAGGTAGACGGAGAAGCAACCATACTGGCCAATGCGGCCTGGGCACATCAAAGGCTAAGGGCTGCCTGGGATGAAGTAAAAGTTCCTTTTTCCAAATTCTTGGAAAAGGATCCAGATTGGGCAGACAAATTCCATGTTTGGAAAATGGAGTGGGACGAATCTTTTATCAGGCTTTATCTGGATGACGAATTGCTAAATGAAGTTGATTTAAGTCTAACGTTAAACCCCGACGGCTTTAACCCCTTTCACCAGCCACATTATATTTTGCTTAATTTGGCTATTGGCTCCAATGGAGGCGATCCATCATCCACATCCTTCCCCCGAACTTACCTGGTGGATTATGTGCGGGTGTTCCAAAAAATTGAAAAATAACTGACCATGAAAAACACAGTTTTACTTTTGGCTTTGACGGGCTGGGTTTTTATCTCTTCTTGTAACAGTGGTAAGGTAGCCGGAAAAAAAGAAGAAGGTGAATGGACGACACTATTCAACGGAAAAAATCTTGACGGTTGGATACCCAAAATCCATCACCACGAGGTAGGCGACAACTTTGCCAATACCTTCAGGGTAGTGGATGGGGTCATCCAGGTCAACTACGAGGACTATCCCGAATTCAATGAGCGTTACGGGCATCTTTTCTACGAGCAACCCTTTTCTTCCTTTCATTTGAAATGGGATTACCGCTTTACGGAAGAATGGCTAACAGATGCCCCTGACTATACCTACCGGAACAGTGGCATCATGTTTCACTCACAAGACCCCCATTCCATACTCGTCGAACAGGACTGGCCGATCTCGGTGGAGTTCCAGATGTTGGCAGATGCCGGAGATGGAAAACCCCGACCCACTGGCAATATGTGCAGCCCGGGTACAGAAGTGTTTTTTCAGGGGAAAATGGATCCCCGCCACTGTATCAATTCCTCGTCCGACACCCATGCGTGGGACGACTGGGTGAGCGCCGAGCTCATCGTATATGGTGATTCCCTAGTGACCCACCTGATCAACGGAGATACCGTCTTACAGTATACCCAACCCCAAATCGGCGGCGGCGTAGCCAACCGATATGATCCAAACATTAAAATCGATGGCAAGCCCCTAAAAGAAGGCTTTATTGGATTGCAGAGCGAAGGACAAGGAGTTGAGTTTAAAAACCTAAAAATCAAAGCCCTGAAATAGTGTTTCTAACCTGACAAATCAACTGGTTAAAGACCCTGCCTCCCGTGGGTTAGGCGGATACCTCTTGCGGTAAGCCGCCTAATCTACGGGAAGCTAATCTGCCTCATGTAGCATATACACTCGTTCCGTCCACGATATTCACCTCATATATTTCCGGCTTACGTTTAAATTGCTCTTGATAAGCCTCGGTGATTTCGGCCGCAAAATCTTCCTTTTTACCTTTCTTGACCAAGTTGATGGTACAGCCTCCGAATCCGCCTCCCATCATTCTGGCACCTAATATCTCCTCCCGGTCGCGGGTGAAGTCTACCAGGAAATCCAGTTCGGCACAGCTCACGTCGTATTTTTTGGACAATCCGTCATGCGAGCCGTACATAAGCTTTCCAAACCCTTCCAAATCCCCTTTTTCCAAGCATTCGGAGCCGGTGAGCAACCGCTCATTTTCCTCCAATACATACGAGCATCTCTCATATACGATGGGAGGTACTTCCACCCTTACCGTGTCCAGCATCTCAAAAGTTACATCACGGAGGCTTTTGATTCCCGAGTAAAAATTCTGTACTGCCGCCAAACCTATTTCACATTCCACTCTTCTCTGGTTGTATTCCGAATCAGCCAGTGCATGTTCCACCTTTGTATCGCACAAAATGACCTGATATTCCCCTAGATTCAGAGGGAAATAACTGTATTCCATACTCCGACAATCCAGTCTGATAGCATGTTCAGCTTTGCCCATCATAGAGGCAAACTGATCCATAATACCACAGGCGACACCTGCATATTCATGTTCTGCTTTCTGACTGTACCGGATCATCGATAGCCTGTCCAGACTTAGGCCAAAAAGAGCCGAAAGTCCCAGGCAAACGCCGTTTTCCAAGGCTGCAGAGGAAGACAATCCCGCACCGATGGGTATAGTACCTCCAAAGACACAATCAAATCCTCCCACGACATGTCCACCCGCCTGCAGCTGTGCCACTACTCCCATGATGTAGTTGATCCAGCCTTGTGGCACCGGGGAAAAGCCATGGAGCGAAAAAGTATTCATTTCGTCATAATCATAGGAAAAGACCCGGCATTCCTCCAGATCGTTTTTAGCAAAAGCCAGGTAAATTTCCTTATCAATGGCTGCCGGCAACACAAAGCCCTCGTTATAATCGGTATGTTCACCGATCAGATTAATTCTGCCCGGCGACCGAACAGTCAGCGGGTCGCTACCGAATAGCCCTTTAAAACATTCTATTATGATGTGTGTGTTGATTAATCCCATTTTGAAATAAGAATCTTATGGACGGCAAACTGATTTTTCAGATAGTTGAAAAAACGACCCTGCAGCCGCCGTCCTACCTGTCATAAATATTGAAACTATTGATAAACCGACTTTTGTAGTTTACAAGACAAAACTAAGCTTCTTTTGCATATATTTCACTTTTTGAC
>CAZHZP010000006.1:0-3553 GCA_964537165.1 uncultured Roseivirgaceae bacterium | reverse complement strand
AAAAAAATGTACCCTCCTACCAATGGAAGAATTGCTAGATCAAGACGGGACATTTAAGCGCTTCATTTTCTTTAGGTAATAGGTGCTCTTGTCTAATTTGTAAAGATGCATGAAAGGTTCGTAAATACTTTTTTACATCTTCCCTCACATTTCCTGTTCGGGTCACTCCTGGTAAACAGTAAACAAAACCGTTTCGCCGACCACTTTCAGGGTATGTCTGTCAATGATATCCATATTGTCCATATGGGTATGGTGGAAATGACCAAAGCCGCGGTCCGGTGAATAGTCGATGATATTGATCATGGGGATATTGGCGATTTCGTTGACGGGAATATGGTCATCGGTGATCGCATGGGAATCCCTCATCTGGAAGAAATCACTGTGCCCTAGGTGATGTCCGTGGCGCCAGACTTTGTTGACGATATTGGACGCATACTGCATGGAAACCCCCTCCCTGAAGAAGCGGGCTCCTTTGGCCCCCACCATGTCCACCAAGATCCCATAGTACGCGGAATAGCCTGGTTCATGCGGGGTACGGGACCAATGTTGTGAACCGAGCGCCCACCATTTGGAGTCGTCTCCACCACCTGGCGCATAGTGCGGCTTCCCGTCATCTTCCCCGTCAAAGAGAATAATATCGATCCCCACGTTTAGTTCTTCTTCCGCCGTACTGATTGCCCTGGCTATTTCCAACAACACGCCCACACCACTCCCGCCGTCGTTGGCACCGTCGATGGGTTCATCGATCCTTTGGCTGTCCTTGTCAGCCATCCTCCTCGTGTCCCAATGGGCGGCAAGGATGATTCTTTTCTTCAGTTCAGGCTGGAAGGAAGCGATGATATTGGTCAGTCGAAGTTCATTTCCATCATAGGATTGCGCGGTAAATTCCTGGGGGGTCACCTCCAGACCATAAGAGGCTAGTTTTTCTTGCAGCCAATCTCCTGTGGCCCTATGTTCTGCTGTGTTGGGAACGCGGGGACCGAAGTCCACTTGTTTTTGAATAAAAGCATAGGCGGAATCCGCATTAAAGGAAGGCGCGGGCTTGTATTCCTGTTTCACCACGCTTTCCTGTACTTCATTGGCGCCTTGTCCGCAAGCTGCGAGTACAGCCAGCAAGGCCAAAAACCAGATTCCTCTATTCTTCATATGCCCAATCAATTTTATTTTTCATGTCTTTCACCACAATGCCCAAATCTTTGAGCCCAGCCCTTATTTCATCCACCTTGGCATAATCCCTCGCCTGTTTGGCTTGTCGATAAATCGCCAGCAAGGTATCCAGCAAAGCCAGAGAATTATCAGGTTGTTCTTCTTTCAAACCCAGGATATCCTCCACCAGTACAATATAATTTTCGATCAACTTCACAAACGCCTCTTCGCCAAACTGGGCTGGCGACAACTGTCCGGTATAGATACTGTTGATTTTTTTAAGAAGGTTGAACAAATATCCAATTGCCTGGGCGGTATTAAAATCATCGGATAAGGCGCGGAAGGCATTCTGGATGTTCTGCTCCACCTGTTCCACCTGCTCTGGATCCACAGAGAGTTGCTCATCCGGCACAAACACCAGCTTTTTGGCGATCCTCAAGCCATTGATGACCTTTTTGTATCCTTTTTGTGCCGCTTGCAGCGCTGAGTTAGAAAAGTCCAATGTTGAACGGTAATGGGCCGTTAGGATAAAATAGCGTATCGTCATGGGGCTGTAAGCCTGCTCCAGCAGGGAGTGATCCCCCCTAAAAAGCTGCTGCAGCGTGATAAAGTTACCCAATGACTTGCCCATCTTCTGCCCGTTAATGGTGATCATATTGTTGTGCATCCAGTATTTGGCTGGATCGACATGATTGCAGGCATTACCTTGGGCGATCTCACATTCGTGATGCGGAAAAAGAAGATCCATGCCACCTCCGTGGATATCAAATTGTTTTCCCAGATATTTGGAGCTCATGGCGGTGCACTCCAGGTGCCAGCCGGGAAAACCCAGGCCCCAGGGCGAGCTCCACTTCATCAAATGTTCGGGTGCAGCACTTTTCCACAAAGCAAAATCAATGGAGTTTCGCTTCTCGGTTTGTCCATCCAGATCCCGGCTTCCGCTCATCAGTTCTTCTACCACGCGGCCAGACAGTTTGCCGTAATGTTGCCGTTCGTGGTATTTGAGCACATCGAAATACACGCTACCATTCACCACGTAGGCCAATCCTTCCCTGAGGATATCCTCCACCAGTTGGATTTGCTCCGGGATATGGCCTGTGGCCCGCGGTTCTATGCTTGGCCGCAAGGTATTCAGTGCATCCATGTCCCGGTGATAAGAGTCCGTATAATTCTGCGCCACTTCCATCGGCTCCAGCTGTTCCAGCTTGGCTTTTTTGGCGATTTTGTCCTCCCCGTCATCGGCATCCGCCTCCAGGTGACCGACATCCGTGATATTGCGCACATATCGGACCTTATAACCCAGATAAAGCAAATACCGGTGCACGATATCAAAAGTGACGGCTGGCCTCCCATGTCCGAGATGGGCATCGCCGTAAACGGTGGGGCCACAGACATACATGCCCACAAAAGGCGGGGTCAGCGGTTCGAAAAGTTCCTTTTGCCGGGTAAGGGTGTTATATATTTTTAATTCATTTGACTGCATGATGCAAATTTATCATAAACATTGGCAATTTACGTCTTAAAGTGCCCAAAAGGCAAAATCGGCTACGATGTTCTTCTTTTCTGTCAAAGCCCTGTGCACATCGTCTTAGCGGCTTTTCTGATATATATTTTCCCCAAAAAAGAAATTAAGTAGCTGCCTTGTAAGAATTGTAGCGCTTTTATTACTTTTTTTACAGAAATTATTTTATTACCTTTGCCCTGTATTAGCCTAGAACCAAGAGGGGACACACAGTCCCCTCTTTCATTATGGTCTATCGAAAGGCTGCTTTTGGAAGGCTTGTTTCAGGCGTTATTTTCTTGCAACAGGCTTATCGCCAAATAAATATGCGGATAAGTTGAAATTAAATCGGATGGAGTTGTTATCTTCATCATATGGAAAAGCACTAAAAGTGGCGCTGAACCGAACATACTGTATTGTCAAACAACCAATCGGGAATTGAAGCAGAAAATAGAAGAGATGGTAGAGAAACATCTACCGGATGAGTCTCACTTTGTCGTGGATGTTGAAGTGGGTGAGAAGAGCGCCCAGCAGCGGATCAGGATTCTGATCGATGCGGATGGGGGGCTTAATATCAATACCTGTGCACTGGTCAGCCGGGCCGTAGGCGAAGAAATAGAAGCCACCGGCTTATTGGATCAGGCGTACGTGCTGGAAGTATCCTCTCCTGGGGTGGATTACCCGCTCTTATCTGAGCGGCAGTATAAAAAAAACCTGGGAAGAAATCTAAAGGTGACATTAACGGACGGCTCTGAAGTGGAGGGTACCCTGGCTACTGTGGAGGAATCGGGAGTAGCCCTGACAGTGAAAAAGAAAGAAAAAGGCAAGAAAGCCACCGAGGAAGAATTAATGTTGGCTTTTGAACAAATTAAGAAATCAATTGTGTTAGTCTCTTTTAAATAAAAA
>CAZHZP010000005.1:3801-36169 GCA_964537165.1 uncultured Roseivirgaceae bacterium | reverse complement strand
GGACATAGGGGCTTCCGTTTCTGCTGTCATTCCTTCCTTTGGGAAACGAGCCGTTCGCACTAGCGTTACAAAAAAGCCCTTTTCCAGCCACACGTAGGCATCCGGAGTTCCCGACAGGCTTCCAGAGTGTTCCACAGCCCTTCCAGAGTGTTCCGCAGCCCTTCCGTAGTGTTTAACAATGCTTCCTGATTTATCAGCCTGTTTCCCGGTTGCCTCACAGGTCGGCCGGAGAGCCGGGCGACGCACCTGGCGCATAAAGTAGTGTGGGGAGCCGTATTTCAGCTGTTGATGAGTTGGGTAGGGAGGGATAATATACCCCATATAGGGTGTTTTTAGGTATATGATTGTATTTAAGTGGGTTATTTATTGCTTAAAATTCTATAAAATGGTTAATTACATTGTGTATCACTTAAAATTATAAATCCTATGAGTAACCGTCTTTTTGTTTCCGAAGCGAAGTTTTTGGAACGTCCGAGGATTGCGTTGACCACTGCAAGACCCCATGAAGAGATCCGTACATTGTTGGCGGATTTTGGTATGGATGAAGCAAAGCTGGCCGAAGGTTGGGGCGTTTACGAGCATGCCAAAAGGATGAAGGAGCTCAGCGACCGGGAGACCGAGGAAAGCACCTTGGCGTCTATGGATTACCAGGAGGCCTTCGACGAATTCCAGGCCACGTTCAAGAGACACCGGGGAATTGGGGGGATATTTTTTAAAGATGCGCCCGAGGTACTGGTCAGTTTGGGAGTGAAAGGAGAATCCCCGTCAAAAACCCGATCTTCTCAACAAATCAAGGGTCTTCTACCAGGCGCCTCTCGATGACTCGGACCTACAGCAGACGTCCCGATGTACGACAAGCCGCAGCTGATGGAGGTGCTGGGAATCTTTGTAAGGAGCTGAGCCGATTTTGCGGGTTGGGGCGCCAGGCAGCAGATGCTTAACAAATGGCTGAACAAAAAAGCCTTGATCCCGGATCCAGGTTGCATAGAGATTCCTCAGGCGAACCCATTGGAAGGATCGGTGATAATATTCTATATTCGTACCAGGAGAGACACTGCCGATTGGGCAGCTCGACCCAAAATCCCAACTGGTAATTCCAAATACCCTGCCCTGCGGAAATGGTGAATCCCTTTTCCGCAGGGCCTACCATTAACAATTAAAACCAAAAGACATTGAAAACGACAACTATGATTAGAGGGACTTTACTTTTTGCTTTATGCGCCACAGTCCTTTACAGCTGTGGTGCCGGACATTCCCAACAACAAGAAGAAAGGGTGGGCAATACGGAACTGCATATCGTCATTGGAGAAGACCAGGAAACCATCTCTGTATTTAGAAAAGACGGGACAGAGGCCTTGCTCACCCAGCATGCCAGGCCTGGCTTTCGTCCTTACATTCATCCTATCGAAGCGCCTGATGGCAAAGGGGTCTTGACTGAATACAGCCCGAGGCATCACAAGCATCAGACCGGCCTCTATTGGGGGTTTACAAGCGTGAATGGAAGGGACTACTTTCACAATCCCGGTGAGGGCTATTGGAAAAAGGTGGCCGCCCATGCCATCACGGAGCGGGGAGAGGATGTCCAATGGCAAACCGTGTACGAGTTGTTGGATGAAAACGGGGAGGCTGTGATGTTGGAAACGCAGACCTGGACGATGCGGGAGACTGACGGCCAATATTATTTGAACCTGGAATGGAAGGGAGAGGCCAAGACTGACGTCACGATCGGCAAGTACGACTACGGCGGGCTTTTTCTCAGAATGCCCTGGAAGGAAGGGATCATGGGTGAAGTCATCAACGCGGCAAGGCAAAAAGACGACAAGGCAGAAGGTCAGCCGGCCATGTGGGTCAATGTAGCCATGCAGGTCGAAGGCCGGGATGACATGGCGAATATCTCCATTTTTGAACATCCCGAAAACCATGGCTATCCCAACAAATGGAGAGTGGACGGGCAACTCGGGGTGGGGCCTTCTTATACCCGGGACGGGGACTGGGTGATTCCCGCAGGAAAGACCGAAACCCTGAAGCACCAGCTGGTGGTGCATTCCGGCGACATCAACGACTTGGAGATCAATGAATGGTGGGGGGATTTTTCGGGCAAGACAGGCATGTACAGCGCTACAGAGCTCTGGCGGATCGCCCAAGAGGAAGGCCGTAACGCCAAATTCCTCGAACCGTGGGAAGCTGTGGAGGCGATGACTGTCAAGGAGGGCTACCAAGTCAATGTCTGGGCAGCCGAACCGATGATTACCCAGCCGATGGCCTTTTGTTGGGATGACAAAGGCCGGCTTTGGGTGGCTGAAAACCGGGATTATGAATCCCGTGGACATGGTTTTTCCAGTGCTGGCAACAGCAGAATCCTGATTTTGGAAGATACGGATGGCGACGGGGAGGCTGATAGCAAAAAAGTGTTTTTGGAGGGCCTGGCATTTCCCGCCGCAATGGCAGTAGGCTTTGACGGTTTGTACCTAGGAGCTCCACCTAATCTGTTGTTTGTGCCTGACAGAGACAGGGACGACAAGGCGGATATGGACGACATTGAAGTATTGCTGACAGGATGGGGTATCCGGGACCGGCATGAAACCTTGAACAGCCTTCATTGGGGTCCCGATGGCTGGCTATACGGTCTGCAAGGATTTGCCACACCCTCGAAGATCCGCAAACCCAAAGGGAAAGGCCAGCTTTATTTTCACAACGACTCCTTTCCGGAGGATCTTTTAGAGGCCGATGGGGTTGATATTAACGGTGGGGTTTGGCGTTATCATCCGGTAAAAGACCGTTTTGAAGTAGTAGCCCATGGGTTCAGCAACCCCTGGGGGATTGATTACGATGCCAAGGGACAGTTGTTTATCACCGCTTGCGTGCTTCCCCATTTGTGGCACATTGTCCCGGGAGGTATATATCACCGCCAGGGCGGCCAGCATTTCAACCCCTATGTGTATGATGATATCAAAACCATTACCGACCATAGCCACAGATCGGCGCATGGCGGCGCAAGGATTTATCAATCGGATGCTTTTCCCCCGGAAGAAAAAGGGAGGATATTTATGGCGAATATCCACGAGCATGCCATCTTATCCGACATTTTGGAACCTTCGGGCTCCAGCTTTGTGGGAAAGCACGGTGATGATTTCGTGACGGCCAATAACGCCCAGTGGGTAGGTTTCAGCATGGAGATAGGGCCGGACGGCGGCCTGTACGCCTTGGACTGGCACGATGCTGACATCTGCGGGCAGGAAGTGTTGAACTCCGAGACGGGACGGATCTTCCGTACGATGCCGGTCAACAATTTGGCAAAAGACTTTAAAGGAAGGTATGAGGATTTAAACCTGCTTTCTGACCGGGAGTTGGTGGGCCTTCAGAAAAGCGCCAGCGACTGGCATTCCAGAAGGGCAAGGGGAATCCTTCATAAGCGGGCTACTGACGGCACGCTGAAGAAAGAGACGGCTCAAGAGCTGTTGGAAATGTTTGGCAAAGACAGCAATATTGACTTTAGGCTTCGGGCTATGTGGACCCTGCATCAGATCGGTGGCTTCACTGAGAAGCGTCTGCTGGATGCCTTAGGGGACCAGGACGAGCATGTGAGGGGATGGGCGGTTCAGTTTCTCTGCGAAGACATGAACCCATCCCAAGAAGCCAAGGCTAAATTTATCCAAATGGCCAAGCAGGATGCTTCTCCCGTGGTGCGCCTGCGACTGGCTTCTTCCCTTCAGCGAATTTCGACGGATGAAAAATGGGCCATTGCGGCTAACCTGCTGCAACATGCTGAAGACAGCGAAGACCATAACCTCCCAAAGATGATCTGGTACGGGGTGGAATCCTTAATTGAAAAGGACCCCGCCAGATTTCTGGAACTAGCCAGTGGCTCTAAAATTCCTTTCGTCACCAAGTTGATCGCAAGGAGAGCAGTTGACGGTGACCATTTGGCGCTTTTGGTTAATGCCATCGACAAGACCGGCGACAATGCGCCGCTGATGTTGGAGGGGATGTTGAATGGCATGGAAGGAAGAACCGATCTGACGGCTCCCGCCAATTGGGCGGCTTCCGCCGGGAAACTGCAAAAGTCTGCGGAGAACAAAGCCTTAACGACCGCGATTTCGGAGCTTTTTGGGGACAGGGAGGCTACCCAGCGTGCGCTGGCGACGCTCAAGAACGCCAAAGCACCTCTGGACCAGCGCGTCAGGTCATTGAAATTATTGTCCGCCCAGCAAAACGCTGCCTTGGTAAACGAACTGCCAGCTTTATTTAAAGACGATAAACTAAGGTTGGAAGCCATCAGAGCTATAGCGGCTTATGATAGCGAGTCTCTGGGTAGGCTACTTGTCCAAAGTTACAAGAACCTGGGTCCTGAAGAGAAAACCGAAGCGATTAATACCCTATCATCCCGGCCACGATATGGAGGAATGCTGGTGACGGAAATAAAAGAAAACCGTATCCCGAAAAGGGAAATATCCCCCACGGTGGCCCGACAGATGTTGAGGGTGGTTGGTAGCGGATTTATCGAGATATGGGGGCCTATAGAGTCTGTTGCCAAAGATGAAGCGGCTTATCAAAAGTACCGGGACATACTACAGCCGGAGGCTTTGGCCAGTGCCGACCTGAAGAAAGGGAAAGCCGTTTTTGAAAATGTCTGCGGACCTTGCCACAAGATGTACGGAGACGGGGGAGTGATGGGGCCGGATCTTACCGGATCCAATAGGGCTGACATCGACTATATCTTGCTGAATGTATTGGATCCCAGTGCAGAGATTCAGGATGATTACAGGATGGTGGTGATCACTACCCGGGATGGCAGAAACTATTCGGGGAATGTGATCTCTGAAAACAACCGACAACTTACCTTAAGGGTAGTTGGTCAGGATCCAGTCATCATCAATAAATCAACCATCCAATCCAGAGAAGTGACGCCAGTGTCTATGATGCCGATGGGATTGTTTGAAAACCTGTCGGAGCAGGAGATTATTGAGCTGATGGCTTATTTGCGAGTCCATAAGAAGATTGAATAAAGCCACGGAAAGCCGTCCCGGTTACCTGGGGCGGTTTTTTTTATAGCATGGAAGCATCTAAAGATGTTTTTCTCTTTCCTATCGAGCTTTTCCATGCAGGGAGTCCCCACAAATACCTGTCGGATTATGGAAACGGCTATTTGCCTTATAACCTCCTTATCCTGATGTTTCTAAAAAACACCCGGTCCTGATGGTCGGTGAGCAGGATGTGTCCTTCTTCCGTTTCACCATAATCCGGGTAATCCTTGAATTTGGTTTCCGACTTTCTGTTAAGGAAATCTCCGCTCCCGCTTTGGTAGCTGACTATCTTGGTGCCGTTCAGCCAGTGCTCTACCTGGCCGTTTTTGGCAACAATCCGCGCTTGGTTCCATTCTCCGGCCGGGTGTAGCACTTTATTTTCGGGAGCATACAGCAGGTAGAGGGATCCGGTCGAGGAGAGGCCCTCGGGGTCATCTTTGATGGCTTCGTGGTTGGAATCATCTATGATTTGATATTCGGGACCGTTGAAAGCTACCTCGCCTGTGTTCTGGTTGAGGAGGCTGTCCACAAAATATTTTACACCGCTATTGGCTTTATGGGTGAGACTGAATTCCCAGGTCAGCTCAAAGTTGCCATACTTTTCCCTCGTGATGATGTCGCCGCCTCTGCCGTTCAAGACCAAGGCACCGTCCTCGATCACCCAGGCTTGAGAGGGGAAGCTGTCGCTTTTGACCGACCGCCAGTGGTCAAGACTTTCGCCATCAAACAATAGCTGCCAACCGTCGGATTTTTCTTGGTCAGTAAGCAGGAGGGGGATAGATGCGTTGTTTTTAGCCGTTGATTCCTGGCTGGAGTGGTTATTTCCAGTAGGGTTGGAACAGGCCAGCGCAAAGAAGAGCGGGAAGCAAATGGGAATTCTGAAAATGTTCATCAAACGGAGGTTTAAGAAGATGTTGGCAGTAGCTAAAAATAGAATATTTTTATTCATTGAGCCACTCCCATGTTTAAGATTTTTTCAGGTGGATTCCAGTAAAAAAAGGGAGAAACCGAGGCTCTTGACATAATCCTGTTTTCCCCCGTTTTCGCACGCTAGTGGGCATATCCTCAATTAGGACATGACTTATCCTTGGGTACCGATAGGGGAGGCCCTGATTGGATCTTGGTTTTACAGGGGAATGTCGGGATGATGGGTTCGACTTCGGTTCAGGCTGACGAAGGATAAGCTGGGAAAGAAGGGGCTCAGCGGGATTTACTCCTCCTCTTCCAGCACCTCCAGAATATCCGCCAGCTCATCGAAGTCCCTTAGGCCCGGCTTGATTTCGTCCCCGCCGTTGAGGGCGAGCCCTTTGGCCCGGGTTTGCTCCAGCACTTCTTCTACGGTCTGCGCGTTAAAACCAAAACCTAACAGCACCGGTGTCTGATTCGCCAGATGCTTTATACTTCCTGTTAGTTCTGATGTTAGTTCTTGAATATCGGATTCCAGCAGAAGAATGACATCGTTATCCTTTAAACTGGGTGCGATAGCGATCAAATGAAGCAGATCATCATTGTCCCGGATCATCTGCTTCAGAATAATGGTGAACCCAGTATTTAAAAGCATTTGTACGTGGGCTTCTTCCCTGATCTGTATGCAGTGGATGTCGTAGTTTTTGATGGTTTGCAAAATGGTGTCTGGATGGGCGTTCTCGAACTCCCCTACATATTCCAAACCTGAGAGCCACTCCGTGATTTCCGTGAATTTCCCGGGGGAGAGGTAATTGGGGTTGTTTTCTTCCAGGTTAAAACCCAACCAGTTTACGTACATCCCGGCGCAGTAGCGGGCGTCGCTGAGGTTGTTGACCGTGCTTACTTTTACAAATGTTTTTAAAGCCATTCTTATATGGTGGTTTTTTTGCTGGGTCAAAGATAGGACATTCCTTTCTTTTTTGGTCCCTCGCTACGGCGACTTCGGAGGACCTATCCGCCTTTTTTGGATGTCGGATAAAGTAACGTGCAGGGTGTAGCAAGCACCAAACCGCAAAATAATAAATCAGGAAGCGGTGAATCATTCGAAAAGATGTAATTTTGGTGCCAACGAGTCAGGATATGCGTAAATTTTACATGGTTTTCATTTTTTTAACGTCGCTGACGGTTTCCTGCCAGGAAGTAGAGGAAACCCCGGGGGATCTTGGTTTTGACTATCAACCGCTCGCCCTGGGGAAGTTCTGGGTTTATTCGGTTACAGAAACTGTTTACTTTGGTGAGTCGGATGCAGAAACTTCCCATTACTACTACAAGGACCAAATCCAGTCCGATTATTTCAACGAGGACGGAGAACAGGTTTTTTTGTTCGTGAGGGAAAAGTCGACGGATAGACAAACCTGGCTGCCTGAGCAGACTTATACCATGAAAATAAGCAAAGGTTCATTGATTCGGTTTCAGGACAACCGTTATCTTGTCGCTTTGGTTTTTCCACCCAGCGCCACAAAAAAATGGAACGGCAATGTTTTGAATATGGATCAGGAGGAAGAGTTTCGGTTTCAAATACTGACGCAATACCAACTGGAAGACAGCTTATACAACGACGTGGTCAAGGTAGTGCAGCAAGAGGAAGATGACCGGATCATCTTACGTGACAACAGGTACGAGGTATATGCAAGGGAAGTCGGTCTGCTGGAGAGTTATTACGAGGTATTAAACTATTGCGCTAGAAATGACTGTTTAGGGCAGGAAATCATCGAATCGGGACGGTTCAGCCATTTAAAGTTGATTCAGTATGGATAAGTGTGTAGGCCTGGTGATCCTCCTGGCCCTGTTGGCGGGATCTTCTATAAGCTATGGCCAGGACAGGTATGCGGTCCATTACCGCTACAAGCCCGAGACCAGCTATAATCTGGAGGTGCCTGGCGAGCTGCTTTCGGAAAAGGCATTGGATAGGAGAGCCAGGGAGGGCGTGGCGGCGGACAGCACGGATCTTCCTGTATCACCCAAATATATAGCCTCGATCAGGCCTTTGGTATATAACATCCAGTACCATTCCAAGTGGTTAAATGCTTCTGTGGTCGTAGCGACAGAGGAGCAAATGGCGGAAGTCGCTGCGTTGCCTTTTGTCCGCGAAACGGTATTGGTGGGCAGAGGTTTTTATGCGGATACCTATGACGGCAAAAAGGCAAGCTTAAGCATCCCGGTTTCCATTAGACTCAAGTCGAGAAAGACGGACACCTACGATTTCCAAAATGAAATACTTGGGATCCCAGCGATGCACGAGGCGGGCTTTACGGGAGCGGGGGTGACGATTGCTGTTTTTGATGCGGGCTTTGCCAATGTAGATAAGATATCCGGGATGGAGCACCTGTTTGAGCAGAACCGGATTGTAGCCACCCGTGATTTTGTGACTCCCGGGGCCGTGGATGTTTTTCGGGTCGACGGTCATGGTACCGCCTCTCTGTCGGTGATGGCGGCTTTTGAGCCGGGGCAACTGGTGGCGGGCGCCTATGGTGCTGATTATATTCTATGCATTACGGAAGATGTGCAGTCCGAATACAAGATTGAAGAATACAACTGGGTCCGTGCTGCGGAGTTTGCGGACAGCCTGGGGGCTGATATTATCAACAGCTCGCTGGGCTATAATTCGTTTGACGATGCATCAATGAACTACGTCCATGAAGACCTGGACGGCAAAACAGCCATTATCACCCAGGGCGCTGCGTTAGCGGCTCAAAAAGGGATCCTGGTGGTCAGCAGCGCAGGCAATGAAGGCAACGGCAGTTGGAAGACCATTACCGCCCCGGCCGACGCCGAGGGGATTTTGGCGGTGGGTTCGGTCACCTCTCAGTTGGGAAAATCCAGTTTCAGTTCGACGGGACCAACGGCAGATGGGCGGATTAAGCCGGATCTGGTGGCTCTGGGGAGCGGGGTGACCGTCTGGAGGCAAGCAGATAGTCCCGGTTCTTCCAGTGGCACGTCTTTCAGCAGTCCGCAGGTTGCGGCCCTGGCGGCAGGTTTATGGCAGGCAAAGTCTGAATGGACCAGAGCGCAGCTAATCGAACAGTTATTGCAAAGCGGCAGCCAATCGGAGGATCCTGATTCTGAACTGGGCTATGGGGTTCCCAATTTTTTGGACGCCTATTATGGCGAGATATTGGATTTGGAACCGGGAGAGATGCTGACATTCTTTATTTATCCGAATCCTCTGGACGGAAACGAACTTTTCATCCATCACGGCAATGAAAAGGAATGTAATTTCAGAATGATCAGTCCACAGGGGCAGGTTCTGGCGGATCAAGGTCTTAGCCGGTCTTCGGCCCGTTCTCCATATCAGGTTCAGATCGACAATATTCCCTCTGGCCTTTATTTCATCGAATGCCGGGATAAGGTGGATAGAAAGAATTATAGGCTTTTGATTAAGTGAAGAAGAAGCGTGGAAAAGTTGGGCAGTTTATAGGTTACATCGGCCAGCCATTATTTACTTAGCGGGCCGTTAATCCTTCAAGAATCGATTTATGCTTCTTTTAGTTGGATAATCTATCAGTGGAAAGGTTGGATGCTTCGTCAATATAGACCCTTCTGCTTTTAAACTTTCAACTCCTTAATTTAATGTTAATATTATAAAAAATGAAACCATTGATTGCCCCCTCCATACTGGCAGCGGATTTTGCCAACTTACAGCGTGAAGTCGAAATGCTGAACGCTTCCCAGGCTGATTATATCCATATAGATATCATGGACGGACTGTTTGTACCCAACATTTCCTTTGGCATACCGGTGACCGCGGCCATTCGACAACATGCCCGGAAGCCTTTGGACGTTCACCTGATGATTGTCAACCCGGATAATTACCTGGAGGATTTCAAAAAAGCGGGTGCAGCGGTTATTTCCGTGCATTATGAGGCATGTAACCACCTGCACCGCACGATTCAGAAAATCAAGTCGCTGGGTTGTGAGGCCGGGGTAGCGATTAACCCGCACACACCGGTGGAAGTTTTAGTGGATATCATTGAAGACGTGGATATGGTGTGCATCATGTCCGTGAATCCGGGCTTTGGGGGTCAGTCGTTTATTGACCGGACTTATGACAAGATCCGCCGACTGAAGCAAATCATACAGCTGGCGGGCGCCGGTACCAAAATAGAAGTAGACGGTGGTGTCAACGAAGCCAATGCAGGGTATTTGGTGGAGGCAGGTGCGGATGTCTTGGTCGCTGGCAGTTTTGTTTTTTCCTCCAAAGACCCCCTAATCACCATTCAGGAATTAAAAGGGGGAAAATAAAGCACTGCCTGGCGGATTTTGTTTTTTTCGGTTTTTTTCTTGTGAAAATACTTTTAATAAAGTTTATTGGAGCTTGATTAATCCCAAAAACTAAAAATCTATGAAAAAATTAACCCTATTGGCTTTTCTAATGATGGGCCTATTGAGCTTAAATGCCTATGCACAAGAAGCGACAGAGGAAGTCACTGAGGAGGAACTGATGAAGTTTGCGGCCATGGAAGATTCTGTCACTGCTTTTTATGAGATGAGGAACGAGGAGATATTTGAGATGATCAAAAATCATGAAGTCATCGAGCCCGCCCGCTACAACGAAATCAAAGGAGCGTGGGGGGATGATGCGAAGCTTGACGGAATCAGTATCACTCCGGAAGAAAGAGATGCTTATCAAGGTATTTTGGATAGTATAGAGGCAGTGAAGCAGGAGGTGACTGAGCTAAAGGTCAGCCTGATCAAAGACGACCAGGTCTTAGGCGTTCCTACTTATAACAAGGTAAATAAAGCTTATAAAGCAGACCCTGAGATCAAGGAGAAGGTAGATTCCCTTACCGCAGAGCTAAAAGAAAAACGGGATGCGGAAAAGGATCCCGAAGCGTAATGAATTGGAAGCGACAAACAAAAAAACCTCAATCGATTGAGGTTTTTTTGTTTATTGCTCGTTAGTATCATATATACCTTTAATCTAACAACTCATATGACGAACCGCTTGCACAGGATAAGTTTAATCGTTGTAATTTGTATTACTGCTGTTACAACTTCTTTGGCCCAGGAGGAAGATATCTTCGGCATTGAGAGAAAAATCAGCGGGAGGAAGAGTGAGAGCAATGTCGGCAATGTCTTTCGCAACGTCGTCAGTGCCTTCAGTGTGGAGATATCTTCCGGGGCGGGATACCATACGAACCAACTGGATTATTCCACTGCCGTGCCGGAGGCCTATCCGGTTCAAAGTGTCAGTGATTTGGTCCTTCTTGACAACCAGGGGACCTATAAAGTGGGGGACTATGCTTTTCCTGTCAATCTGGGTTTGAGAATCAATATGTTTAATTTCTTTACCCTCGGCGGAGGTTACGGGCGGGAGTTCGGCAGGATAGGGAATTACGAGATGGGCGACCAACGTTTTCAATTAGAAGGCACTTCCTATACCTATGATAAGCTTTACGGGACTTTAGGGCTGGTACTATACAACGCGCAGCGACGCGCCTCTTTTTTAAGCTGGAGATACAGGAAGTACTCAAGCAACAATTACTACATGCAGTCCCAGCTAAAGCAGCGGCTACGACAGGAATATCCCTGGCACTTTATTCTGGAAGGTGAGTATGGGACACTCAAGATTAGAGAAGCCTACGACAGCCACTTGTCGGCTACCGACCCCTTCTATGCAGTGGGGTTAAGGGTGGAAAGAGAATTTTCGGAGTATGCGAAAATCTATTTAAAGCCGGCCGCGAACTTTTATAATTTAACTTATGACAAGGTTGTCGTTCAGAATGGGGTGGAGCTGTTTGAAAGTCAGCCTATCAAGCAGCATTTTTATACTTTGAATATCGGTTTATCCATCAGTCTTCCCGGCACTAAAAGATGCAAAGTAGGAGGCTGTGGAGTCGTAATGAAACATTTGCACGATGGGGTGGAATACCGTGGGAGTTCAATCTGGAAAAGGCAGCATAGAAAAGTAGGGCAATGGTATAAATAATGGGTTTTTTAGTGTATAGGAATGTTTTTTTAAGCTTGTATTTTTTGCTAACTTGCAGTCTTATTGTTGAGAATTTATTTTATGGCTCAGGGAGAAAACGAGAACATCATACCGATTAATATCGAAGACGAAATGCGGGGCGCCTACATCGACTACTCGATGTCGGTAATAGTTTCGAGGGCATTGCCGGATGTGAGAGACGGTATGAAGCCGGTGCATCGGAGAATCCTCTTCGGGATGCAGGAATTAGGAGTAACACACAACAAGGCTCACAAAAAATCAGCTAGGATAGTAGGGGAAGTTCTCGGTAAGTACCACCCTCATGGGGACTCGGCTGTTTACGAAAGTATGGTCCGGATGGCCCAGCCCTGGTCGCTTAGGTATCCCTTGGTGGATCCTCAGGGAAACTTCGGTTCCATCGATGGAGACAGTGCCGCTGCTATGAGGTACACCGAGGCGAGGCTGAAGCGGATAGCGGAGGAATTGTTGGTAGATATCAATAAGGACACTGTTGATTTCCAGTTTAATTTTGACGATTCGTTAAAAGAGCCCACAGTACTTCCCGCTAAGATACCCGCACTCCTGTTGAACGGTGCGTCTGGTATCGCTGTAGGGATGGCCACCAATATGGCTCCCCATCACCTCGGGGAGGTGGTTGACGGGATTGTGGCATATATCGATAACAATGAGATTACCATCTCTGAGTTGATGGAACATATCATTGCTCCAGACTTTCCTACCGGCGGGATTATCTATGGCTACAACGGTGTCAAATCAGCTTTTGAAACAGGAAGGGGCCGGGTCATCATGCGTGGCAAAGCTTCCGTGGAGAAAACCGACTCGGGCAAGGAGATGATTGTCATCACCGAGATTCCCTATATGGTCAACAAGGCCAATATGGTGGAAAAGACGGCCCAGTTGATCACAGAAAAGAAGCTGGACGGTATCTCTGCCATCAGGGATGAGTCCGACAGGCAGGGAATGAGGATCGTTTATGAACTTAAGCGGGACGCCATTTCCAATGTCGTTTTAAACAACCTTTACAAGCACACGCAACTTCAGACCTCTTTTAGTGTCAACAATGTGGCCCTGGTCAAAGGAAGGCCGGAGACGCTGAACCTTAAGGACCTGATCGTCCACTTCGTGGATCACAGGCATGAGGTGGTCATCAGAAGAACGCGGTTTGAACTGAAGGAAGCCGAAAAACGGGCGCATATCCTAGAGGGCTATCTCATTGCGCTGGACCATTTGGATGAGGTGATTGCGTTGATCAGAAATTCAAGGGATCCCGAGACGGCCAGAACCGGTTTGATGGAAAGGTTCGAATTAAGCGAGATTCAGGCGAGGGCGATCTTGGACATGAGGCTACAGCGCCTTACAGGCATGGAGCGGGAGAAGATCCAGAATGAATACGATGAACTGATGAAGTTTATCGAAGAGCTGAAGTTCATCCTTGCCAATGAAGATAAGAGGATGGAAATCATCAAGCAGGAGCTGTTGGAGATGAAAGACAGGTATGCTGATGAGCGCCGGACAACCATCGAGCATAACGCGGAAGACTTCAACTACGAGGACATGATCCCCAATGAGGAAGTGATCATTACCGTGTCCCACCAAGGTTATGTAAAAAGAACTGCGTTGACGGAATACAGGACCCAGAGTAGGGGAGGTGTGGGTTCAAGAGGAGTGTCTACCAAATCAGATGACTTTACAGAGTATCTCTTCACGGCGTCGACCCATAATTATCTCTTGATTTTCACCGACAAGGGTAAGTTGTTCTGGCTGAAAGCATATGAGATACCCGAAGGAGGCAAGACCTCCAAAGGCCGTCCTATCCAGAATTTGATCAACATTGAAAGTGATGATAAGATCAGGTCGATTCTCCAAGTAGAAGACCTTCATAACGAAGATTACATCAATAACAACTACTTGGTCATGGTGACCAGGCGGGGAATCATCAAAAAGACAACCCTGGAGAAGTACTCCCGTCCTCGGTCCAATGGCATTATTGCTCTTAATATCAGAGAGGATGACCAGTTGATCAATGTAGAAATGACCAACGGGGACAACCATATCATCATTGCGGCTACCTCCGGCAGGGCAATCCATTTTCACGAATCAACTGTCCGGCCTATGGGAAGGACGGCGACTGGCGTGAAGGCAGTTAGCCTTGGTGAATCAGAAAATGTAATTGGCATGGTTTGTGCGTCCAGGGAGGATGCCACATTATTGGTGGTTTCTGAAAAAGGATATGGAAAACGCTCACTTTTAGAAGAATACAGAATCACGAACAGGGGAGGTAAAGGGGTGAAAGCCATGAATATCACCGAGAAAACCGGTGGCTTAGTCGCCATCAAAGAGGTAGTGGATTCTGACGATCTGATGATTATTAATAAATCCGGTCTTACCATAAGAACCCCCGTCTCAGGCCTCAGGGTGATGGGTAGGGCCACACAAGGTGTGAGATTAATAAAATTAGGGGAAAATGATGAGATTTCCTCTGTAGAGAAACTCCTAAGAATGGAAGAAGACGAGGATCTTCCTACCGACAACGACGGGCAGGATCCCAATGAAGATAATCAAACTCACGAACCAAATAATTTAGATTAAAAAAACGACAAATGAGAAAGTTAATTTTATCATTAGCTTTGGTTGGAATCGCTACCGTAGCGTTTGGCCAAAAAAAGGTAGTTAGGTCTGCTGAAAGAAATATGAATAGGGGAAACCTACAGGAGGCATATACCGAGGTTCAGGCCGCATTGCAAGATGCTGAAACAGGCAGTCAATCCGATACCTACCTCCTGAAAGGGAAAATAGAAGCCAAGATGTTTGCGGCGGATTCTTCCAATACGGAAGAAACCCTTAGTTTGGGAAGAACAGCGTTGGGGTCTTTTCAAAAAACGATGGAGCTTGAAAGTCAGGATTCTTCATCAAAGGTAGGTAAAGAGGTCTACAAGGCTTATATGGACGGCATTCCTGACAACCTTCAAGGTCAAGGGGTGTTGTTTTTGAAGCAAACGTCGTTCAATAAAGCTATAGATCGTTATGAGGATGATGATATTGAGTTGGCAGCCGGGTTTTTTGGTTTGGCGGCGGATATTGACCCTGCCGATACTTCCTTGGTGTTTAATGCCGGTTATACTGCGAATAACATAGGCGATTTTCCGGCAGCCAAAAAATATTTTACCCAATTGCTGCAAAACGACGAGTACAATAAACTTAACGCGTATTACTTCCTGATCCAAATAGCGAGCTCAGAAGATAAGGACCAGGAAGAAGCTTACCGCCTGGTGAATGAGGCCAGAGAAATCTATCCAACCGACAAAGGCTTGGCTGAATTCGAAATCCAGTTGTTGCTTCAGTTGAATAAGATGGACGAGGCCATGGCTTCTATTAAGAGCGCATTGGAGTCAGATCCGGACAATACTGCCATTAGACTGCGGTATGGTTACCTGAAGGAGCAATCCGGCGATCTTACAGGCGCATTGGAAGAATATAAGAAGACGGTGGAAGCAGATCCCAACTTCTTTGAGGGCAACTATTACGCCGGTGCTGTTTATTTGGACAATGCCAGAGAAATCATCAACGAAGTGAACAACCTGGATGATAAGGAGTGGGAGGCCAAATCAGACACTATGTTGGCGGAAGCTGATAAACTTTATGAGGAGGCAGTTCCGTATTTCACCAAAGCTGCCGAATTGCAGCCGGAAAACACAGAAATTATGCGGATCCTTTTTCAGGTTCATACGAGATTAAAAGATGAGGCAAAAGCCCAGGAATATGACAAGAAGCTCCAGGAGCTGATCGGGCCTGACTGGCAGACTCAGGACTTTTAACAACACAAAAGCCATTAGCAATAATGGCTTTTTTTGTGGCCTTCATATAGGATTTACCAGTCATCTTCATGGGATGACTGGTTTTTTTGATTAAGGGCTTGGAGAAACACCTCCAGTAATTCCTCTCCGTCCTTCTTGTATTTAATTTCTCCCTTCAATAGGTACTGGTTGATTTCCATAAGCGATTCAAAGGTTGGATTTTGAACATGTTTCGGAATTTTGAGGATCCTGGGATCATTCTTAGCAAAAGGGGGCGTTATTTTGGAGCCATATAAATAGGGGATGAGGGTGACCGGGCAGCTTAGCCCGATCCGTTCCACATGATAGGTGTCAAAATACTCATTTAACCGCCGGTTAATTTCTTCGAAAAACGCCTGTGTTTCCGCCAGTCTCACACGTGAACCAGCTCTTGATTTTCCCTTGGTTTTCAGGTATTTCAGCTGGCTCATACCCTGTTTTTTTCTCACCATATATGCCCTGAATACTTTATGGTCTATGTTCTCCCCATCTTCAAAATAACCGACACTGGCGATGCCTGATCGGATCATGGTCAGGACGTAACTGGCTCGGTCGTCCGGAAAATCATTATAAGCCTGGGGCGAATGGATACTGATAGGCAGCCTGAATTTCAGGATGGTCGAGCCGTCTTTATCAAAAATCAACTGGTTCTTGTCCTGCACATATCCCCATGGGCGCGGCCGGGCTTTGAGGAATTCGAGCAATGTCTTGCTCTGATCTTCGGTAATTAAAACGGTATTCATCATCAATAAGATAGTATATTTGTGAAATTACACAAAATCGTTTTATGGAAAATAATGTCGACTTCTTGATTGAAAGAATGACGGACAGGGAGGAACAGGAGGCCTTCAAATATGCCGAAAAGCTCGCCACCATGGGTGGGGAGGAAGTTTATACCAAAGTCCTTGGACTGTTGGAAAGCGAGGATTGGCAGACCTCATCCCTGGCTGCCAAAGTGCTTGGGCAATTGGCGCAGAAAGATGAGGCGCTGGATAAGCTTATGGAAATCATTCACAATAGGGATAATATCACCAGGTCGGGAGAGCTGGTGGAGGCTTTGGAGGCTTTCGATCTGAGCAACCATTTTGTGGATGTGTTGAGGATCTATCTGTTTGGCAGTTATAAGGCTTCTGTTTTAGCCAAAGGCTATCTGGATCATACAGAATTTGAGATCTCACCCCGGGTTATAAAGAAAGCGCAGAAGCACTGGAAGCATTATCAAAACAATGTAAAAAAAGATGAGGCTTTTGAGATCAAGGAAAGGGAAGTACAAGAGATTTTTAAGGATTTGGAGGGGATGTTCTCGTAACAGGTAGCTGTTAACCCCATCACGAAAAGTAGTCCGCGAGGCAAGTGGAAGACGTTGCCTTCATACTAAAAGAGACAGATTTTACTGTCTAGCATCCTGTTCTATGCGAAAATCAAGCCAATGTGTCTGCTTTTTTTTGACGGAACTCCGTTTTCAAGACATAATGGCGGTTATTAGTGGCCTTATTCGATTGGAACACCGTTTGTTCAAGAGCCAATAAAATAAGCTAAAAACTAAAAACCATAAAAAAATGACACTAGTAAGAACAAAACCCGAGATGAGATTCCAAGGTCTTTTTGACAACTTCTTTTCGCCCGAGTTCCAACTGTTGAACAGAAGCGGCGTGGGTAGCAGCTTGTCTCTTCCCAAAGTGAACATTAAGGAAGGTGAGGATGGCTATCGGCTGGAACTGGCCGTTCCCGGCATGGCTAAGGAAGATTTTCAGATCAAATTAGACCAGGATGTGTTGAGTATTTCTTCTGAGAAGAAAGAAGAGGCTACCGAGGACAACAAGGAGTATAGGCGGCAGGAGTTTTCCTACCAGGCTTTCGAGAGGAGGTTCAACCTGCCTGAGGATGTGGATAGCGAGAAAATCACTGCTAACTATGTTAACGGGGTGCTGTCCATTGAGATCCCGAAGAGGGAAGAGGCCAAGCCCCAACCTCCTAAGGCCATAGAGATAGCCTAACAAAAATACGAAGTAGAACGGACCCCGTTCTACTTCGTTGTTTTAAAGCATACTTTAAAAACCTTGATGGACAAAAGCGATGGATTTTAAAGATTATTACGCCGTGCTAGGGGTAGGTAAAGAGGCTTCCCAAGAAGAGATCAAGAAGGCTTACAGGAAGCTTGCACTCAAATATCATCCGGATAAAAACCCCGGTGATAAGGTAGCGGAAGAAAAGTTTAAAGAAGTAGCCGAGGCCCATGAGGTCTTGGGCGATCCGGAAAAGCGGAAAAAATATGATCAGCTGGGATCCAACTGGAGGCAATATGAAAATGTAGATTTCGGAGCATCTGGACGTGGCGGCTCTTACCGTGATATGTACGGTGATCCCGAAGCTGTATTCGGATCAGATAACGGTTTCTCCGACTTCTTCGAGTCTTTTTTTGGCGGTATGGGAGCTGGAAGGTCAGGAGCAGCGGGTTTTTCCTTTGGCTTCGGCAGCCGGGCGGAGGATCTGCAGGCGGAATTGCCCGTCGGCCTACAAGAAGCATATCATGGAACCCAGAGAGTTGTTGATTTGAGTGGGGAGAAGATCAAGGTGAGGATCAAACCTGGTGCTTATGACGGACTCAAGTTGAGGATAAAAGGCAAAGGTAGCGCAGGAATGGATGGTAGCAGGGGGGATCTTTACCTCACGGTTAAGGTCGCTCCTTATCCCGGCTGGGAAAGGAAGGGGGATGATCTCTATAGCGAGCAGGCTGTTGATGTATTTACAGCGTTAAAAGGGGGAAAGCAAGAAATCCAGACCTTCTCCGGAAAGCTCAATATCAAATTGGGTGAATGTACCCCGAACGGAAAAAGAGTTCGGTTGAAAGGGAAAGGAATGCCGGTGTACAATAAGCCGGGCCAATTCGGTGACCTGTACGTTAAGCTGGTCGTTAAGATGCCAGAGAGCCTGACGACGCAGCAAAGACAGGTGTTGCAGGAGTTGAAATGACGGAAAATAAATTTAGCCGTTTGATGTAATGTGCTTTTATCAAGGCAAGCAAAGACAGTCGGTAGAGGCTGTCTTTTTTATTTACGCCCCATAAGTCTGTTTTTTCATCGAATAGTTGTAAATTAACTGATCAGTCATCTCAATAGGCAATCACCTTTAGCTACTAGTTATGAAAACCATCCTGTTGTTATCCGTTATGAGCCTGGCCGTTGCCTCTCAGGCACAAGGAGTTATTCCGGCTCCGGAAATTCAAATCAAAACCGCAATTTTGGCTGCTCCGGAGGCAGCAAGAAGCGGCGCCAAAGTGTATGGCTACGATAGCCAGGGAGCATTCGTGGTGTTACGGGATGGAAGCAATGATATGATCTGCCTGGCGGATGATCCGAACAATCCCGGCTTCAGCGTCTCTTGTTATCCCAAAGAGCTGGAGCCATTTATGGAACGGGGACGTAGGCTGAAAAGTGAAGGCAAGTCATTTAAGGAGATTTTTGATCAAAGAGAAGAAGAAGTGAAGGGTAACAAGCTTCAAATGCCGGTGGATGGTACAACTTTGTTCGTTTTTTATGCCAATGATGAATCGGCTTTTGATCCGAAAACCGGAGAGGTAAAAGGGGGGAATTTCAGGTACGTGGTGTATATTCCTTATGCGACTGCAGAGTCAACCGGCTTGCCGCTCAGCCCCGAGGCTCCTGGAATGCCCTGGATCATGGATCCCGGCACGCATAGGGCGCATATCATGATTAATCCGCCTGTCGTTGATAAAAAATAATATAAAAATCATTGCTGGAAGTTGAGGTTTAACTCTAACCTGAAGATGTGAAACCTGACAGGTTTTCACATCTCAGCGTGTGCTTTTGATGGTGAGTCAACCTGTCAGGTTTTGCAAGGCCCCGCCTGAGAGACGCTGTGTGGGCTTGTGTGGGAATAGATTACAAATCAGAATATTCCGCAGGATAGAGTAGCTTGGCGTCGTTGCGGTTCATGTTGTTTTGGTATTCTTCCATCACCCTCATTTTTTCCCATTGGGGGTCGGTTCCGAAAGCCTTCCAATGCGCTTTTTCTGAGTCCATGTTTTCAAATGTAGTTAGGTAAACCAGATTTGGCATATTGGCACCGGCAATCACCTCCGCATAAAAAACGGCATTGAAGCCCAGACGGTCGAATATTTCGATTTCGCCATCGTTGAACATTTTTACCTTATTGAGGTATTGCTTTTCTGTGGCGCTTTCATAGCTTCTCAATTCGTACACCCTGTCTTTTTTTGGCCCCGTCAATTTTGGTTCTTGAAAATTAGGCATTCCTGTGAAGGCCCTCATGACGGTGGTTTCAATGCGTCGGTACGGAGGGTTGTCATGGGCTGCGTCGATATAGTCTTTGCCGTTGTTCAAATACTCTTTGTCCTTCCCCAGTTTCGTGGGCAACTCTTCAAACTGCTTTAAGCTTTTGTAGGGGACAAAGACATAAACTTTTGTTCCTGCCTCTTTTTGGTCGGAAAGTAGCGGCTTGAAGACGCCTACTTTGGCGATTCCTGCTTTGTGCATGGCAGGAATGTATGCCTCTTCCAGATAGTGGTCGAGTCGTTTTTCCTGTTCGGCATTTTCAATATGGTAGATTTTTAATTCATAGATGTCTCTTTTTTGTGCATAGCCATGGTTGAAGGCAAAGGTGAGTAAAGTCCCTATCAATAGTAGGGCATACGTTCCGGTTTTTAGTTTCATTGTCGTTCGTTTTTATTGAAGCACGTTAATATACTGGAATAGGGAATGCCTCCCCGACAAATTGTGATAAAGTCGCTAAAATGGTTACAAGCGGAAAGATAAGGGGCAAAAAAAAATGACCACAGGGTAGTCCTGTAGTCATTGCTTCAATCCGCAGAGGCTGTCGGAAGTATGCGGCTAGCCGTTTCTTTTCTTTTCCGCCTGTTTGGCTTTTTTATCCGCCCGTTTCTCTTTTAAATTTTTGACTGGTTCCTTTTTGTTGTTTTCCTTTTTGATACTTTTGTCCTTTGACATGGCCGTATAAATTTATGTGGCAATAACTCCGGATTAGATGGCAAAAAGGTTCTACAGCCTTTTAGCCGGTGAATCAAGAGGTATTGTATATGAAAGATAAGACAATTATCCTGATAAAACCACAAGCATTCATGGATACCTAACTGTATATTTTCTTCGGACACAATATCTAAAAAAGCGGGCAACCTTTTTTTAACCGGTATCACTGTCGAGAAGGGCGTTGAAAGGGCGTAGGCTCTCGAGAATTCCATCATTTTTTTTCTCGGGCTGCTTAGCATATCCTATGTATGTTACTTTTAAAATGGATTTTATAAAGATTTGAGTATAATATTTGTTAGGTTATTGTAATATTCAGCCATATCTTTGAACTAATCAACACCTTCTTTATTGAAAGATCTGGGAAATAGTGAGTTATAAGATGAATTCGTTTAGTGCCTGAGAGGTGGCGTTACCATCAGAAGTGTATGAAGAATAATGAAAGATACAGGATTTTGGCTATTGATGATGAGCCGTCAGTTTTGAGGATTATCCAGCATTTTTTTAAAGATAAATTTGAGGTAGATGTTCAAAACAATGCCGAAGATGGGATAAAGAGGATGCAGGCGGGGCATTTGCCCGATATCGTTATTTGTGATCTGTCTATGCCGGACATCAACGGTTTGGAGTTGGTGAAAATGATCCGATCGAGTGGTTTTTTTTCATCTATTCCTTTGATCATGTTGTCAGCTACGGAGTCCTCTGAGCAGAAAATAGAGGTGCTAAATGCCGGCGCAGATGATTTCATGGTAAAACCTTTTAATCCTAAGGAGCTTGAGGCAAGGATTAACTCGATTCTGAGAAGAACAGGGAAAGATTCCTTTGCTTTTTGAGTATGGAGGAGCGTCGAAAACCCTTAATTGCTATAGTTTCGGAGGACAGGGAGCTGGAACTACAAATCCAACAGGTTTTGGAGGAGGATTATGAGCTTCGGTTTTTTTCCAATGGCGTCATCCTCTATAATGACCTTAAGCTGCAAAAAATAAAATACACTTTTATTCTCAGTGTATCAGATCTGAAGGGGCTACACGGACTACGGCTTAAAGAGACAATAGACAGCTTGGGCTTTTCTGATATTCCTTTCTTCTTGATTACCAATCGCATCAACAACGAAGTGGTAAAGGAGTGCATCAATCATGGGATTGTGGACATATTTCCCGTCCCTCTGAAGCCAAAAAGCCTCAAATTCCGTTTGGATTTCTTTCTCAGACACCCCGGAACCTCAGGCGACCGAAAGGCGGCTCCTGTTTTAGAGGAATTCAAAATGCCCATTACCAAACGGTTATTTGATATTTTAGCCTCTGGATCAGCCTTGTTGTTGTTGTCTCCGTTGTTTTTAATCGTGGCCATTGCAATCAGGCTGGAGTCGCCAGGGCCTGTATTTTATTATTCCTACCGGGTAGGCACAGGATATAATATTTTCAAGTTTTATAAATTCCGATCTATGTCCGCCGGGGCGGATGCCAGGCTGAAAGAATTGAAGCACCTCAACCAGTACGTCGCCGAAAGCGAGCAAGCCAAGCCTGCCGAGGTGAAGGAACTGTGTGAGCTATGCGAGCAAGCGGGAGGGGGCTGTATGCAGCCGATTTACGATGATAAAAACGTTTACTGCGAGAAGCTATATGGGTCTGGAGGAAAACCCAAAAAGGAGTCAGCTTTTATTAAGATTCTGGATGATCCGCGGGTGACCAAGGTTGGCAAATTTATCCGAAATACCAGTATTGACGAATTACCACAGTTGTGGAACGTCTTAATCGGCGATATGTCCCTGGTAGGGAACCGGCCTTTGCCACTCTACGAAGCTGAAAAAATCACTACCGACAAGTATGCCCTTAGATTTCTCGGTCCGGCGGGAATAACCGGCTTATGGCAGGTGGAGAAGCGGGGGAGGGGTGCTATGTCTGAAGAAGAAAGGCTGAGCCTGGACAATGACTATGTAAAGAACTTCAACCTTCTGTTTGATATTAAAATCATTCTCAGAACGATTCCAGCGCTTTTTCAGAGTGAGAATGTTTGACATGTCCTTTCCACGGGAAGGCAGTTGATATTAAATCGCCCAAATATAATAAGCCCATATAGCTCAGTATCCTCGCTACTGCAGCATCCGTCTTCCCGAACTATTTTACCGCATCTTTTAGCAGCTTCCAAAAAGTCGCTGCCCGGTTTTCCCACGTGTTTTTAGAAGCCACCTGGTTTCTTGTTTCGCTCTTTTCGGGAGAGTCTTCGTCCAGTTCTTTCTGTATGGCTTGGCAAAAACGTTGATGGTCTTCCTCCAAGCTGATCCATTTCTCAAAAGTTTGAATGTCTTCGGAGAAAGGCGTGGATACTACCGGTTTACCGGAAGCCAGATATTCATTGATCTTTAACGGATAAATGCTTCTAGTAACCTCATTGATCAAAAAAGGAAGAATCAATACATCAAAATGAGCCAGATAGGAAGGCAGTTGTTCCAGCCGTTTGGGGCCGAGAAAATGAAGATTGGGAATAGCGTCCAAATCAAGTGTTGTATGACCATGGTGGTTGCGCGGGCCGACCATTACCACATTTTTGTCGGGATGCGCCAGACAGACCGCTTGTATCAGATCATAATCCACCCGGTGGCAGATATTGCCTGTATAGCCGATGATAGGGCGGGGTATTTTTTGAAGGTCGCCGGGATGTTCTAATTTTTCCGTAAATGCTGTTTTAAATAAATCGTAATCCGCAGCGTTGGGAAGGTATTCTACCTTCTTGTGCGATAGTCTCGTCAAATCTTTTTGTAGTTGCCTGGAGGTGGCAATGCTCAAATGGGCATTTTGGACGGCGACAACTTCCGCCTCATTTCCATGCTTGCGCAGATAAGCTTCCAGCGCCCGGATATTGTCCTGGGATTGGTACACCACGGCCTTGATGGCAGGATCATTGGGAGCAACACTGAGGTAGAGGGGATTAAAGGCATTGAACAAAATCAATTCACTTTGACCTAATTCCCGTAGAGCACTTTTAATACTCTTCCAAAGGATCCTATCCGTCATCGAGGATAAATGTCGGAACACTTTCCCTTGGGGCAGCCAATTGACCGGAAACATCAGGGGAGGGGTCAGCGCATAGAGGTTAGTGCTGTATTGGTTTAACTGAACCAGTCCGCTTTGCCGTCCAAAAAGCGCTTTTTTCCTTTTTTGAACGTTGGGTTCTTGCCGTTTCCTGGCGTATTCTGCCCAGGTGTAAGGATAGTCCACATAGACGACGGTTCGGTCTTTGGCAAAGGTTTTTGCAAGGGACCAGGAAGTGGAGGAATAGTCTCCGTCCCAACGGGACATGCTGATGATGACGACCGGAATATTGTTCAATTCAACCATATCATGAAAGATTTATAAAACTAGCCATTGTAGGTTGATTTTAAATAAGTTTGATGAAATAAATCTAAAAACATCATTATTTTTGTACTTATGTTCACTCAAATTTTTCAACCTTGATTGTTCTCGAGATAATAGCCTATATCTGTTGTTTTTATCTGTTGTTCCCTTTAGGGTCCTCCATTTTTAGTTTGTTTCGCCAAAAAAGATTACCCAGAAGCGGGGACAAGACCTCGGATTTTGCTTGTATCATAACAGTTTACAAAGAAGTGGACATCGCTTGGCCATTGGTTAGGTCCTTATTGGCGCAAAATTACCCTCATTTTCATGTTTATTTGGTGGCTGATAATGTTTCGACGGTTACTGCTCCTATGGGAGATGCCCGTCTTACCATCCTTCAAACACAGGCTCCTTTACATTCCAAAGTAGCTTCAGTCCAGCATATCTTGAATAGGATGAAAGAACAGCATACGCACGTAGCTATTTTTGACCCCGACAACTTAGTTCCTGGTCATTTTTTGGCTTGCCTGGACAAGTACCATTTTGCGGGGTATCCGGCAGTCCAGGGAAAAAGAATTGCCAAAAATATGGATTCTACTTATGCTGCACTGGATGCCATGGGCGAGTATTTTTATGACTTTACGGTCAGAAAGGTGCCCTTTTCCTTAGGTTCCTCTTCTGTCATTGCCGGTTCGGGGATGTCCGTGAGGAAGGATCTCTATGAACATGCCATTTCCCTAGAAATGGAAGAATTAAAACGCCTAGGGGTGGTAGTTGCTGAGGACAAGGCCTTACAGTTGCTGCTGGTCAATAAAGGTCACCGCATAGCCTACGCCCCCGAAGCGATTATATTCGACGAGAAAGTGGCGTCTTTCGAACAAGTGAGCCGGCAGAGAAGCCGTTGGCTTAACAGCTATTTCCGCCATAGCATAGAGGTGTTGAAGACTTTTTTCTCGGGATTTGCAAAAATGGATTGGAACAGGCTGTGGTTTGCGGTGACTACCTTGATGCCGCCTTTGTTTATCCTCGTATTCTCTTCCATGTTTTTATTATTGATTTTCCTCTTTTTAGAACCAGTCGTTTCTTTAATTTTAGGGATAAGCCTTGCAGGCTTTGCGTCCGGGTTTATTTTAATCTTGTTTTTTAACCGAACGCCACCCCAGGTGATGCAGGCCCTGCCTAAGGTTCCTTTGTTCATCATGGGCCAGGTGGCCGGTTTGCTAAAGATCCAAAAAGCCAACAAAGATTTTCTCGCCACCAGCCACAAGGAAATCGTTGAGATCGATGAAGTCTGGGAAAGGAGAAAGCACGAGTTTGATCACCTGGGTTCGTGGAAGGATGAACAAACTGGATAATCTTTACTGTTTGATTTTCTCTCTGGCTATTTGCAGGATCCGCGGATAGTTTTTTATGGCTAAAATAAATGGGGTACCCAACTTGACCGGAAGAAACCTGCGCAGAATAATCTGTTTTATAACTACAGTAATAAAAACCGCAGCCACCATCCCGTAAGCCGCCCCATATAGCCCAAACAACTGGATAAAGAACCAAGTAAAGACAATACTATAGACCAAGGTCCCCATCACCATAAGCATGTTAAGCGAAGGTTTCCCTATGGCATCAAGCATTACGCCCGACTGTCTGTCGAACGGGCTTAAGAGGCACATGAAAGCCACAATCCTCAAAAATGGGGCAGCGTCGATATAATCAGCCCCGGCAATGATCAAGATGATGGGTTTTGCAAACAGCAGGCAAACCAAGAAGAACGGAACAGTGAAGCTAAGCATCATACCGACCGTCGTATGGTATATTCTGGAAACTTCGTCGGCTTGCTTTTGATCGTGGGCCGCCGACGCTTTGGGATATGCTATAGACGCGATAGAATTGACGGGTATTTCGATCATATTGATTACCCTTCCTGCGGCGTTGGCTAGAGCGACTTGTACCGGTGAAAGCAAAACGCCTAAGAGAAACTTATCCAAACTCCCCGTCAACATAGATACCAGGTTCGTCCCAAAGACAAATTTGCCGAAATGGAATACTTGTTTTATGCTTTCTTCAAACCAGCCCCAGGTGATTCTGAAGGTCTTCCTCACCTGGAAGCAGGAGACCCCCGTGGCTATGGCAAAGGTGATATTTTGAGCCCAGGCCAGCTGGTATAAATTCACCGGGCGCTCCAGAAAGTAATATCCCAGGATCACCAGGAAAAAAGGCAGGCTTTTGGCAATTCCCGCATAAAAATAAGCCTTGAAGTCCAGTTTGGCCTGCATCAGGATCAGGTTGTGGGTGTGAAGGATCAACAAGGGAAGAACAGCAATATAGATCCTCAGCAGCCTTCCGAGGCCGGGGGCGTTCAACAGGTTTTCGAGGGGCGGGGCTGTCATCCACAAAAGCACCATCAGAATTAAGGTAAGCGCTGTATTGAGGATTAGGGCAGCCATTTGCGTCTGGCGCTCTTCAGACTCATCTTGATTGACCAGAAATTTGATCAGCCCATTTTGGAGAAAGCCGGTTCTGCCCATCTCCACAATGGCAATGATAGAAATGAACAATACCCAAACCCCAAACGCAGCAGGAGAGAAGATTCTCACCAAAACCATAAAGCCGACAAAACCCAAAAAGAAGTTGATGCCCCGGTGGAGCATGGTGAAGAATCCGCTCTTCAACCAGTACTTTTTGTCACTCATAAGCTTGCCGATAAACCTCGTTGTAGATGTCGATGATCCTTTCCACCCGAGTTTTGTAGCTAAAAGATAAGGGTCGCTTTAAACCCTTTTGCTTTAAGTCCCGCCTCAGGTCCTCATTTCGCATGAGGTCGGTAATGGCAGAGGCAATTGCTTTGTCGTCGGAGGGATCCACCAGAAGGGCGGCCTCGCCGGCGATTTCGGGCATGGAGGAGGTATCGGAAGTAATCACAGGGCATCCACAGGCCATGGCTTCGAGTATAGGTAAGCCAAAGCTTTCCCTTAGAGAAATGTATAGGAAAAAAAGCGCATTGTTGTAGAGAACGGGCATGTTTTTGTTACGGACGTATCCGGTCAGGTGGATTTTCTCCTGAATGGCTTCTGCGTCCAGTTCTTTTAGAATAGGGAGCAACACCTCTTCCTTCAGGTCAGTGATGACGCAGGGTATCGTCAGTTCCCCTCTTTCATGCAGGCTTTTCAACGCTTTGATTAATCCGTAGAGGTTTTTTTTAGGATCGGTGTTTCCGAGAAATAGGGCGTATTGACGGGGAAGATCTAGTTTTTTTCTTCTTGCTTCTGCCGCTTCGGGATCCAACAGTCCGAAGTGTTTCCCGATCCCGTTGTATACTACTTCTACTTTTCCCGGACCAAGTTTAAAATGGTTTCGGATCCTTTTTTCCTCAAATTTTGATACGGTCAGTATTTTTGCCGCTTTTTTTACGATCAAAGGCACATTCCAGCGGCGGTATAAGTTGCCCAGACGCTGGTACCATGAGCCGGATTTCCAATCTATCTTTTCAAGATAAATGATGTCATGCAAAGTAAGGATAAGGGGAATGTCCAGGTTGAGAGGAGCAGTATTACTGGTGCAATGGAGAATATCCAATTGGTATTCTTTTGCTGCCTTGGCAAGAAAATACTGTTCCCACACTGGGTAGAGGCTTCTCTTCAGCGGAACTATGGTAAAATTGGGACTGGGTTGAATGACAGCAGTGTCGTCATCAGGATTGACAAAGACGAAGTATTCATTGACAAGATCCAGCTTCTGAAGATTTTTGATCAGCTCCACGGCCATCATGTCCATGCCATGCTTTTCTTTCCGAAAAATCCGTTGAGCTTCTATTCCAATCTTCATCTTACTGATTTAACTGTGTCTTACTTCATGTTTTTGATCAACTTCGCCGGTACACCGCCTACGACAGTAAAGGGATCCACATCTCGTGTCACGACTGCACCAGCCGCAATCACGGCGCCCCTGCCTATCCTTACCCCCTTCATGATCATGCAGTTCATGGTGATCCAAACATCATCCTCTATGATGATAGGTTTTCTGGTGCCTTCATCCGAAAAATGATCATCGATCTTGTGATAATCATTATCGATAATAATGCAGTAAGGCGCAATCCTGACGTTGTTGCCGATCTGCACGAGCTGGCTTACCGAAATATGCACGCCGTTGACCCTGCTGTTTCTCCCGATGGACAGCGTCCCGCCTTTGTCCACAAATATCTTGGTTTTATTAATATTTGACCAAATCCTCACCTCATCCCCCAAATGTATGACTCCTTGGTTGATTATTAAAGGTTTTTGGTTGACAGATATCAATTTACCGAGAGAAGTACATTTTCTAAGATACCATTTAGCCAATACCACCCTGAGGCCACTCTGAAGGAGCAAGCTAACTAGAGTAAGGAAGTTTGGAGACTCCCCTTTTTGCCTGAGTTCTTCCCGTTTCTGGGAAAGCCTTGTGCTGATGGTTGTAAACATTCCCATTATTTCAGGTATTTAAGTTCCGGGACGGTCGTATGGGTTACAACAGGATGTTGGCCCTCCCTTAACAAGAGCTGCGGCGTCTGGTTGACCTTCGTATGTCTCAGGTGCCAGGTGCAGCCTTCTACAAAAGCTTGCAGCAAACGGAATTCGCCTTTAATCGTATAGGTGAGCACATTTTTGGGAAACGAAAGCAGCAAGAAGAAAAGCAGACTTGAAATCCATTGAATCCCCCGGGTATTCCGGCGGGTAAACAACAATCTGCCTCTGGTCATATAATAAATCCGCAGGGGGGAATTTGGTCCTACGGTCATGGATTCCTTGTGGTACACCACGGAGGTTCCCACGTACATTATCCTGTAGCCTGCTCTTTTGATCATTTCAAACCAATCGTGTTCTTCATAATACAGGAAGTAGATATCCGGCATCAAGCCTACTGTTTTGATTGCCTCCATAGGAATCATCATCGCAGCGCCGTGACCCAATGCAGTTTCTCTTACATCATTGTATTGACCTTGATCTTGTTCGAAGGAACCGATTTTAGTCCCTCTGATAGTGTAAGGGTTGATCCCATCAGAGCCGGCATATTGAATGGTCTTTTTATCCTTGCTTTGGTAAAATAAGATTTTCGGAGAAGCTACCCCCAAACCCGGATTATTCTCGAAAGCTTCCACTAAGGGAGCTAAAAAGCCGGGATCCACCTCCGTGTCGTTGTTCAGGAACAAAAGGTATTTTCCATGAGCTGCAGAGATGCCTAAATTGTTGCCCCCGGCAAAGCCCAAGTTTTTTAAGCTTCTGATCAGGTTGACTTGGGGGAAGTGTTGCACTATCGCCGAAGGATCTTCTTTTGAGCCATTATCCACGACAATGATTTCCACGTTCGGGTAGGTAACGTCCCGCAGTGACCGGAGCATCTCCAAGGTAAGGTCTGCCCCGTTGTAATTGACGGTTATGATGGATACTAGGGGTTGGATCATTGAGTTAGGGTTTGTGGTTGTTTTTGGCCGGCTTGTTTCTCCAAATCATCCGCCATAAATAAATAAGCCCATGATATATACAAAATAATGCCCGTAGGGATCTGTCCCAGTAGCGGGTTTCCATAACTGGAGGCGGCTATGCCCGCGTATCCCGCCAATAACGCCAATAGCTTGTGCCGTAGTTTTTCATCTTTTATTTTCATGGATTTGTAGAGTCCGACAAGCCCGATATACAGGAGGATGCCGACATGCAGATAAAGTCCTACTACGCCGGTTTCAGCCCTAACCCTTACATACCAACCGTCATTTGGTGTTTCTGCCAGCAAGGTACCCGGGCTGAACCGCTCGCCCCAAGAGCCCGAAGTACCTATTCCTCCGCCAAAAGGTTTGTCTTTTAAATAATCCTTAATGACAGCCCTGTTGACAAGCCTCACTTGCAGGGAAGCATCGTTGGGATCAAGGGCTGTCCGCATCCGTCTGACCTGATAGATGTCATTGGCGATGGTCGTATATTGTAAAAAGGCATAAGCTGCGACCATCACCATCACACCCGCCGCTAGCAGTTTGAAATTCCTGGATGCAAACAGATAGACCAACATACCCACCACTGGTACAATCAGCGCGCCTCTGGTGCCGGATAAAATCATCAGGAGGAAAAAAAGCAAAGCACAGAAGCCGGATAAGATCCTGGTTTTGATAGAAAAAGGCCCTAAAGCAATGACTGCGGCAATGACGCCGGAATGGGCGATACCTGAACCAAATTGTCCGGCATCGGAGAAAAAGGAGAAAACGCGCAATTCTCCGAATAATACGTGGGTGTTGCGGTTTTTGCCCACGTTTAACCAGGCTGTTTCTGCGTAGTCCGGGCCAAAATAAAACTGCTTGAGACCCCAGAGGGCTGCCAAAACGGATAGGATTATGATGATTTTGATAAAGCGGTTCAGGTCCTGTACTTTATTCGCGTACAGTAAGGTGAGCGGGATCGTGAGAAACATATACAAGGCCAATCCTCTCACCGCATACACCCAGGCTGCCCGGCTCACTGCTTCGGGATTGAATAGCTCTGCCGTACAATAGAGCATCCAAATAACCGCACACCACATGACGCCGGTGTTCAGTTTATTGAAATCAGACTTCACCGAGCGATGAAAGAGTGCAACCACCATCGTCATTATGAGAAAGAAATCAACCGTAAGACCCAGCGGTATGTTGCCGACATAGCGGATGACCCCTATAGCCAAAAATGAACTGATGAGGGTCATGTCGAGGGCGCGACGGGGATGGCCAAAGATGTAGAAAGCAAAGCCGGCCAAGATGGGAATAACAAAAGGAATAGCTATCCCTGTATCTTCAAGAAAAAAGATCAGCAGGGAAAGCAACAGGACGACGAGTCCAATTGCAACCACGATCAAAGACTTGCTGCTGCTGGCGGTATGCATGATGTAGGTAATTAGGTCAGCAACCTTTTGACGAAAGATCTCAGCTTGCCGCGCTTCTTAGGGATTATCCCGTTAATGTCTTCCAGGTCTTCCGGAGTCATTTTATTTAGCCAGATCACATGCGGCTTGGTCATTCCATTCTTTACGTTTTCAAGATAAACCAGATCAGAACTGCTCCACGGCTTACTTGCGTCCATAACAAATACATTAAGATCGGCATGGTTCATCAGGTCGAAATGGATGTTGGACAATTGTATATTGGGATGTTCGAAAAGCAGCATCTCGCCTTGTGCCTTTTCAACGAGTTGCTGCCAGTGAAGATCAGCGAGGCCGTCCTCCGGATAAGTAAGGTATTGGCAGTAACCGGAGCTGATGTCCTCAGGGCTACCTTCTGGGTGGACGACAGTAACAGTTTTCTCTTGCAGGGTTAATTCCTCTACCAGTCTCTTGATAAGGAAAGTTTTACCTTCGCCGGTTTCAATGCTGTAGAATAGGAGAGTTTTTTTGGTTTGGCCGTTGTTGAGATACACCATAATTTGGTTGTAAAACTGCTTTACCAAACGCCTGTAGAGTATGGGTCCGTTAGCTGTCCGGTCGGTTTTGGTGGCTTTAGGCCATCCTCCGATCACCGGGAGCCCTGTCAGACTGGTAGCCCGTTGTGCTGTTTTCACTGTCGAATCCAGCAGGGCGATCAGGAAAAGGGCAGATAAAATCATAAATCCGGTACCCAATACGCCGCCTGCGACTAAGATCTTCCTTTTAGAGGGTAAGGGCTTTTTAGGGAAGAGCGGCTCATCGATCAAAGTCTGGGAGGAGGTGGTTTCCAGGTCATATTGACGTAACCTGGCCTGGTTAAGGCCGTGAAGCAAACTAAGGTACTGGTTTTCGTTCACCTCGACTTCTCTTTCCAGGCGGGTAAGCTCTGCGCCGAGCGGGGCAAATTCAGTAATTTTCTGATTGATTGCTTCTTTCCTGTTTTTCATCACCTCAAGGGCCTCAATCTGCTCCTGATACTGGATATTCAAGCGAAGCCATTCGTCCAAAATATTCTTTCTGGGGATTCCCTGCACAGACGTAGAAGTGAAAACGAGGTCGTCTGTAGCACGTTCGATGCGAATCCGCAAGTCTTCTATCTCAGTCATGAGTTGATCGGCCGCCTCTGTGCGGACAGGCCTTGCGGCATTTATGCCTTCCAAGGCCATCTGTTTTTGGGTGAGCTCCGATTGTAAAGAATCAATGCGGTTCATAGCTCCTTGTCGCTCTTCAAAATTCGAAAAAACCTCTTCCAGTTGCCCAAGGTTAGCTTTTGTTCCGGCTGCCAGTCTCAGAGCCCTTTCCTCATCCTGCTCCTGTTCCAGTTGTGCCACAT
>CAZHZP010000005.1:0-3701 GCA_964537165.1 uncultured Roseivirgaceae bacterium | reverse complement strand
GCTGCCAGTCTCAGAGCCCTTTCCTCATCCTGCTCCTGTTCCAGTTGTGCCACATCCAGGTATTTGCCTTGCTCGTAATAATTTAGGATTTGGTTAGCAGAAATAAAATCCTTCAACTGAAGCTCCGATGCTGACAGCCGGTCTTGGGAGAGGCGAAGCTGCTCTTCAAAATACTGGATGGAGTTGATGTTTTCCTGTTCCTTAAGCCGGCCATACCGGTTCATAAAGGATTCCACGATATATTTTAGACTGTAGTAGCATACGGCGGGATCGTCGGATTTCAGTCTGACCTCCATCATATCGCTGGAAGATCTTCTGGCTACAAACAGGTTGTCTAAAATATCTTCAAAGCCATAGTGCGGATGCTCGCGCAATAAGTAATCCACTACGGAATCGGGATAGGATTCATGAAAAGCAACGAGGTTCAAATAGGTCTGATGTGGATCCCCGCTCACGCCCAATTCTTCCTGAAGGGCGGGGGAGATGTGCTTCTGAAGCTCGACGAAGGATTGCTGGGACAGGATGTTGGAATTAGGCTGATCGATACTCAAATGCAAAGACAGCAGCTTAAGAGAAGCTTCATTTATGGTTTCCCGTGACTTCATCAATAACATCAGGTTGTCGAAGAGGTTGTTGGAGGTGTAAAAATCTATTCTTTCTACCCCGCCTGCTGTTTCGCCTCGGTTGGATTTGGGTTCGGTGAAGACCACCGCTGTACTTTCGTACTGCCTTGACATATTGGCTGTCAGGACAAACACGATGACGGCCACGAGCAAAGGTGCTATGATAATGACTACTTTATTGTTCCACAACAAAGTAAATACTTGTTTTAAGCTCATATTAGTTGACGATCTGGCTTAAGGGGCTTCCTATGAGTAGTTCTAATTTTTGGACGGCTATAAAAAACTCCTTCCGGGCATTTTCGTAATTTGCCCTGGCGATGTTCAGGATCTCCGCGTTTCTAATAAATACCGCTCCCTCCATATTTCCTGTCTTGTATTCTGCCTCTGCGATTTGAAAGTTGGATTTTGCTAACTCGACCATCTCATACTGGTTTATCATCAGTTTTTGCCCTGCGATCACGTTGTTGTATTCCTCTATTACCAGCCTCGCTACTTCAATTTCCACTTCCTGGGTTTTATATTCCGTAGCTGCCAGTTCTTGCTGTTGCAGCCTGATCCGGGTTTTTCTCGTGGTCAATTGGTATAAAGGAAGACTGATGTTCACCCCTGCCCGGTACCCATTGGTGAGGTTGTTGATATCGTTGTTTTGAAGTCCAGTGACTACCAGTGATTGGTTACCAACGCTATAATCATAGTAGCCTCTAACCATTTCAGTCCAGGAGTTTCTCTCAAGTCTCACTCGGTCGGCAGCTACCGCAACCAGTTCTTGATTTAGTTTTACAGTAGGATTATGGGCGACGGCCATCGCGATCAATGAATCCAACGGGGGAAGCTGTTCGGAAAGGGGTCGGTTCAGATCCAAGATTTGGGCCTTTTCCTCCTGACTAAATCCGGGGATAGGCAATAACGTCAGAAAGAGTAAAGGGAGAAAGGGGAGGAGTTTTGTCATTTTGATGCAAACATTAGTGGAAGGAGTTTGAATTCCAAGATATATGGTTTGAAATCCATTTTTGAGTTGATCAAAATTTTAATGCAATCAAATATTTTTTTCAGTGCAAAAATACATTATTTTCTATAATTAAAGTACAATATTTTATTTCATGGGGAATATTTTTACTGGCAAGTAAATTTATGCTCCTTCGAGTGGGAATTGTTGGAAGTAAGTTTGAATCGCCTGTTTGGAAGAGCTGATTTCGGATTTTAGCTTATACATCATCTGGTCTATTTGCTCTTGATCATAATCCTCAAGTTTTTCAAAGGACTTGGAGGTAATCAGCAAGATTTCCAGGCCTGATATCATACAGGTTCCCTTCAATTTATGCCCTGCTTCCTTCAGTCCCTTCAGGTTTTTCTGCTCGACCATTTCGGAAAACTTAGCAAGGGCTTCATCCATCTCCGATAGGCTCAACAAGAGCAGGTCTTTGATGATAACAGGATCATCTCCGAGGAATTCCTTTATTCTACCTACATTTAGATACTGCGGGTACTCCAGTTCCTGAAGAGGGATGAGAGACGCAGATGATGTTTGGGTTTTGCCCAATAGCCATTGTTTCAATGTTTTTTTCAAATCCTGTTCAGCCATTGGCTTAGTCAAAAACTCCACCATCCCCGCCTTATGCGCCTTTTCCCTTTCTCCAAGGATATTGCTTGCGGACAGGGCAATGATCGGCACATCGGCACAGTGTGGGATTTCTAAGATTTTTCTAGCAACCTGGAATCCGTTCATTCCCGGCATCTGGATGTCCATAAAGATGATGTCGGGCCGGTGCTCCCTGCAAAACTGATACGCTTCCGTGCCGTCTGTGGCTTCGTAAATGGCTGCATTAGGACTGACCCTGTTGATCAGGATCTTCGAAAGAAGCATATTGGTAGCGTTGTCCTCTGCCACCAAGACATGATACACGGAAGCATCGATTTCGTCAGCTGGAGAAGAATTCTCTACATTAGGGACGGAGGGAATCCCTTCCGATATTTGGGATATGATCGTATATAAATCCTTGATCTTAATCGGCTTCACCAAATGGTGTTTGATCTCCATTCCCTCACTAGCGACCAAGCTGGGATCATCGCCGGAAGGGATATGCATCAAAATAATGGCTGTCTTTTGCTCTATATCTGCAAAGGCTTCTTTTATTTTTTTGATAACCTCAACCCCGTTCATATAAGGAATTTGATAGTCCACCAGTATGAGGTCAAAATCGGGGTGAGCTTCGATCGCCTTCAGCGCTTCATATCCGTTGAGGGCGGTATGTACTTGTATTTTTTTATACGAAAGCATTTCCGAGAGAATGGCGAGGTTGTGTTCATTGTCATCGATAAGGAGTGCTTTCTGTTTGGTATCTGTTTGACATAGGGGAAAAGGATCGCCTTCCTCACTTTGCAGGGTGAGGTCAAAGTAGAAGGTGCTGCCCTTCCCCGGCTCACTGGACACCTGGAGCCGGCTACCCATCAAAGCCAATAGTTTATTGGAAATGGAAAGCCCCAAACCTGTACCGCCGTATTTTTTGGCAGTGGATTCGCTTTCCTGGGAGAAGGCTTCAAAAATCTTTTCCTGTTTGTCTTCGGCTATTCCGATTCCCGTATCCCGTACTTCGAATCTATAGGTGCAGTGGTCTTTTTTCGAGCAGAACAACTTGCTTATCCTCAATTCGATTTCCCCTTCATCCGTAAATTTGATCGCGTTGCCCAGTAGATTGATCAGGATTTGCTTCAACCTGATTTCGTCCACAAAAATAAACATCGGTAGCCCGTTCGGGATATTCAAAAGTAATTCGAGCCCTTTACTGTGCGCACCATAACTGATCACGTCGGCAGTTTCGCTTACCAGATCGTAGATGTCGCATTTTTCCACATTCAGTTCTAGTTTGCCGGCTTCGATTTTCGAAAAATCCAGAATATCATTGATAATGTTAAGCAGCGACCTGGCTGACTCATGGACGATGTTGAGATATTGGTGCTGTGTCTTGTCCAAGGTGGTTTTCAACACCAGATCGGTAAAACCCACCACGCCGTTCAGGGGCGTCCGGATCTCATGGCTCATATTGGCAAGAAATTCCGATTTGGCTTTGCTGGCTAACT
>CAZHZP010000004.1:32610-38316 GCA_964537165.1 uncultured Roseivirgaceae bacterium | reverse complement strand
ATAATACCTGTCGGTGATCGGCTTTGCCGTCGCCATCGGTATCTTTTAGAAAAAGTACTTCGGTGGAATTGGCTACATATACGCCGCCGTCCCCAGGCAAAATGCCGGTCGGCATCAATAAGCCGTCGGCAAATACAGTCGATTGATCTGCCACCCCGTCTCCATCGGTGTCTTCCAGTACATAGATTTTGTCATTGGCTTCCTCACCGGTTCTCATGTGGGGATAGATGATACTGCTGGCCACCCAAAGCCTGCCGTCCGCATCCCAGTTCATCTGAATCGGCTTTACCACCATCGGTTCAGAGGCAAAAAGGGTAACCTCATACCCGTCCGCCACCTTGAACTTTTCCATCTGCAACGCCGGATCAGGATCCGGGATGTCCTTCAGGTTATTTTGTGCCTGAGAAACTACGGCCGTAAGCATCAACAGTACAAAGGCCACTTTATATAAAAAGGATTTTATCAATCGAGTCATAGAATGGTTACTGAATTGGGATGAGTATGTAACTATAAGATTGGGGAGCCTTCTTCAGGTTGATCTGGGTATCCAGCCAGGTAACAATGGCGCCCAGCTCGTCCAGGCCCTCCGTATGTCTCCCTTGTTCATAAGCCCTAAATCCCAGAATATAGGTCCTGTTCAACGGGCGATACCTGTGAAAGTATAGCTCGTTCTTTTTGAATATTAGGTTACGGAGTTCTTGTGCCTGATTGAAAGCAGGACCATGGTGGACTTCCACCCCTTGCGCCCATGCTTTGGCGCTGGCGGAAGCTACCGGTTGCCCGTCAACTGTGAGACTGTAAAAACCTTTCTTTAAACCTTGGATTTGAACCTTGCCGGAGATCCCGTCTTCAGCCGGACCGAAAGGCGCAATGAAAGGAATACCTAACTCCTGAAGCGTAAAGCGTACTCCCTCCTTTCCAATATTTGTGTGTGAAACGGAGAGGTCGGTATTCACTTGTTGGTCCGAGACGCTCACTCTGATTTGCCAGTCAGCTAGGGGAAGCTGGAGCGCCTGGCTGATCACTTGAGCCAGGTGATAATATCCTTTTTCGTTCAAAAGAACGCCTTCGCTGCTAATGTCGCTGGAGCTGTCAAATTGTTGGAATGGATGGAAAATATCAACAAAGCGTTGCCTCCTTGTCGAGGCGACTGCGGCAATTTCGTTGGAATAAGCTTCCAACACCTCATTTCTTGCTTCCCGGTCAATGTCCAACTCCGAAGGCAGCAACGGCAAAGGTGATAGGAGTACGGCTTGCGCACCCAGTTCCGCAATCTTGTCTAACAGTTGGTTCAGTCCTTCTTTAAATTGGGCTAGCCCTTCTTTACCTTTCGTGGCTTCATTGGAACCATAGGCCAGAAACACCACCGTAGGCTTGGTATCACTCAATTGCTGGATCAACAGATCATAAGCCGTAGGCGGGGAAGTGTAATAACTTCTCGCCTCACCGAAAACGGTGTCGCCACCCCAGCCGATATTTCGGAACGTTACCTTCTTATCAGCAAACGCGGTGGTCAGCATGTATTCCAGGTATCCGTAGCGCAGGTCCTCCTCAAAAAGGGAATTGCCCAGAAAAACCACCCGGTCGCCGTTCTCAAGTTTGAAGGGGCCGGAATGGCCCAAATTACCTTGTGCCTGGAGCCCTTCAAAGGAAAAACAGGTAAGCAAGCAACATAACAATACACAGAGGCCAATTGGCCGATTCAATTTTTCCATACTTTAATTTTTCAGCTGTACATTGGGCAATTGCCGTCTTTTTCATAAGAGACACATTGAGCGTTGCGAGTTTACAAAAACTTTAGCGACGGAGTATCCCGCACTATCATGTTTCCGATAGATTTTTTACAGGAAAGGTAAAACCTTTATCCAGGCTTCATTTAAAGCGCTGAACTTAAAGCCGTTGGGACGTCGCTTGCTTACCCTCGAGTAGTTTTTTGGGGAGAAAGGAACAACCGTCTCCTGTTCCCTTTTGACTATTGGTAAATAGGAGCCTGGGTTAGGGACTGTCATCAGGGACATTACCGTCAAGATCCATACGTAAGGAGCGAAATGGCTCCTAGTCTGGTCGAGCCATTAATTTTATGGGTATACCGCCTTTGACTTTACTTTCCTCGGCCGCAAGGATGAAAGCAATTATTTCTAATGTCTCTGTCAATTTGACTGGCGGTTTTTTGGTTTCGAAAAACCTGACAATTGTCAAGGCCAAAGGTTCGTACCCTTCAAATCCGCCAAGCGTAACATTCCCGTGTTCCCCGAATACCGTACCGCCATACGTTGCCTTTCCTTTCCTACTTCCGCGAAAGGTACCGACGCGTCCGTCTTCCCACACGCCCGTAAGAAGGTCGTAGTCTTCCGTAAAAGTTCTCTGCACCTGCTGGCAACCCGTGCCCATTACTGCAAACAGCATTTCGATGCCGTGGATGGCATACCACAGCAGCTCGGGCAGAGAGGGCTCAAACAAAGCCGGGCTAAAGGTATGCGCACCTAGGACCATTCCGGTTTTGCTTTTGTCAAGTTGCTGGATACCGCTGATGAATCGTAAAGAGGACGAAGAAAACGTAGGCGTCCCATATTTTTCCGCGGCTTTATAAATGGCTACGGCATCCTCCCAACTACCGGCAAGTGGCTTGTCGATAAATAATGCTTTGCCAGCTTGAATGACAGGAAGTGCCTGTTCAAGGTGTACATGACCATCATTACTGGTGAGAATCACCTGATCTACTTCTTGCAGGAGTTCATCAATGGATCCGACGATTCTGACACCCATTTCTTTGACCGCCTCGGTGTATTTGGGAATGTTTTCTTTTCGATATTCCAAGAGCTTGCTTCCTTGGGGAAAGGCTGCTGTCACCCGATAGCCAAGGTAGCCTTCCGCTTCACCGGCTCTACTGGACGGAGAATGGGTAGTATTAATGGCCCCGGTCAGGGCGACGGCGAGCATGGCGTCCAAACCAATGATGCCAATGCTTTTGTTTTTGGGATATTGCATGTTGGTTTATTGCATTAGTTTCATGACCGCCAGGCTCATGCTCATGACCCCTGTCTTAAGGCTGGGATCTAACTGCGGACGGTATCTACTGGAATGGGTGAAATAGGTCGGGGGTTCGCCAGTTTGTGGATCTACCTTAGGGACGCTGCCGAGCGAATAGAGCAGTGTCGGGATAGGGGGATCGGTGCGGGTGTAGTGGCCGAAGTCTTCGCCCACCATCAGCGGATCGAGTTCCGCTACCTTGCCGGGTCCCACCAGCTGACGAAAAACGGCTGCGACGGTTTCTGTGAGCGCCGGGTTGTTGTACACCGATGGCGTATGCGGCTCCCTTATTTCCACCACCGGAAAATCCTCTTCCGGTACACCACTGGCTATTGCGACACCTTGGGTGATGCGCTTGATCTTATCAATCAACATTTGACGGTTATCATCGCCGTAGGAACGCATGGTGAGCTCAAGATCGACCTCGTTGGGGATTACGTTGCCACTGGTACCGCCATGGATGGAGCCAACCGACAAGACCGCAGGGGTTTCGATGGGGGAAAGTTCCCGTGCTGTGATACTTTGCAGGCCCAGAACCACTTTGGCTGCCATCGTCACAGGGTCGATGGTGGTGTGGGGTGCCGCCCCGTGACCGCCCCTACCTTTGACCTTGATACGGATATTGTCTACATTGGCCAGGGCATGACCGGCTGTATAACCGAGCTGTCCGGCCTCAAGAACGGCATTGACATGAAGCGCCAGCCCGTAGTCCGGTCGCGGAAAGCGGGTATAAAGGCCGTCTTCCAGCATAGCCCTGGCTCCCGCTGATTTTTCTTCGGCAGGCTGTGCTATGAACACCAAAGTCCCGTTCCACTTCTCCCTCATCCGGGTAAGTACCCTGGCGGCGCCGACCCAGACCGCCATATGAAGGTCATGTCCACAGGCATGCATCACAGGAACCTTGTTGCCGTCGGCGTCTACCGTTTCAATCCTACTGGCGTAGGGAAGACGGGTTTCTTCCCGGATGGGCAGGGCATCCATATCAGCCCGCACCATCACCGTCGCACCGTCCCCATTTTTCAGCACACCGACCACCCCATAGCCACCGACATTTTCGGTAACCGAGAAACCCAGCTTCCTAAGCTGGCGGGCCATTATTCGTGAGGTCTCCATTTCCTGAAAGGACAGCTCAGGATGGGCATGGAGGTGCCTGTATAATTCTTCGAGGGTGGTGTATTCCTGATCAACGATTGCGGAAGCCTCTTCAATGAGCTGAGGCTGTAAACCGCCGGCGGAACGCCCGCTTTGTCCATATACAAAGCCACTGGCGATAAAAAAAGCTACAGAAAAGAAAAAGAATAGTTTAGGACTAGATTGTTGATACCCTTGGTAAATATTTTCTGTCACGGTAGGAATAGCCTCTTTTTAATGGATTATAGCGAAACTTTCCCAATATTAGGAATTAGGTGTATATGATCCAATGCCGGGATTAAAAAAATAGGCCTCGGCCTTGCCTGTGGCCCACCAAGGCATTTGGAATTACCCGGGAAATTCAACCTTGGTTCAGTCGGTTCTTTCAGCTTGCTTTTCACATGGACACACCGATAAAGGGTCCTCACACGATCCTTTTTCTACTAAGGCGCAGTACTGCTGTAAGCCGTCCTGTACACTTCCAGCTGCTGATCCATCTCCTCATAGCTTTGCCCGCTGCTTTCCAGAAAGTTAAATGCCTTTTGGGAAATATAACGGTTCTCATTCTGCAACAGCCCTGACACCATGCGGCAGGTTTCTATATCGGACACCTTTTGAATGATGTACAAATCCAACACATTGCTCAACAAGGCCCCCTCCCATTTTTTTAGATGCTGCGCCAAGTCAGTCGTCACCTTTTCGTCCAACTGAGGAGCCTCTTCCAATTTATCCAGAATTAATTTTTGCAGGCCGTAATCGGTCTGATAAAACCTATCCAGCAACAGCATTTGTAAGGTATCGGACTCAAGTTCGTCGGAACCAATGGCATATACCGCACGCTCTGCCAAACTATAATTTCCATCATCGATACAATCCAGAATAGCCGCACGGAGCGCCGGGGTTAGTTTCAGGTTATTGCGTACCTGGCTTAATGCCCAAATCTTATCACCGACATCGGGGCTTTCCAAAATCTTTAACACCAGATCCTCGGAAAGCGCTTCGCGGGTGAGGCTCTCCACCTCATTTTGGATCGGCCCGTACACCAAAGTCCTAAGCGTATAGGTAGTAAATGCCGCTCCCTCCACTACATATTCCAGAATATCTTTGGAGGTGGCGGAAGTAATCCCATCGACCTCCTCTTCTTCAACAGGCGGTTTGGGAGCCAATTCATTAAAAGCGTACATCCCGAGTGGCGAAAGCAAATCCGCCAACAGGCCATGCAATCTTTCATATTCGCTTTCGGTGAAAGGTTCATGGTCAAATTTGCTCAAAAACTCCCCCTCCGGAAGCTCAAACCCCAGATACCTTCCGGTAATATTCCAATAAAGAACGATGTCCAGCATGCGGCATTCATTATCAAAACACACTCCGGTATAGATCTTCTTGTAGTAGGAAATGGGATGGCCATTGGCTGATCTGATTTGAAACAGCGTGTCCGGGATTCCGTCAGTCATGGAAGGAAATCCGACTACGGTATCCGCCTCTTCCATTAAGGTTTGGGATTGGAAGTAACTGATTTTGCCGCTGTCCCTAAAGGATGTAAAA
>CAZHZP010000004.1:16892-32510 GCA_964537165.1 uncultured Roseivirgaceae bacterium | reverse complement strand
TAAGGTTTGGGATTGGAAGTAACTGATTTTGCCGCTGTCCCTAAAGGATGTAAAAACCAACATTGTCAATAAAACAGGGAAGATGCTTTTAACCAGAGGTGTTTTGAAATAGCCCAGCCAAGATGGCATATAAGGGGCCGTTTAGCTGTACTTGGTGCCGCCAGTGTTGTCTTCCGTGGGGAATGGCAAAATTGGGTAAGACGTCCCCGTTCAGCGCTACTGCTTCCTGGATCAGCTCCCAGCTTATTCCCCCGATGATTTGTTTGCCCCAGGCAAAATGTATCCCCGGAAAGGAAAACCCCTAATTGCTTTAGACAAAGCGGAAATGTCTTCCCCGGTTTTTTTTCAGGGAAGACAACCCTTGTTCAACCCGTGCAGCAGCTTCGGATAGTACTGTCTAAAGAATAAATCAAATGCCTCTTTGTCTCCTTTAGCAATTTGGGCAAAACAAAAGCTTCTATTTTCTATATCTCCCATTACTGGTTTTTCATTATGGTATCTAATGGATGATGGATCTCCTGGCCCCACGTTCCGCAGAGACTGATCGGCAGCCGTGTCCCTGCGTTTGCTTATTTTTTCTTTACCGTAATAATGAATAAAGCAAATTACTCTGGAAATGGAGTTTTTGCGTAATTTGATCCTACATTTTATTGCTACGCCCGTCCTTTTTTTTGACAGGACAAAAAACATCTTAAAAACAAATCGTTCGTTTTGTTTTTCATCTTTTTTCACTTTATTTCGGTTACGTTACCGTCAATGCTACCTGTTTGTCGTAGCCATAGAATTTCTCTCCAGCATCTGACAATTTAGTGTAGACGAAGCCGATTTTGCAAACCAGAACAGCGCCCACCACAAACCTAAAATTTCCATGGAAATAACCACGCTTGATCTAATTGTTATTGTTCTCTTCTTTGTCCTGATGCTCTCCATCGGGGTATGGTCTTACTATAGAAATGACAATACCGAAGACTATTTTGTAGCGGGTGGCAATCTCCCTTGGTGGCTCTCGGGCATCTCGCACCATGTATCAGGTTACAGTGGGGCTGTTTTTGTGGCTTATGCTGGCATCGCCTACACCCACGGGTTTTCGTTATATGTTTGGTGGGCCTTTACGATAGGCGTTACGGTCATTGCCAGTGCCAAAATATTCCCTGTCTACTGGGTGCGTTTGAGAAAACGTTTTCATATCCAATCTCCGTTGGAGTTTCTGGCCACCCGGTACAACCTGCTGACCCAGCAGATCATGGCCTGGAGCAGTGTCACGCTCAAATTATTTGATATTGGGGCGAAATGGGCAGCCTTAGCCATCCTTATGAACGTGTTCACAGGAATATCTTTAACCTGGGGCATTATTATTTCAGGTGGTGTCTCGTTGCTGTACATTACATTCGGCGGTTTATGGGCTGTAGTAATGACTGATTTTGCTCAATTTATCGTTCAGATCATTGCGGGCATTGTGATGTTTTTTGCCGCATTGAACTATCTGGATGGCGATACGGTATTCACCATGTGGGACCGGCTACCGGAAGAGAACAGCCAGCTGTTTAACGACCCTTATGGGGTTGGGTTCGCCTTGGTGTTTTTGTTTATTAATTTTCTGTCTTATAACGGGGGACAGCTAAACCTAGCTACCCGTTATATTTCTTCTCCGAGTGAGCAACAAGCGAGCAAAGCTGCCCGGTTGTCTGGCATCCTGTACCTTATTTGGCCATTGATTTTGTTCTTTCCACTTTGGGCGGCCCCGCTTATCCTGCCGGACCTGGCAGACCCGACACAGTCCTATGGCATACTCACCATGCAGTTGTTGCCGGCGGGACTAGTAGGTCTGGTGATTGCTTCCCTGTTTGCCAATACCATGTCGATGACCTCCTCCGACATTAATACCATCGCTGCTGTCATCACCCGTGACATTCTTCCCTCAGTAGCTAAAAAGTTCAGAAATGAAAAGACATCTTTAGCCACCGCAAGGATCACCACCTTCGTTTTTACGACCTTGACGATCCTGGTGGCGTTTCAGTACGAACGATTCGGAGGCGTATTGGGATTGATCATTTCCTGGTTCGGCGCATTGGTGGGTCCGATTGCTATCCCCTTGCTCTTCGGGGTGATCCCCGCATTTAGATCCTGCGGTGTGGCTGCGGCGATATCGTCTATTGGGGCTGGCTTGTTTACGTTTGTCGTCACTAAAAATGTTGAACTGTCACTAGCCTTAGAAGTTGGACTTCCCGTTGTAATATCTGCTATTGTATACATCAGCGTAGGCTTTGTTGCCAAAGGAGTTTCGGATAAAGTCAGAGTCATGCTCAACACCATCAGTAAAGAATAAAGGCGACTAATTTGCCGGACCAATTAGCTCGCGTTTAGGCATCAATATTGCCTCTTTTAATCCAGACCAACTGATAGCATCATGGAAAAGAACAAAAGCAGCAAGGACCATATTAAACACGTGGAAGAAACGAAGAACCTCAAAAGCCCGGAAGAATTGGCCAAAGAGTCTGAATTGACAGAGGAAGATAAGGAAGCTTTGGGACCACGGGACCTCAGCTTGGACGGCGGGGATGACGAGCAATTGCAAGACCGGGTTGATCCGGTAGATTTTGACGGCACCGAACTGGACATTCCCGGGAGAAATCTTGATGACGACCAAGAAGCCCGGGGAGCTGAAGATGAGGAAAACAACCACTACAGCCTCGGCAGCGATGATAACGATCAGCTGGAACGGGGAGAACCGTAAATTTTGCCGTCTATCGACTAAGGAGACCAATTTCTTTTCCCTATCGATACCTGCATTTCCTTACAGTCCCGTCGACGGTGTAAACCTTATGGCAATCCCTGGCACAGGGAGCCGACAGCCTGGAGGGAGTATGCTGTCCCCGATTGATGTGGATGCTACTCCACCCATAGGTGATCCACTTACCTGTGATTCGACAGCCAATAGCTGGGATCCGGGTTTGCGGGCCAAAGGAATTGTGCTACAAGGTGCAGGCCTGCTGATCGTGTTGGCCGCCATTGGGCGGATCGGAATCGTAGAGACCATGACTTAAAGGTAATCGGCAGGGACCTGATAAATAATTGCCCATAGCGGCCGCCAGGCACGACTGATTCCGGGGACGAAAAAAGGCCTCCTTTGAAATATTAAAGGAGGCCTTCCAAATGCTAAAAGCGTATGGCTTATTTTGCCCAATAATCCACTACCAGCACATCTTCTAAGTGGGGAACTAAAACCTGAACAAAAGCTTGATGGTCAGGATGGGGCAGGTAAATGTCCCGGTCTTCCTCACTACCAAAAGTCACAAAAAAACAGTGGGTAAAACCTTTATCATTTCCCTCTGGGCTGTTGTTGGTTCCCCATTCGTAATCTCTGATTTCGGGGATCTTACTCTCTAGTTCATGAAACGCATCTTCTACTTTTTTAATGTCTTCCTGTGAGGTCTCCTCCTTAAACTTGATCAGCACCACGTGCCGCAACAATTCTTTCATGTTTGATTCTTGTTTGGTTTCTGTAATGTCATTGGCTCCGCTTTCTACAGAGGTCGTCTCCGTGTTGCAAGACATCAAAAGCGGAAAAAGAAATAGAATTAGAAAAAGATTTTTCATAGAGGTTTGAGAATAATTGGTTGAACCACAAATTAACAAAAAAGGGAACCAGTAACACCTTAAAACCAAAAAAAAATAAATTTTCTATCTTTCAACCTAAAAGTTCACTATTATTAGGAAGATTTTATCAAAAAAGGGTAAAGACTGCTATATCCATGGACAATATTAATCTTGTGTACGTCGTCGACGACGATCCTCTTTACATATTCAGTATGAAAAAAGTGTTGAAACTCACTGAGTTTTGTAGCGAAGCTAGATTTTTCAAGAATGGACAAGAGGCACTTGATGAGCTTGTACCCCAGTTAGAGGAAGGGGGCTTACCCGATGTCATGTTCCTCGACATCAGCATGCCGTTAATGAACGGCTGGGAATTGCTGGATCATTTGGTGAAATACCCTCAGAGCAAAGAGATCAAAATATTCATTGTGTCTTCGTCGATCGATCCCTATGATACCGACAAGTCTTCTTCTTACGATATTGTGACTGATTATATATACAAGCCTATCACTATCGAAAAAATGAATGAGCTGAAGGTGAAGCTCCTCACCTAGTAATCCAAGTGACCACGCTATTTATTCTTTTTTTCTTAGTCGCTTTTTCTCGGACTGCTTTTTTTTATCGTCAAGACGCTTTTGGATCGCAGCCTTCTTGGGTTTAGTCGCTTTTCTGATTTTCTGCGGTGCGAACGCTTTTTCTATTAAGCGCTTAAATTTTGCTACCACCTCTTCTTTATTTTGAAGCTGTGAGCGGTGGGTTTGGGCATTCAACAGGAGGACGCCTTCTTTGGATATGTAGGAAGAGAGCTTCTGTAAAATGATTTCCTTCTCCTCTTCTTCCAGCAATGCAACGTGCTGTACATCAAAACGCAGGGTGACCTGAGTATTAACTTTGTTGACATTTTGCCCGCCCGGGCCAGTACTCCGTGACGCAGAGAATCGGCATTCCTTTATCAGGTCCTTTTTTCTGATTTTTTCTAAACGGCTCATCGCTTGGAGAAGTTTCTCTTAAGTGGATGTAAATTTAAACAACGATTCATTATATTCGTTTCGTTAATTTGACAAGCAAACCAGTGCTAAGTTAGCCAAAAGATGTCCCATTACCTCCCGCAGACCTGTCTGCAGATAGGAATTGGCACGGATTGACGCAAAAACCGTCAGCGCAAGTATGCAGGAAGCCAAACACCATTTGACCCGTACCATAACGCCAGTTTCCTTGTCTGTGATTTTTCATTGATTCCCCAATCTAAAACCATATGAGTCCTCTTTTAGTTTTTGGTGTCATTGCAGCTTATTTTCTGCTATTAATATTGATAGGATACCTTACCTCCCGTAAATCCGACAGCTTAACCTTCTATAACGGCAACAGGGAATCGCCTTGGTACTTGGTGGCCTTTGGCATGGTAGGCGCCTCCCTTTCGGGAGTCACCTTTATCTCAGTACCAGGCGAAGTGGGCAACACCAATTGGGCTTATCTCCAATTCGTCATGGGTAATATGGTCGGCTACGCGGTTATAGCCCTGATTCTGATCCCCCTGTTTTACAAGATGAACCTCATTTCCATTTATGAGTACCTGAGGGAGAGGTTCGGACCCAAGACCTATATATCCGGCTCCCTGATTTTCTTGGTTTCGCAAACCATTGGGGCGTCTTTCCGTCTTTTCCTGGCGGCAGCGGTTTTACAGATTGCCTTCTTTGATGCTTTTGGGGTTCCTTTTTATGTTTCTGTGTTCACCACCATCGTGTTAATCTGGCTGTACACCTTTAAAGGAGGGATTAAAACCATCGTTTGGACGGATACTCTTCAGACAATCTTTTTGCTGCTTGCGGTCATTATCAGTATTGTGATTATCTCCGACCACCTCGACCTCAGCGGAACAGCAATGGTAAACGTGGTGGTTGACAGCGACCTGTCCGATATCTTTGTGTGGGACGGCCTTTCCAGCCAGAACTTTTTCAAAATGTTTATTGCCGGTATTTTTATCACCATCGCCATGAATGGCTTAGACCAGAACATCATGCAGAAGAACCTTACCTGCAAAAACCAGCAGGAAGCACAAAAAAACATCTTCTGGTTCTCTATTTCCTTTTTTATTTCCACCTTGTTCTTTCTTGCTTTGGGCGTGTTGATCTATCACTACGCTTTCCAAAACAATATCACCATCCCTGCCACTTCTGATGAACTTTATCCGCTTTTGGCGTTAAATCATTTTGGCACCTTTGCGGGAACCGTGTTTATGATAGGCATTGTTGCCGCCGCCTTTTCCAGCGCAGACTCCGCCTTGACGGCATTGACAACTTCCTTCTGCATTGACATCCTCGACCTTCCCCACCGACAAGGGGTGAACCAGGAAAAAGTAAGGCTGGGCGTTCACATCATGTTTACCTTAATTTTGTTTGTTACCATTGTCATTTTTGACCAGATCAATGATAAAAGCGTGGTGAGTGCGGTCTTCAAAGCTGCCGGCTTCACCTATGGCCCCCTGCTTGGCCTGTATGTGTTTGGCCTAAGCAACAAGCTGACAATCAAAGACAAATGGGTTCCGATGATTTGTATTTTGAGCCCTTTCACCTCCTATATTTTGGACCGCAACGCCGCTGCATGGTTTGGTGGCTACCAATTTGGGTTTGAAATTTTATTGATCAACGCCACATTTACCTTTCTCGGATTGATGATGGTGGTAAAAAGACGGTAAGGGTTTATCAATACGCTGGAGCGAACCGAGGTTTTGCCCAGGTAAAAGTCAGCTTCGGTTATGACAACTGTCATATCTACGGCCAGGGACAGCGGTTACCTTTAGGGTTCAATTAATGTTACCATATCCTTAATCAATGAACGCAGCCGCTCCCCACCTTTTCCATATCCCTGTTATGGGATTGGGATTCACCATTGACACACCTCTTAAAGTCGCCCGTTTTGGTATATCTTCCGTCTTGTCCATTGTAGAGGATGAGCTTTTGGAAAGGATGCGGGAATTCCATTGCGACGCTGAGAACATACCTTTTCAATCTTACCCTGCCCAGGACCGTGACCATCGGGAAAAGCGGATCACAGCCTATCTGAACCTACTGGGTGATCTGGTAGAGAAACAAACCAGCCGGATCCGGACTGAAGCCTTTACTCCAGAATCAGACATCACGCAGTATTTTGAAATGCTTCCTGACCAAAGCCCGGACAAAATACAATATGATGCCATGTTGGGGTCTTCTGGCGAAGAAAGACAACAACTTCAGGAACAACTCCGCCAACGGATCAGACCCGGTGATATTGACGTCAATATCATGACCAAAGTAGATAAGGTTAATTATGACCAGGACGGCGCGCCTCTTCCATCGGAATACTCTGATGCGCTCGCCGCGCTGAGAGGGTTTGCCAAGAGCACTTTGGCTTCTTCTGTGATTTTCTCGGCGGGGATGAACCCCCGGCTCTACAGCTACTGTGAAGAATTTGCCGACTTTTTCCCTTCCGAAACTGGTTTGCCTAAGAAAAAAATCATTCTGAAAGTCAGCGATTATCGATCCGCACTGATTCAGGGTAAATTTTTGGCGAAAAAAGGGCTGTGGGTATCTGAATTCAGGATCGAATCAGGCCTTAACTGCGGAGGCCATGCCTTTGCCACCGAGGGCCATCTAATGGGTCCCATCCTGGAAGAGTTTAAGCTCAAAAGAAAGGAACTACAGGATGAATTATTCCTCCTTTGTAACCAGGGCCTACAGTCCAAAGGTCGACGCCTATTCCCAGAAAAACCCGCACTGAAGATCACGGCGCAAGGCGGCCTGGGAACTTATGAGGAAAACCAGTTGCTGCTCTGCTATTACCAGTTGGACGGCGTAGGATGGGGCAGTCCCTTCCTTCTCGTGCCGGAAGCGACGAGTGTGGATGAGGAGTCTTTACAGCAACTGGCCGGCGCCAGGCAGTCTGATTATTATCTCAGCTACGCATCTCCTCTAGGAGTACCTTTCAACAACTTCCGAAAGAGCAGCTCGGAGACGCAACGGAAAATGCGAATTGAGAAGAACAGACCCGGCAGCCCCTGCTATAAGAAGTTTCTCTCATCCAACACAGAATTTACCGAAAAGCCTATCTGTACGGCCTCCAGGCAATACCAGCATCTTAAAATTAAACAATTGAAAGAAAGTGATCTGGCTCCCGAAGCCAAGGAGGAACAAATAAAGAAAGTGACAGAAAAAGACTGTCTTTGCGAGGGCTTGGGCGCTCCGGCTTTGTTGAAAAATAAGCTCTCTCCAGCGCATAACCTAAAAGCGGTGTCCCTATGCCCAGGCCCCAACCTGGCTTATTTTTCCGGCACCTTCTCGCTTAAAGAAATGATAGACCATATCTATGGACGAGCGCATATCCTCAACCAACTGAACCGGCCTCATGTATTTGTCAACGAGCTGAAGATTTATCTGGATTATTTTAAAAAAGACCTAGAAAACAGTTTGAATACCATGACGGTCAAAAAGGAAAAATACCTGGCGGCATTTAAAGAAAATCTTTCGAAAGGGATTTCTTACTATAAAAATATGTCTGCCGCCCTCGGCGCAGAGTCCATGGCACTCCTGGAACAGTTTGATGCCGAATTGGCCAGCCTATCAGTGACAGTAGAACAAGCCTAACTAACTTTTCAGCTACAGGGTCACAAGGGCTTCAGAAAGAACAAGCATCCACCAGGTGGATGCATCACTTTGTGATAGCAAATTGCTTCCCTTTGATGTTTTCGATGATAAGCCTCCATCGGAAACATCTTTTTTTTTATAAACAAAAAAATGCTTGTTAAACAAACAACTTTCCTTTTCGGCTTTTTTTTTCTGGCAATTTTTCCTATCTTAAATGCATTGCCTTTCCGGGCACATGAAATTTCAGCGAATAAAGATTACATAAAATGTCTATATTGGATAAGGATTAACATGTGTTATGGATCTACATTACAACGAAAGACATCTAAGAGATTTTTCACCATTGTTGTCGCTTTTGCCGATCGCAGTATTTATAGCAGATGATAAAGGCCAGATAATCTTTTGCAACAAAGTAGGTGTCTCTACCATCGGCCCCCCTGAGGGCAATGTCCTCGCACACGCGCGTATTTGTTCCAGCAATGTCCCTTGTGATTTCAAAATGATCTGCCGCGAAGTGTTGGCCGGCAGACAGCCTGAGCGGGTGTTGATTTCGATCACCCACCCCACCCATCAGCATACCGCTTACTACAAACTTTCCGCCGAACTTTTCCTGGACAAATATGTCCTGTTTACAGCAGTCGATCAGACAGAAAAGGTTGAGCTTGAACAAATAATTGAAGAGAAAAAAAAACAGTCCTCTTCCGTTATGAATTCATTGGGCGACCTGACGTTTAAATTGGATAGCAATGGCAACATCATAGCGGTTTGGCCAGACAAGCTTTCGGGGTCTATCCTCCCCTTCCGCCTTTTAGAAGGAAATCAGCTCGCCGATAGTTTTCCGCCAACTGTTGCCGACACCATTGTCAAAACGCTCATAAGCGCCATTGGATCCTCGTCGCCGGGACAAATGGAATTTTCCTATTCTCATGAGGGGGCAGAAAGAACGTTCTCCGCAGCGGTTTATCCTATACAACAGGGCATCTTTCCTACGCAAGAAGCCATCGTTGTCATGAAAGAAGTCACAGAAGAGAAGAAAATGCAAAGGCATGCGGCTTATAAAAACAGGCTGGTCAACCAACTCACCTCCATCAAGGACGGGCCTTTGCTACACGTCATCGAAGGGGATCCGCTACGATTCAACTTTATTTCCGGAAACATTCTGTCCCTAACCGGCTATTCAGAAGATGAACTGTCTTCTGGCAATTGGCTGGACTTAGTCCATGAAGATGACCGGGAAGGGCTGATCGGAAGTCTCAAGGAGTTGAGATCGAAGCCTCAGCTTCGCCAGAGAGATCTGGTGTATAGAATACGTGGAAGAGAAGGAGACATCAAGTGGATCAATAACCACATATCCAAAACCGACACAGATACGGACGAGGTATTAATCGGCCTCATCCTCAATGTGACCGAGATCCACTCCCTTCATGATAAACTGAAGCAACGGGAGAGAATCCTTACCAACGCCAGTCAGGTGGCCCTGATCGGTGGCTGGGAGTTCGATCTCAACAACCAGAAATTCCATTTGACAGATGAAATTTACGCTATTCACGAAAGAAAGACCTCTGACTTTGATATTGGAAAATCCCTCAATCATTACGTCAAAGAACATCAGCCACTGATCCGGAAATATCTTGAGGATCTGGTTGACAAAGGCAAAAACTTCGATGCAGAGCTGCAGCTGGTCACGGGAACGGGCAACCTCAAATGGGTAAGAACTGTAGGCTGTGCGGAATGGCACGACGGCCAAATCACCCATATTTACGGAATTATTCAGGATATTGATGAAAAAAAGAAGCAAGAACTGGTCCTTGAGGAAAATGAAAGGCGCTTCAACGCCGCCTTTGAATTGGCCCCTTTGGGCATTGGCCTTCTCTCCCGCAGTGGACGGTGGCTGAGGGTAAACGCGGCGCTCACGCTCTTCTTTGAGCTTCCAAAAAACCGGTTGCTGGAGATGCCGATCCAAGAATTGAAATTAACTGACGGCGAAGGGAAGCCGTCTGAGGGGGATGATATCCTACAAAACGTTGGCAGGATTCACCAATGGGAGAAAAAAATCGTTACAGAAAACGGTAGCATAAAATGGGGACGGTTCAACATCAACGCTGTCAAAAATGAATCGGGGGAACCTTCTTATTATATTCTCCAGGTAGTGGACATCACCGAGAGCAAGGAATACGAGGAAAACTTGCTCATAGCAAACAAGGAAGCCGAAGAAGCCAATAAGATCAAATCCGATTTCCTCTCCACGATGACCCACGAAATCAGGACGCCCCTGTTTGGCGTGATCGGGATCACCAACCTTCTTTTGGAGGAAATAGAGAATCCCGAACATCTGGAGCAATTGAGGGCTTTGAAATTTTCATCAGACAGCCTGTTGCTGCTCGTCAATGACATTCTTGATTTCTCCAAAATTAAATCCGGGGTGTTATCCCTAGAGTTGAAGCCTTTTGAACTAAAACGCATCGTGGAAGCCATTGAAGAGCTCAACCTACCCCGCGCCAAGGAGAGAGGCAACCGTATTGTGATTGACTATGACAAGAATCTCGCCCCGGCTTATCTCGGAGACGAACTGAGGCTGGGGCAGATTTTGAACAACCTTGTCAACAATGCTGTGAAGTTTACCCGAAACGGTCTGGTCGAAATCAGCATTAGAAAAACCAGCGAGGCAGAGAATAATCATCAGCTGTTGTTTTCTGTCAAAGACACCGGTATCGGCATCCCTTATGACAAGCAATCTTCGATTTTCGACCAGTTCACCCAGGCTGACCCATCTATTAGCAGGCGATACGGAGGGACGGGACTCGGGTTATCTATCGCCAAGGGTCTGGTAGCAGCCATGGGCAGTGAGATCCACCTGATCAGCGAACCGGGCCAGGGGACTACCATTTCTTTCGGGCTTTCTTTAAAAAAGGCCGAAACCGGACCACGTTTCTTCGATCCTCAAAAGGAGGAAAAGAAAGACCTGCAAGGCAAAACTATCTTGCTGGTAGAAGACAATGCTACAAGTATGCTGGTATCAACGCAACATCTAAAAAAATGGAATGCCCAAGTCATCCAGGCAGTAGATGGCAAAAAAGCAGTGGAACAATTCCTCAAATATAAAAATGAAATCGATCTTGTCCTGGTGGACATTCATATCCCTTTTTTAAGCGGTTTTGAAGTTGCAGAGCAGATTAATAAAATCAACTCTTCTGTTCCGATAGTTGCGGTGACCGCCTCCACGGAGGAGAGTGAAAAGCCCACATCCTCCATACAAGCTTACTTAATTAAGCCTTTCAACAGCGATGATTTTTACCGTATAATCAAAGAGCATCTATAATAAACTTGTCCCGAACCCTAAATATCAACTGTAAATCCACCCCTATGAAGATACTGGTACCGACCGATTTTTCAGACAATGCCCATAACGCTTTCGAGTTTGCCAAAAAACTAGCGCCCCTCACCAACGGCTCTGTCACTTTGTTGTTTGCCTACCACAATGTGTATGACTTTGCCGCCCAATCTTCCTCCATCACGACTCAGATTGAAGAAGAGGCCAGAAAAGCAATGGAGGAGTTGAATAACGATCGAGACACAAAAATACACGTGGACTTTAAGATCGTGCAGGGATATGTGGCGACGACGATCGCATCGACCGCTTACCGCGAAGATTACGACCTTATCGTTATGGGCACCCAAGGAGCCAGTGGAATCGAAGAAAGTTTGGTCGGTTCCAATACAGCCCATGTCATTAAGGACAGTATGGTGCCGGTGCTAGCGGTACCCTCCCACTCCTCCTTCGAAACGGTCAAGAAAATCGTGGTCTCTCTAGAATGGGAAACGTCGGAACAACATTTTATGGAGCGCTTATTGGAAATTACCCAGCAATGGGAATGGCCTTATCGGACATTACATGTAAAATCCGCGGAAGAAGAGCCGTCGAAAGAAGTCGTTAATCAATTGGAAAGCTTCTTAGATCAAAGCGTTCCAGGTATAACGCACGACACAGTAGCAGCCGAGAACCTTATGGAAGGGATAAAGGATTATCTACAAGATGCCGACTGCTTGTTTGCCATGTTTTACAAGAAAAAACCCTTTTTTGAATACCTGCTTCAAAAAAGCCGTGTCGAGAAAATGGCGTATCACACCCATATCCCATTATTGGTGGTTAAATGAGACAGAATAACCCCTTCCATTTTTACCATGTAGGCCCATACAGCTTTACGGCCACCAGTTATAAATCTGGATTATTTCTTTATATTTAAAGCGCAATAATATTCCCAAATTTTATAATCATCCATATGAAGAAAACTTTCATACTAGGCTTCTTCAGCCTGTTTTTTACCACTTATGCTTCCCTCGCCCAGATGGGGAAAGTTTATGACAACCTCAGCCTTACCAGCAAGATCCTAAATAGCGAAAGGAAATTTGCCATTTATCTGCCGCCGGATTATAACACCTCGGAACGGAGCTACCCTGTTCTATACTTGCTCCATGGTGCCGGAGATGATCAGACCGGCTGGGTTCAATTTGGTGAAGTACTGCACATCACCGACAAAGCCATTAGGGAAGGTCATGCCACTCCTATGATCATTGTGATGCCTGATGCCGACACCGGGAGAAGGGGCTACTTCAACGATATTAGGGGGGACTGGAACTATGAAGATTTTTTCTTCGAGGAATTGATTCCTCATATTGAAAAAACCTACAGGGCTAAGACACAAAAGCGCTACCGGGCAGTTGCCGGTCTTTCCATGGGAGGAGGGGGTACCTTCATGTATGCTTTACACCGGCCCGATATGTTCTCGGCTGCAGCTCCTCTCAGCGCCTACATCGGCCCCCTGTCCCTGGAGCAGGCAAAAGAGAGAATGCCTAAAGATACTACGTTCTCAGACGAGCAGATCAAATCCTACTTTGAGCGTCACAATGCAGTCAGCCTGATTGAAAACATGCCGGAAGATCAGAAAAACGCCGTTCGCTGGTATATCGACTGTGGTGATGACGACTTTCTCTACGAAGGCAACAGCTTGGTTCACATCGCCATGAAAAAAAACGACGTCCCTCATGAATTCAGGATCCGTGATGGCGCCCATACCTGGAGTTACTGGAGAACGTCCTTACCCGAAGTTCTGAAGTTTGTGTCCACTAGTTTCCATCAGCACTAAGATGATTACAAAGAGGCGTTTATGGCTTCAAGCGAACATAAGCGCCTCTTTTTTCTTGTTATCTCAACGGAAGTTACAGAAGGGTTCAGGCCTTGGGTGATTTCACTTTTTGGATCAAATGACCTGTGTTGCCTATTGGCCTGGTCTCATATCATACCGCTGCTTTGTTCCTTCTTTCACAAAACGCTATATTTGTCGAAAAGACAGCTTTCATGAATTTAAACTTAAAGTCCCCCATTGCATTTTTTGACCTAGAAGCTACCGGAATCAATATTTCAACTGATCGGATTGTGGAAATTTCCGTTCTCAAGGTGCACCCCGACGGAAAAGAGGAAATAAAAACCATGAGGATCAATCCTACTATCCCCATTCCCAAAGAAGTTTCTTTAATCCATGGCATTTATGAGGAAGACATCAAGGACGCACCCACCTTCAAAGAGGTAGCAAAGGAGCTTCATCAGATGTTGGCAGGGGCTGATCTGGCTGGTTTTAACATTCTGAAATATGATATCCCCTTATTGGTGGAAGAGTTTCTCAGGGCAGGAATCGACTTTGATATCGAAAAACGAAACCTATTGGACGCACAGAAGATTTTCTTTTTAATGGAAAAAAGAAATCTTGCAGCCGCCTATAAGTTCTACTGCAACAAGACCCTGGAAAACGCCCACAGTGCTGAGGTTGACACTTTGGCGACTTACGAGGTTTTTAAAGCACAGGTAGCCCGATACGATCAACAGCAAATGGAAGACCTTCAAGGCAATGTTATTGGGGTGATGGAGAACGACATGAAAAAAATCCACTCCATGATTAACGAAAAAATGGTGGATCTTGCGGGACGCTTTGTCTTCAATGCAGAGGGCGTGGAGTGCTTCAACTTTGGCAAGCACAAGGGCAAACCCATTGAGCAGGTGCTAAAGGAAGAACCTGGTTTTTACGACTGGATCATGAGGGGGGATTTTCCTTTGGATACCAAACGGAAGATCACGCAGGTCAAATTGCGTAACTTTAATAATAGATAACGGTTAATAACAGGTAACGAAAAACCCCGGCCGAGCCGGGGTTTTTTCGTTACTGCTTATAATATTTTAATGCATTGGCCATTTGTCTGTCCAGCTGGTCGATCCTCCTATCAGGTCCCGGGTGAGTGGATAAGAACTCGGGCGGAGCACCACCACCTGCCTTGGCCTGCATACGCTCCCAAAATCTCGGCGCCTCCCGAGGATCATATCCCGCCATGGCCATAAAGATCAGCCCAAGTTGGTCAGCTTCCAATTCCTGGTCCCTTGAGAACTTAAGCATGCCTACCTGGCTACCAATACCCACTGCCTGTAAAAACAACGTTTTGGTCAACGTGGGGTTTTCTCCCATAGCTACCTGAAGCCCCCCTAAGAGACCGTTAGCCACCAAACCTTGGGACATCCTTTCCCGGGAATGACTGGCAACAGCATGGGCCACCTCATGTCCCATTACCACTGCGATGCCTGTTTCATCCTGACAAACCGGCATGATCCCGGTGTAGAAGGCCACCTTCCCTCCCGGCATGCACCAAGCGTTCACCTGATCATCCTCAATTAAATTAAACTCCCAGGAAAACCCCTCCAACAGGTCTTCGTGGTTATTGTCCTTTAGATATTGCTCCACGGCAGCCGCAACTAATTTGCCCACCCTTACCACTTTTTGACCATCAGCCGTATTGGTGACGATCTTGCTTTCATTTTTCACCTCACGGTACTGTTCATAGGAAAGCGGCAAGACTTCCGAATTGCCCACTAGACTGAGTTGGCGTCTTCCGCTTAATGGGACGGTTGCACAACCATAGGCGAACAACCCCACAACCAGCAATACTACTATTTTTTTTATCATCAGTGTTTACTATTTTTTAACCTATTCCCAAAAAGAATGCCATCGTTCTTCTCAAAAAGGCATTTTATTCGGTTTCCTTTATCCTGGGATTAAGTTCAACCTTACTGGAGCCGGCGTTCTTCCTCATTCTCATATTGATAATCTCAACCCCTAGGGAAAAGAATACCGCAAAATAAATATAACCCTTCGGTACCTCCACATGAAAACCTTCCACCAAGAGCATAAAACCAATCAAAATCAGGAAGGACAGGGCAAGAATCTGAAGTGTCGGATGCTTGTTGATAAACCTGCTGATCCTCCCTGCAAACACCATCATGATCACCAAAGCAATCACGACCGCAATTATCATGATAATCACCTCGTCCACCAAGCCAACTGCAGTCAATATGCTGTCAAAG
>CAZHZP010000004.1:0-16792 GCA_964537165.1 uncultured Roseivirgaceae bacterium | reverse complement strand
GCTGTCAAAGCTATTTATCCTTCACCAAAAGTCATACTATCTATATACTTTTTTTGCAAAAGCCCCCAAACAGCTGAATTCCAACCGAATGAAGTCAACGATAGACTTAATGACTTTGAATGGGGGAGCAAAATGCGTTATATTTGAAAAAAATTAGAAACGGGACGCCGGCTAAAGACCCCTTTCATAGACAAAAAAATCGCTTTTGGATAATAAAAAAAACGATTTGTAGTTACCATAATAACGTTGCGTTTCATAACAAATTTAGATACTAATGAAAATAGTAAAACTCCTTGTATTTTTTTTAATACTATCTCCTATCGTTACCGCCTTCGGACAGCAAGCTTCCAAGCCCGACATCGGCTCCCTCGATAGTGGCACCATTGAGAGTCAGTTTGATTATATCAATTCTGTTTCTAACAATTATGAAGAATTCAAAGTCGTCAGACGATCCAATCTTAATAAAATTAAAGCCAACGTCTTAGACTCCCTCAATGTCATCAAGGGCCAGGTGTCGACGCTCAACAACCAACTAGGGGAGCAAAAGGCCTCTATGGATCAAATTAACAGCAACTTGTCCACCACCCAAACGGAGCTACAGGAAGCACTGGACATGAAGGACAGTTTTTCATTTATGGGTGTATACCTCCATAAGTCCACCTATAACTCCATGATGTGGGGTATCGTCATAGTGCTCGCTGCGCTGCTGCTGTTTTTCATCTACCGCTTCAAGCGCAACTACTCTGTGACAGCAGAGCTCAGACAGACGCTGGAAGAAACGAAGGAAGAATTCGAACAGCATAGAAGGAACACGCTGGAGCGGGAACGGAAGCTTAACCGCCAGCTTGTAGATGAAATGAACAAAAGAAAGGTGTAACTTGGCACTGTAAATCGCTGTGAAGCAACCAAACCTTTCTATGAAGCCTACGAAGACCCGTATTGCCCCTACCCCGAGTGGTTTTTTACACCTGGGAAATGTCATGTCTTTTCTTATCACCGCATCCTTGGCCAAACATTACGAGGCTAAAATCCTCTTGAGAATAGATGACATCGACAAAGAAAGAATAAAGAAGAAATACGTAGAGGATATTTTCAAAACACTGGACTTCTTGGGAATCCCCTGGGACGAAGGGCCCCGGAACTATCAGGAATACAAAGCAAAGTATTCACAGGTGCACCGGATGGAGCATTACCGGAAAGCCCTGGAGCAACTGAAAAAGTCCAAAAAGCTTTTTGCTTGTGATTGTTCCCGAAGGAAAATCAGCTTGAACAATCCCGGCGGGGGTTATCCAGGCACCTGTGAAAAAAGGAAGCTGTCTTTTGATGACAGGGAGGCCAACTGGCGACTTTTAACTTCCCCAAAGGCAATCGATCTCAACGACATCTCCCGACCGGGTTTTTCCATGGGCATCCCGGCCCTACTGCGCGATTTTGTGGTTCGCCGCAAGGATGGCCTGCCGTCCTACCAACTGACCTCGGTGGTCGATGACATGTTGGATAAGGTTGACCTCATTGTGAGAGGCAAGGATCTGATGGGGTCGTCCGTAGCCCAGCTTTTTCTGTCTGAAAAACTTCGGGAAAACCCCCTAAAGAAGGCTGTGTTCCTCCACCATCGAATGATGTCCGACGCGCAAAACCGAAAAATGTCAAAATCATCAGGGGCGACTTCCATCCAACACCTGATCAAAAGCGGGACGGACAAGGCTGAGATTTACCGGATTATTGGCGAATTCCTTGGACTGAAGCAGCCTGTCTCTGATTTTGATGAGTTCCGCGTGGCCTATATCCATCACTTGCAATCCACAGAAGAGAGATTTTTGCCGTAAAGTGTGTATGGACTTGCTTTTATAGGAATTCGGGAGAAAACTGTTTAATTTCCCGAATGATACGTTTCCTATTGTTCATATGATAAAATATTCCAATGAAACCCGCATATTAGTCGCCGTGGATTGCATTATATTTGGATTTGATGGTATTGATTACAAATTACTGTTGATCCAAAGAGGCTTTGCTCCGGAAAAAGAAAAGTGGAGCCTGATGGGTGGTTTCTTGAAGAAACACGAATCACTGGATGAAGCGGCCAACCGTATACTCCAAGACCTTACAGGGTTAGAAAATGTGTACATGGAGCAAATGCATGTCTTCAGTGACCCCAACAGGGAGATAGTGGAACGGACCGTCGCAGTTACTTATGTGGCTTTGATCGATATTCAAAAATACATCCAGCAGATCAACAACCGGTTCCACGCCCGGTGGTTCACGATGAAGGAACTCCCCAAGTTGATTTTTGACCATCAGGATATGGTGGATATGGCAAAAGCCCGACTTAGGTACAAAGCCGCTTTACACCCCATACTTTTTGAACTGCTACCTGAGCGGTTTACCTTGCCTCATCTACAGGCCATGTATGAAAGCCTGTATGAAACAAAAATTGACAAGAGGAATTTCACTAGAAAAGTATTGTCCACCGACATGTTGGTCAAGGAAACGGAGAAAGATAAAAGCAATTCAAAAAAGGGTGCCTATTATTACCATCTGGACAAAAGCAAGTACAGGGAAGACTTCCAAACCGTTCTAAACTTTATGCCTAAGAATGAATTGACCATCACGACGGAATAAAAACACGAAGTTTCACTTTGCCTCTGCCTTTTTTTTGCAATAAAATGTTAATATTACACTTAACAACCCAAAATCACTAAAATGAACTCTACATTATGGATTAAGCCTTTTGCTTATGCTTCCGTGGTGGTGGCCACTGCCTTTTTCTCTTGTCAACCTTCCAGTCGCCAAGATGCAGCCTCGGTTTACGACAGCCTCTCTGAGGAAGAAAGACGTTTGCCTGAAAACGCCTTAAAAGGCATTAAAATAGCAAATGGCCTGGAGGCTACGCTGTTTGCTTCTGAACCCACCATCACCAACCCCACAAATATTGACATCGACCATCGCGGCAGGGTGTGGGTATGTGAAGCCTACAACTACCGCCCCGGTATCACCGGCAATGACCCCAAGCCTGAAGGGGACCGCATTGTTATTTTGGAAGATACAGATGGGGATGGGGTCAGTGATAAAAGCACCGTTTTCTACCAAGGGCCGGAACTTAACGCCCCGTTGGGCATCTGGGTGATGGACAACCGGGTCATTGTGTCCCAAAGCCCTTATGTATGGCTCTTTACCGATACGGACGGGGACGATAAGGCCGACAAAAAAGAAATTATTTTCCAGGGAATAGCCGGAGAGCAACATGACCACGGCATGCACGCGTTCGTGTTCGGGCCGGACGGCAAGTTCTACTTCAACTTTGGTAATGAAGGCATGCAGATGCAAGATGCGAAAGGTAATACCATCAAAGATGTCACTGGAAGAGAGGTTTCCGTTGAAAATTACAAGCAGGGTCTGGTATTTCGGTCCAATCCCGACTTTACCGAATTTGAGGTCCTGGGACAAAATTTCCGGAACAACTATGAGGTAGCCGTGGACTCCTACGGTACCATGTGGCAGTCCGACAACGATGACGACGGCAACAAAGGTGTGCGGATCAACTACGTCATGGAGTTCGGCAACTACGGCTATACGGATGAAATGACTGGAGCGGGCTGGCGGGCCAACCGAACGAATAAAGAAGCCGAAATCCCGGAACAACACTGGCACCTGAATGACCCGGGTGTGGTGCCCAATCTGCTACAAACAGGTGCAGGCTCACCCACAGGAATAACGGTATACGAGGGAAGGCTGTTACCCGAGGTTTTCTGGGACCAAATGATCCATACCGATGCGGGGCCTAATGTGGTCCGCGCCTATCCCGTTACCAAAAGCGGCGCGGGCTATGAGGCGAGTATCGTCAACATCATGGAAGGGGACAAAGACCAGTGGTTCAGGCCTTCAGACGTAGGCGTGGCCCCAGACGGTTCTTTGTTCGTCGCAGACTGGTATGACCCCGGCGTGGGTGGCCACCAGGTCGGTGACCTCGGCAGAGGGAGGATTTACCGCATCGCCCCGCCCGACACCCCCTACCAAATACCCCAATATGACTTGGCCTCTTCCGCCGGCGCGATTGAAGCGCTGCAAAACCCTAATCTTTCGGTGAGGTATTTGGCTTGGCAAAAGTTAAACAGCCTAGGGGAAGCCGCAGAAGAAGAACTGGTCAGCCTGTTCAAAACCCATGAAAACCCGCGGATCCGGGCCAGAGCACTATGGCTGTTGAGCAAAATTCCCGGGAAAGGTGAGCGCCACATCCACGCCGCCCTGCAGGATCCCCTTGCAGACATCAGAATTGTTGCGTTGAGAGCGGCCAGGCAATTGAAGGTGGACCTGATCCCCTATTTGAGGGTATTGGTGAAGGATGCTGACGCGCAGGTTCGCAGAGAGTCCGCAATCGCAATCCGTCACCTAAAAGCTCCCGGAGCAGCCGAACTGTGGGCCCAACTTGCCGACCAGCATGACGGAACGGACCGGTGGTACCTCGAAGCTTTGGGAATCGGGGCGGAAGGGCAATGGGACAGCTTTTTCGCTGCCTGGGCTGGACAGCAAGACGGTCAGGCCTTAAACAGCGCCGCCCAAAAAGACATCGTGTGGCGGGCCCGTACACCTCAAGCCATCCCCTTTCTCGCCTCCCTCGCTTCCGATCCCCAGGAGGATCTTGACCAAAGATTAAGGTATTTCCGTGCGTTTGATTTCAACACCAACGGCCCGGAAAAATCCAAGGCTTTGCTGGATATGCTGAACGGCCCTGTCGGTTCGGAAAACAATGAAGAACAAATGAAGATCAAGAAGCTGGTGCTGACCCATCTTGATCCCATTACGATCCGACAGTCCGGAACGGCCATGCAATCACTTCGGGAAGTATTAAAAAACACTGAAGGGACCATGGAGTACGTGGAAACGGTGCAAAGGCTGCAGCTGAAAGAAGAGAACCCAAAACTGCTTCAGCTAGCCGTCAGCCATAGCGACCAACGGGTCGGCAGGGCTGCGGCAGCCACGCTGCTCAACCAAGGAGGTGACAATCTGGTCCGGCAAACACTTCTTGGTGCGGACGAAGCATCTTCCTTAAATATGATGGCTGCCATCAGGGGAACAGGATCGACCGTATCCCTGCAACTATTGGAGGATATGGCCTTTAACACCTCCATCCCCCTTCCCTTGCGCCGGGAGGCTGCCGCTTCCCTCGGCAGAAGCTATGGAGGAGAAAACAGGGTACTGGAACTGCTGCGTGAAAACAAATTGCCGGAAAACCTGATCGCCTCGGCGGTGACTGGCGTAAGCAATGCCTGGCGCCAGGATGTCCGGACAGAAGCGGCCAGCTACCTGGACTATCAGTCCCAGGAAAATGCCACTGCGCTGCCTCCAATTAAGGAACTGCTTGCTTTGGAAGGGGATAAGGACAACGGCAAACTGGTTTTCAGCAAGACCTGTAGCATCTGCCACCAGGTAGGGGAAATAGGTACTGACTTTGGACCCAACCTGACGGAAATCGGCAGCAAGCTTTCAAGGGAGGCGCAATACATTTCTATCATCCACCCGGATGCTGGCATTAGCTTTGGCTTTGAGGGTTACCGCATCGACATGAAGGACGGAAGCACCTTGGGTGGAATCATCTCCAGCAAGACAGAAACGGATATCGACCTTAAACTTCCTGATGGCAGCGTGGTCAGTCTAAAAACCAGCGACATTGCGTCGATGACCCAGCTGGAAAACTCCATGATGCCGGCCGGCCTGCAAAATACGATGAGCGCCGGGGAATTGGTGGATCTGGTGGAGTACCTGATGTCTTTAAAAAGAAACAGTTAATACAAACCAAATGAACAAGAACAACATCAAAACCTCCCGCAGACAGAGCCTTAAAAAAATCGCCGGAACCATGGCCTTGGGAGTGCTGGTACCCAGTCTTCACCAGCGTCTATATGCGGCAGAACGGTCTCTTCCACAAGAATTAAAAGGACGGATCAACCATTCCGTGTGCAAATGGTGCTACAATGATATCTCCTTGGAAGATCTCTGCAAAGCAGCAAAAGACATCGGCCTCAGCTCAATCGAGTTATTAGGGCCAGATGATTGGCCGATGTTAAAGAAGTACGGATTAACCTGCGCCATGCCTCAGGGCGGCGGCCTTGGTATAGAAAGAGGCTTCAACGATCCCTCCCTGCATGACGAATTGGTGAAAAGCTATGAGGCAGTCATCCCGAAAGTAGCTGAGGCAGGTTACTCCCAGATCATCTGCTTCTCCGGCAATAGAAGGGGATTGGATGATAAAAAGGGGATAGAAAATTGTGCCGTGGGACTAAAACGGCTCATGCCTATAGCTGAAAAGTACAACGTCACCATGTGCATGGAGCTGCTTAACAGCAAGGTTAACCATAAGGATTACCAGGCTGACCACACCGCCTGGGGGGCAGCGTTATGCGAGGCCGTTGGTTCGGATAAAATGAAGCTGCTATACGACATCTACCACATGCAGATCATGGAAGGGGATGTCATCGCTACCATCAGAAAATTCCACCCCTACATTTCCCACTATCACACAGGCGGGGTGCCGGGAAGAAATGAAATAGATGAAACACAGGAACTTTATTATCCCGCTATCATGAAAGCTATTGCTGAAACGGGGTATACCGGCTTTGTAGGTCAGGAATTTATTCCGGCAAGGCAGGATAAGCTGGCTTCTTTGAAACAGGGTGTGGATATTTGTGATGTGTAGAAGTTAAAGCAAGGAACGAGAACAAAGATGAAAGAGGGTTTGAAGACGGAGACCGAAGAGGGGAATAATCGGTGGAGTGTCGGATGTCCGAAGAACCCAATCCAAGAAAAGACGGAACTTTAGGAATCCCTCTTTCTTCCTTTGTTCATAATAGATTTTAATAAAAAAGACCAGAACATTTATTTGCCGGAGTATTGATGCTATTGATGGCAAGCAGGTCAATGCCAAGCATGTGGTTGACAACTACCTGCTAGTGGACCAATGGATGCAAGTTGGTCATTAATATCCCGGGTTTTGATCAGTGGACGGATCCAAAGCGGGATTATATTCCAGTTCTGAGATAGGAATAGGCCATAAGTAGTGACTTTCCGAGATACTTACCCCTTTGTATTTCATGATCATCTCATCCGCCTTTTCGGTTCTCTTTAGATCAAGCCAACGCTTTCCTTCAAATTGAAACTCATAGGCCTTCTCCTGAAGGACCATATCCACAAAACCTGTCAGATCGTAGTCCTCCAACACATAATCATAAGTAGAGGGCGAAAGCGGATCTTGTCCGTATGCTCTCCGATGCACTTGATTAAGCGCCTCCATGGCTTCTTCAGTAGGCACCCCGGCCTCCCTTGCAGCGGCCTCCGCAAATATCAACAAGACTTCGGCATAGCGATATAACGGGAGGTCATTGCCTGCGTCATTGTTGCCAATGGCCTGATTATCTATGAATTTCCTGCTGACGAGCGTCGAGTCACCCAAGCCAAAATCCACCATGTCCCATAAGCCCTTTCTCAAGTCCTGATCATCCCAGCTTTTGTAAAAAGTGTTGCTTGCATCGCTATAAACGGCATAAGAACCGCCAAAGCTATAGAGTCCCGTACTGGGGTGATTAAATACCCAGGGCAAATAATTCCCCTGGCCCGGCTGTCGAACAAACTTAAGACTAAATATCTCCTCTGCTGTTGTGATGACCTCAGGGCCGAACAGGTTTTGAAAACCATCTCTGTCGGAGACCGGAACCAATGCATGTTTACCGGCATCCATCACCTCCTGCGCCTTCTCGCGCGCTTCCGCATAACGTTCAAGCTGAAGGTAGACATCAGCCAACACGGCTTTAGCGGCAAATTTTGTCGGTCTACCCAGTAGCTCTTGCTCCTCTGGCAAAAGCGTCTCGGCGTCCACCAAATCCGCTAGGATTAAAACATACACTTCTTCCTCGGCACTCTTGGGCAGGGCCAAATCCTCCATATTGTTCTCTGTCCTCAAGGGAATCGCTCCCCAGTTTCTTACTAAATGGAAATAAGAAAGGGCCCGTAAAAATTTGGCTTCGGAAACATACCGGTCTATATCTTCCTGGCTGATCGATTCTCCGTGAGGTGCGTTTGCGATCACGATATTGGCATTTCGGATACTCAGGTAGAAAGCATTCCAAAAACCCGCCACCCGGTTTATATTATTGCTGTTCATCCCCTGGAAATCGTTGTATTGGGCAAAACTCCCCCTCCCGTACGCATAGTCTGTATGGCATTCGAGTGTGGCGAAATAGGTGGTTTGGTTTTCGCTTCGCAACGGTGAATAAATAGCATTTACCGCAGTCGCTACTTCCTCTGCTGTATTATAGAAGTTTTCTTCGGTCACCGCTTTCGGATTTTCGTCCAATAGACCGTCGCAGGATGCCAACAACGCCACCAGACCCACTCCGAAAAAACCTAAGCTTCTGGAACCGAAAACCTGTAGATAAGGAAGAAAATTTTTGTTCATCACTGTTTTATTTTAATAGCAAAAGGCTACCTGAATCATTAGCGTTAGAAACCCGCACGAATGCCCACGGTGTAGGTTTTAGCGGTGGGATAACTGTAGTGGTCAATCCCCTGGGCGGTGGAATTGGCTCCGCCGCGTGAATTCACCTCCGGATCCCACCAGGAATAATCGGTGCTGGTCCAGAGGTTTTGCCCACTCACATAAACCTGCAACTGGTACATCCAGTCGATACCCCAATGTTGCAAGGGAAAATTATAGGCCAGTTGAATGTTTTTTAGTCTCACGTAAGACCCGTCTTCCACAAACCGGTCGGAAACCATCACCGAGGTATTTCGGCTGATGATCGGATATTTTGCGTTCGGATTGCCAGGCGACCAATGATCCTCCAACACCTCCTTGGGCATGTTGACGCCACTGCTGTAGTCCATGGTGCTGGATATTGCACTTAGATTAAAAATATCATTGCCATACATGCCTTGGAAAAAGACGGTAAGGTCGAAGTTCCTGTAGGACATGATGGAGTTCAGACCATACATGTACTTCGGATTCGGGTCGCCAATATAGGTCTTATCTTCTGCGGAAATCGTGCCGTCATTATTAAGATCCTGGTACCTGATCTGTCCGTTTTCATCATATCCGTCTTCAAGATATCCCCAAAACTGGCCAATCGGCCTGCCTTCTCTGAGAATGTTCAAGTTATCCCTTAAAACAATCACATCCGCAAAAGCTCCCAAAATGTCCTCTCCCTTGCTTAGGGCGACCACTTTGTTCCTATTAAAGGAGAGGTTCCCCACCAAATCCCATTGGAAGTCTCCGGTTAGGACATTAGCATCTATCCCTAATTCAAACCCTTTGTTTTGCACTTTCCCGACGTTTTGAATGGTGGTAGTAAAACCTAAGGTAGAGGGCAAAGTCACTGTGTTCAGCAGATCGCTGGTATTTTTGATATAATAATCCGCAGTAAGCAATATCCGGTTTTCAAACAAACCTGCATCCAAACCGATATCGGTCTGCTCGGTCGTTTCCCATTTCAGGTCGCCGGGCAGTCGGGTACCTGGCGCAAAAGTGGTATAAAGACCGGTTCCCAAAACGGTTTTTCCAGAATTCAGTTGGTTGAGCGTGGCATAAGCATCTATGGCTTGGCTTCCGGTTTTACCCCAACTAGCCCTTATTTTCAAATCCGATATCACGCTGCTTTCTTTCAGAAAGTTCTCCTCTGACAGCCTCCAAGCAACGGCGCCGGAGGGAAAGTATCCCCATTTGTTACCTTCGCTATATTTAGAGGAGCCGTCAGCCCTAAAACTGACCGTGAAAAGGTACTTGCTGTTAAACGAGTAATTCACACGCCCCAGATACGAGAGCAACACTGATTCATTAAAACCGGAGCTGGGGATACCGGGGTTTTCCGCCGCGCCTAAATCGTAAGACCCGATCAGATCACTTAAGAAACCCACACCGCTTCCCGCCAAAAAAGTGGTTCGGAAATTCTGCAAAGTGACCCCTGCTACGGCTGATAACTCATGCTTTCCGGCGAAGGTTTTGTTGTAGCTGATCGTATTTTCATTAAGCAAGCTCCTGAACTGACTCGTACTAACCGAGGCTCCTCCGTTAGAGTTGATAAATCTCCGGCTAGTATAGCTGTCCGTCCGGTCATCCCGGTTTTCTATTCCTCCGGAGATCTTGATGGTCAAATCGGGAATGGGCCGGTATAGGAGCGCAGCATTGGCCAATACCACGTTGGCTCTGATGACGTTGGACTGCTCATTGATGAAATTAATCGGATTGATGATATCCGGAGCAACAAAAGGATAAGAATTGGCCAGCACGCTATAACTTCCATCTTCATTAAACGGGGTCAGAGTAGGTGCGGCCGATAGGGCAGCGCCTATCATTGAATTTCCCCTTGCGCCGCCGTCACTGTCCCTTCTGGCGGTTTTCAAATGGGAAAAAGTACTGGATAAGTTTACCTCTAATTTATCACTGATTTGATGGTTCACATGGCTACGGAGTGAATACCGGTTATAATCGCTCCCCTTAACGATTCCTTCCTGGCCAAAGTAACTTCCCGAAACAGAAAACTGCGTACTCTCGCTGCCCCCGTTGACATTGACTGTCGCCGTCTGCATAGGAGCTTCTTGAAAAACAAAATCCTGCCAGTCAAAGCCCTGCCCAAACCGATTAATTTCTTCTTGGCTGAAATACGGTTCTACATTATCGTTGGCCGCCTGAAGGTTGTAAAATTGAGCGAATTCTGTCCCATTCATTAGCCCAAGCTTTCTACGAAGCTCCTGGTGGCCGTAACTTAGATCGAGGTCTACCCTTGTATCCCCAGCCACTCCTTGTCGTGTGGTAATCAGCACTACACCATTCGCTCCCCTTGAACCATAGATTGCCGTAGCAGAGGCATCTTTTAAGACTTCGATGCTTTCGATATCCGTGTTGTTGAGTATGGTAGGGTTGCTGCCAAAAATCGGGAAGCCATCCACTACATACAGCGGCTCGTTACTACCCTGAATGGAATTGGTTCCTCTGATGCGGACATTGAGACCTGCTCCGGGCGCCCCAGTAGTCGGACTTACCTGCACACCAGCCGCACGGCCTGACAGGGACTGAAGCACGTTGGTGGAAGGAAACTCATTGATCTCTCTCGCCCCCACCTGGGCGACCGACCCGGTAAGATCCGACCTCCGCTGCGTACCGTAGCCTATCACGACCACCTCATCCAATGCGGACACCTCTTCGGTTAAGGTTACATCTACTGTAGTTTCCTCACCAATAGTGATGCGTTGGGATTCAAATCCCAGAAATGAAAACACCACCACATTACCTGCGGAAACAGAGAGAGAGTATTTACCATCTTCATCTGTTATTGTCCCTGTATCCGTTCCTTCTACCAGTATATTTACCCCCAACAGAGGCTGGCCGTTGGAATCTGTGACCGTTCCTGTTATGGTATTCTGGGATCCTTCTTTCACTTCTTGGGCATACAGAGAAGTCACTAAAAGCAGGTTGATAAAAATATACGGAATTAACATGCTGCTTAAACAGTTTCTTTCTGACTTCAAGTTAAAAGGTAATCGGTTTTTCATAGCCTGTAGCATTTGATATTCCCAAATTCACTCAACCGGCACCCGGCAGATCTAAATAAAAGTATATTCAGAGCAGAATGGCCAACGGATAAAGCATCTCCAACCCGATGCCAAAAACCCAAAAAAATCTAGATCTTTCCAACAATAATCTAATAGGAACCAAAAGCAATTCGAAAAACAGCAGGGAATTCTGCGATGTAGTCATCCTATTTTTTGGGCAGTCGCCGCCATCAATCAGCAGCATTCAACCGTGCAACACCCTGTCGCACTTGTTCCGACTTGTGGCCGAGGACGGGATAAAAACAGATAAACATAACTCATCCGACTCAGGCAAGATTTGTGTTACGTACCATTTTGTTGACCATAGGCCACCCAGCAAAAGCACCGGATGCGAAAGGACATAATAATTTAACCTCTCAACATGTTGTGGACTTTTTCAGCAAAATGAGGATATATCCAGACAGCGTTCGGCTATCCAGGCGACATCCTGAGCAGCTGAATCCACAGCCGTCTAATGGAAATTTCGGTTTTATTTGTAGATTGCTCCCCTCAATAAACCTCCATCTTTATGAAAGACGATAAACTCAAACAAAAAGAAATTTCACGGCGGTATTTTCTAGGAACTACAGCCACCGCCTTGGCGGGAATCGCCGCCTCCCCCTCTCTGTCATTTGGCGCCCCCGCCATCATAAAAAACTTAGGAAAACCCAATTCCAAAATCGCAGGTGTGCAAATCGGAACCATCACCTATTCCTTCAGGAGCATGGAGAGCGATGCAGAATCAATATTGAAATACTGTGTTGAAAGTGGGCTCAGTGCCATAGAACTGATGGGGAATACCGCTGAAAGCTTTGCAGGTGCGCCCCAGATGGCGACGGGCAGCTTCCAGCGAAGATCCGATATGAGCGATGCAGAACGAAAAGAAATGGAGGAGGCAAGGGCCGCTTATGCCAAGGAACTGGCCGCCTGGAGATCCAACGCACCTTTGGAGAAATTCAAACAACTCCGCAAGATGTACAGCGATGCGGGCGTCAGCATCTATGCCTGGAAGCCCAGTGCCCTGGGAAGAAACAACTCCGATGCGGAAGTGGATTATGCCTGTAGGATCGCCAAAATTCTGGGCGCAGACCATGTGACCGTTGAGCTTCCCAATGATGGCGCCCAAACCCAACGCTTGGGCAGCATTGCGGCGCCGCATAAAATTAAAGTAGGCTACCATGGGCATCTTCAGCAGACTTATACCGCTTGGGATGAGGCGCTATCACAATCGAAATACAACGCCCTAAATTTTGATATCGGACATTATGTAGCAGCAGGACACGACCCCTTCCGGTTGCTCCGGGACAAACACAAGGACATTGTCAGCATGCACATGAAAGACAGACAGTCAGACAAAAACGGACAGGCAAACTTGCCCTGGGGACAGGGAGACACGCCCTTGGCTGAAGTATTACAACTGATGAGAGCAGAGAAATATAAATTTCCCGCGACCATTGAATTGGAGTATCAGATACCGGAAGGTTCTGATGCTGTAAAAGAGGTCAGTAAATGTTTGGAATATTGCCGAAGGGCTCTGAACGGCTAAGCTGAAATCCGGGACTACACGTCACCGGATTTTTTTTTGCTGCCTCAATCGTCTAACGAACCTGCACAATCTGCAAATATTCATATATGAAATACTGTTCCTTTTATTCGAAATAATACACTGAAAATCAGTGACTTTTTAGTATTTTCATAATGGAATTCTTCCTATTTTTGTTGTGTTGGAGTAATATCATCCCCTTCGAATAATTATATAATGGGATACACGAGAAGGGTTTTTTACTTATGATAATTGAAGATCAATGCACATCTCTGTTTTAGCAATTATTTCAGTCGTTCTTCTCTTAGGCATCATCTATATCATTTATAGTGTTAGGGTGGCGGAAGTTCAGGAGGGACACCTAGATGAACCGTTTAATGAGAAAGCTTTCTCAAAACCTGCTGGATGGAAAACCGGGAAAATGCCTCCCGAACTTCAGAACAAGAAGGTGTCATTAAAAAAAATCCAGCAGCCATCACAAGCGGACATAGAAGACTTGATGGAAAAATGGAAAGAAGATCTTCCCAAAATTAGAAAGACCGGTTTTTAGCGACACTGCCACTGTTTTTATTACTTGGCTATCCACCATTGATGGCTCCAGCCTGAGTCTACGAGCAAAATAAACATGGATTAACTTTCATTCTTGCCGTTCAGTTTCCCGCTGCGTTCTAATCCTTGTTCAGTGTGTGAAAAAACAGTAGTTTTTTTTATATTTAATCATGTTTAAAGAATTCGGTCTCTGGAGTCTGATTTTCTTGTTTCTAGGCAGTTGTTCGAAGGGAGGAGCTGAAGGGGAGACACAGGCTGTCACCTGGGGGCATACCGAGCAGGCAACTTTCGCCGGCGGCCATTTCTGGTACATGGAAGAACCATTCGAGGGGCTCGAAGGGGTAGTTTCTGTTCAATCTGGTTTTTCGGGAAGAAAGGAAGAAAACCCCACTTATCAGGAGCTGTCATCGGGAAAAACGGGGCACCGACACGCGGTAAAAATCACTTTTAATCCTGATGTCATCAGTTATTCCGAACTACTCGACATTTTTTGGCAACAGTTCGACCCTACAGACGTCGGAGGGTCTTTTTCTGACAGAGGCAAGCAGTATTCCCCAGCCGTATTTTACCGTTCACCACGCCAAAGGGAGGTAGCCGAAGCATCGAAAGCGCACCATGATAAATCAGGCAAATTTAAGCAGCCCGTGACCACTCCCATCCTCAAATACAGCCATTTCTATCCCGCGGAAGATCGGCAACAGGATTACTATGAAAAGAAGCCGGAAGAATATCAAGATAAAAGGAAGGCTTCTGGCCGTGACCGCTTTATCGCAGCCCATTGGCCTTTGATCAACGGGCAGCTATACCCCTTGCCGCCACGCTCATCATTAAAATCAACACTCACCGACCTGCAATACAGGGTTACCATGCAAGGAGCCACAGAGCCTCCTTTCAACAACACTTACGATAACAACGAAGAAGCCGGCATCTATACATGCGTCATTTCTGGAGCTCCTTTATTTAGCTCCAAGGACAAATTTGACTCTAAAACCGGCTGGCCGAGTTTTACCAAGCCTATCGATGCCCGGTTTATTACCAAAAAAGTAGACACCAGTAACGGAATGCATCGCATCGAGGTAAAAAGCCGCTTTGGGAATGCGCACGGAGGCCACGTCTTCAATGACGGCCCCCCTCCTACCCATCTAAGGTATTGTATGAATTCCGCATCCTTCCGATTTATCCCTCAACAAGACATGGAAAAAGAAGGCTATGGTGAGTATATTTGGATGATAGATTAACCCGTTTGGGATATTTTTCCATTTTTTATTTTTGAAAACCTCTATTAAAACCTAGATTGGCGCAAGTTATTGTCATAGACAATTATTGCAGACTGTTAGATACAGATGTTTTAATAAGATTATCAATAAACCTAATGTGATGGACATGCCTGATTCTACTTCTTCAGAAAGCCTTTACCAGATAATTGCTGCGTTAGACACCACCGTGTTTGAAGCCTACAACTCCTGCAACCTTTCTGATTTTAAAAACTATTTCGTAGAAGACCTTGAATTCTACCATGATAAAACCGGAATGATATCCTCCAGAAAAACCATGTTGGAAGCTTTAGAGGTGATGCTGTGTGGCGATGCCAAGGTTAGAACAAGAAGAGAATTGATTAGGGAGAGTCTACAAGTTTATCCCCTTGATAACTTCGGTGCCGTCCAAGTAGGGGAACATCAGTATTACCAATCGGTTAATGACGAACCGGAAGAATTAGTAGAGGTGGCGAAATTTACCCACATCTGGAGAAATGACAAAACGGAGTGGAAAATCACCCGCGTATTGAGCTATGACCATCAACCCGCGGGAAACAAACGCCCGGCTCACAAAATGACTTGATTGCCGGATGGCAGCTTCCGGCTAATCTTATAACTTCGGATCTTCTTCCATCCGCTATTCACCGGCCCGGCAAACCATCTGTTTCCGTGGTTTCATTTTTGCGTGAGAACCCTCAAATTCATTTTCAACCAGGGTTTCACCAGAACCTTAAACTATATAGCCGATGCCAAGGGAATATGATGCGATAATTATAGGAAGTGGCCCCAATGGTCTGTCTGCCGCCATCCGCCTTCAACAGTTGGGGCTCAAAACAGCCATCTACGAGCAGGGCTCGACACCCGGGGGGGCAGTAAAAACCGAAGAAGCGACTTTGCCCGGATTCAAGCACGATTTGGGTGCCGCCATCCTCCCTTTAGGCCTTGCCTCGCCCTTTTTCCAGACCCTCTCTTTGCAGGAATTCGGCTTGGAATGGATTCATCCTACCTTGCCATTTGTACATCCTTTTCCTGATGGGTCAACTTACGCAGCCTACAGAAGTGTGGAAGAAACCGCAGCGCAATTGGGGCCGGACCGACAGCCATACATTTCCTTGATGGGAAATATCGTCAGGGACTGGGAAAAGATCGGGCCGGACCTGCTAAAGCCACTGAGCATTCCAAGCTACCCCCTACCTTTTATGTTATTCGGTTTAAAAGCCCTGCTTCCCGCCAAGAAATTGGTGAACAGCTGTTTTAAGGACGACAAGACAAAAGCTTTTTTTTATGGCTGTTCTGCCCACTCGACTTTACCCTTAACAAACCTCGCTTCTTCTTCTTTCGGTTTGGTATTGTTGGCCATCGCCCACAAATACGGCTGGCCCTTCCCCAAAGGCGGTGCGGCATCGCTTGCGGGCGCACTGGTGTCTTATTACAAGTCATTGGGCGGGAGGATACAAGTTAATTTCCCCGTCACCCATCTCAACGAATTGCCATTATCTAAAACCTATCTGTTTGATCTCACTCCACGACAGCTTCTTAAAATCGGTGGCACCCAGTTTACAGGATTGTACACCAAAAGGATGAACAACTACCGGTACGGGGCTGGCATTTTTAAAATTGACTGGGCCTTGAGCGACCCCATCCCCTTTACCAATACGAAGTGCCGCGAATCCGCCACCGTACACCTGGGTGCCACGCCCCAAGAAATTGAGGGTTCCGAGCAGGCCGCTTTTGACAACCAGCACTATGACCGGCCCTATGTTATCATTGCCCAGCATAGTCTATTTGATACCCACCGGGCGCCGGGAGGAAAACATACCGCCTGGGCCTACTGTCATGTGCCGCACGGCAGCCTGGACGACCGGACAGA
>CAZHZP010000003.1:0-38416 GCA_964537165.1 uncultured Roseivirgaceae bacterium | reverse complement strand
ACCCCGGTCATCTTTGTCCGGGTAGTCCAGCAATCCCAACATGATGTCCGGCGTGTTTCTATATCCATCGGTATGATACCGAAGACCGCCTGTTGTGTACACCCTGTCAGACCCAACGGCGCTAAAAGCCCGCTACCAGGTTCTTTTGCTCATAATTTCATCAAGCTGAGATCTGGTCATTTTTCCTTCTTCTGGATGCTTCTCCAACCACTTAAGAAAACTCTCTTTTATCTCATCCGGCCATTGACTGTCGATCTGGCCGGTGGTATAGGTTCTTGTTTTGACCATTTCATAACCAAACTTGTCCTTCAAGGTCACGAACTCAGCGGTTCCGACCACCAATTCAGCCAGATGCGCTGGAACGAAAAGTACGCCTTCCCGATGGGCGATCACCAAATCCCCCGGCAATACGATGGCGTTGCCGATCCGAATGGGAGAATTGAGCCCCATCAGTACCATCTCTTCGAGAAAAGAGGGATGAAAATCCCGGACAAAAGCATTAAAACCTTCGATTTCCTCCATGGCCTGAAGATCCCTCGCGCTGCCGTTAAACACGACGCCGTTACCTGATTTACTGAAAATGGAGTTTGCCAAGGTACCTCCAATCAAAGTGCCTCCGTCAATCTTCCCGAAACCGTCAGCCACGTATACATCGCCTTTGGTAAGTACCTCTATGGGCCAGGCGTTGGTATTGCCCTTCCTACCCTGGTTTTTTATACCACGCTCTCTAATGTTTTTTTCCACGTCTGGACGGCTTGGCATATACATGGCAGTAAGGGCACGGCCTACCACAGTCACGTCATCGTGTACCCTTACCCAATCCCCTTCAAACTGGTTAAGGTAACCCTCGTTTTTCAAGACCGTCCAGGCATCATCAATGGCGATCTTCTTCGCCCTCTCCAACAAATCATCGGAAATCTTTGGACGGCCGTCTGAAAATCTTTCCCCTTTCCATTCAGAGGTGAGGAAAATCAATTCATCTTTTGAAATAGTCTGGGCTGACAAGGTTCCTTCATGAAAGAAGCCGATAGCGATTGATAACAACAAAATGAGATATACCTTCATTATTTTTGAATTTTTATTCCTGTAAAACTGTACGATGATTCGTTTGGTGTGCACCGATAACTCTATCTTGCCAAATAAGCCTCCAACTGTTCTGCGGTTATCAGCAGTTCCTCGGGGTATTGGGAGATCCATTCCCTGAATTCATTTTTAATCTGCTCAGACCAATCTCCGTGTACCTCACCTGAAGGATATTTCCCCTCCTGAAGAAGCACCCGTTCAAATTCATCCCGCAAGGCAGTCATCTCCGAGGCAGACACCAAACCCTCCACCAGATGTGCCGGAATGAAGACAGTCCCATATTCATTGGCAAATACAATATCGCCGGGAAATACCGTCACCTCCCCTATCCTAATGGGCGCATTGATGGAAGTAGGTGTCATATCTTTGATATAAGAAGGATCATGCCCCTTGACCCAAGCATTGAATCCTTCGGTGGCTTTCAATTCCTGCATATCCCTAACAGAGCCGTAAAATACCACTCCCTTTCCTGTCTTTCCATAAATGGAATTTCCCAAACTTGATCCGATGAGCGTCCCGTCTTTTACTTTCCCATAACCATCCGCCACATAAACGTCGCCCCGGGTCAAAATATCGATAGGCCAGATATTTATCCCGCCTTTTTGCGAACGGCCCTCTGCTTTGCCTTGGGCTTTCACCAAGCTGTCTAAGTCAGGCCTCGAAGGCATAAACTGGGCAGTGACTGCACGGCCCACCATCGTTTCCCCAGGTTTTAATATGATCCAGTCCTTTTCAACCTGGTTGCGGTATCCTTTGTTGGCGAGATATCCCCAGATCTGCTCAAGTGTTGCCCTTTCCAGTCTTTCAAGAACCAGATCGGGGACATGGGGGCGTCCGTCCTCCAGCCGTTCACCTTTCCATTGGGAGGTAAGTGTTTTGACGTATTCAGGGGATGATCCTATTCTTTGGGCATGGGCCGTAAAACTACAGGAAAACACCGCCAAACTCCATATCAATCGTTTAATCATCATCTGTAGGGTTTGTATAAAGCAATGATTAGTAAGGCAAGAGAGCGCTCCTCGCCGATGGAGTTGACCCGGATTCTCTCTTGCCAGACAGTTTTATTTTGGCTGATAAAACTTCAGCCGGACCTTAGGCGACTAATTCGATCATCAACTCCAAGTCCTGTCGTGGGAACGTCGTTCATCCCATTCCGGCGTAGGCTCGAAGTAGCCTTTTGTGGTCGGATGAAGGTGTTCTTTCATCACTTCATCATTCAATTCAATCCCCAGCCCAGGTGCATCCAGGGGGACATTAGCGTACCCGTTCGTAACCATCGGCTGGCTACCGGTCATTTTTACCAAATTCCCCCACCAGTCATCGTCCACAGAGTGGTGTTCGAGCGCCATAAAGTTTTGGGTAGCGGCGGCACAGTGGACATTGGCCATAAAGGTGACCGGGGAACCCGCCTGGTGCATGGCCATGGCCACGCCGTGTTCCTCGGCGTAATCCCCGATCTTCTTGGTCTCCAAGAGCCCTCCTGAAGTGCCTAAATCCGGATGGACAATATCTACCGCTTTGGCATCAATCAGCGGCTTAAATCCATTTAGAGCAAAAATATCCTCACCAGTACAAGTAGGTGTCTCGATGGCATCGGTCAGCGTCCTCCACCGATCCGTATCAAACCAGGGAACCATATCCTCTACCCAAGCCAGCCTGTAGGGTTCCATTCTCCTGGCAAAACGAATGGAGTTGTTCACGTCAAAGTGTCCGAAATGGTCAGAAGACAATGGGATTTCATATCCTACAGCATTACGGACCTGCTCCACATATTCTGCCAAACCATCCAATCCTTTATCAGTGATCTGAAGCTGGGTGAACGGGTGTAAAGTGCTTCCGTAGCTCATATAATCCCTGGTATCATATTGCCCCTGCATTTTCCCATCAGGGTGGGACCAGAATTTACTGTTGGTGATCGTGTCAGGCTGATCTGCCACCACATGAATCCCTAAATCCATTTTAAGAAAAGTAAATTTCTGCTCACTCACCCTTCTTTCCATGGTTTTCGCAAATTCGGCAGGATTTCTTGCACCTGGCGTATCAGCGTACAACCTCACCTTGTCACGGTACCTGCCCCCCAACAACTGCCAAGCCGGCACACCATAAGCTTTTCCGCACAAGTCCCAAAGGGCCATTTCAACCGCGCACACGCCACCGCCAAGGCGTCCATGGTCTCCAAATTGCTTAATGATCTTCCAAATCATCTCCACATTACAGGGGTTCAGGCCCAGGATGCGGCTTTTTAACATGAGGGCATAGCGTTCATCTCCCCCGTCGCGCACATCGCCCAATCCATAAATCCCCTGATTGGTATCAATCCTGATGACGGGTTGCCGGCCCGTCACCCTAAGCACAGCCACCCGCATATCGGTAATCTTCAGGTCAGAGGGATTGGAAAAACGGTTAACCCTTGAGGTAGTATGGGCCATGACATCCTCAATCGGCGCCATCATCATTCCCCCTAATCCCAAGCCGCCTAATAAGGATTTCCTTAGAAAGTCCCGCCGCTGGTTGCTGGTGGACGGATCCTGAAGTTCCAACTGCCTAGCGGCTGTCTCTTCGTTTTCTTCTGCTTTAAATCTCTCGGAGATTTCTTTGATTCTGCTTTTCATAAAGTTTGGGTTTATTGTTAACTAGTGTCTATGCAAGCTCTTCAATATGGAAAGACTGATATGCTCTGTTTATTCTACTCCATCAGTACCTGCCCCATGTTTTTATTTCAATCTAGCACGTCCCAAAACACCGAATTCCCCCGGGTTTCCCCCCATCCGCTGGGACGCTTTCTCCAAGTTTTCGGTATTGACCGATCTTTTTCTTTGGGGGATAAGCTTACGACAGAGGAATCGTTAGGTTAATTTCATGGTTATCGGGTTGTTAGCTGATGCAATATAAACGATCGGATCCGCTGAGTCAAGCTCCAGGAATTAATACCTAGCTGTTCTTTCCATTTTATGCCCAGGTATACCGTTCATTAGGATTCCTGGAAAATTCAATAAAACTCCGGCACGCTGGATAACTAAGTCCTTCGTGTTTATTTTAGCCGTTCCAGGGGTTTTCCGGTGCAACTCCGCCCCGTTAAAGTACAATAGAGGGTTGGTTTCAGCCTGGTTTTCCGTGCTTCCGAGGTACTCTTTCTGGCGATCTTTACCACATGGGAGCCATGTTGGCAAAAAACATCATCACTTTTCTAGGATTCCCTCCTTTGACCCTTGTTTGCCTGAGCCTGTAGTAGTCCTTGTGGGATCCCCAACAAGCCTTCCACCAGGGTGACCCATTGCCTGGATATCCCGCCGCTGATCATAGGTTCCGGCCCGGCGCCTTTTAGGGTTTTTCTTGGAAACAAGTGAATACGCCGTATTCGGGAATAGGCAAGCTACCCTCTCTTCTGGCCCATATATTTTGACCGGAACCTTTTGATCTTGAACACCCTCCACAGCCAGTAAAGGGGCTTTTGAATTAACCGCCCTTACTGATCACGCTGAACTACAGCGGATTAAAAGACCTACGAGAAACCTTATTTATTCTATCAAGCTCATCAAGTTTTACTGAATTCAGCTGCCAATTTTTCCCATGCCCCCTGATCTGCAGGCTCCCCGTCAGCAATGACAATTCGATAGCGAAACACACCTTCCTCTCCCTTATCTAATTTGTAATGCAACTCATCTTTGCCTCCTGACATTTCTTTCTGGCCTAGTGGATTCGCAGCATATAATCCATACCCCCTTGCATGCCAATAGGTCGGATAACCTGGGTTTGCGGGATGGTCGATTATTGCCACCGTAACGCTATCGGCTCCGAAATTCCCCGTCAGAGCCATCCACGTTCCGCGTGTCCCCCATACTTCATCTCCTCGCAAACCCTCGCTGCTCAGATAGTCGCCCGAGGCCAGTTCGTTTACTCCTTTTACGGCTGTGGAAATGCCGTGGGCATCGGTCAATGTAACCGGGCTATCAGAGGGCATCTCTAGTTGAGACGCCATTCGCATGCCTAACATCCCTTCCTTATTATCTTCGAATAAAACGTCCTTCAGCGCCGTTAGTCTAGTTTCACGATCGATGATTCGTACATCCCCCCGATTGATAAAAGTAAAGGTGGTGACTTCGTCCAACACGGCTTCTCCGTTATCCGTCCATTGGTTCTTCACCACCAGCTTACCTTCTGAACCCGAAGAGGTCATTGATACGATTTCCTGAAAGTGAATATCCCCATATCGACTTTTCTTCTCCGCAGGAACAACATCAGAATTGTTCCAATAATCAATTCCATTGACGTCTCCGTAGGTCAACCATATTCCGATATGGTGGGGATGGTCAGTTCTTTCTCCGGCCACACGCTTCAACGGGTAATTCCGCGTTACGGTATGGCCTCTTGAGGAGACCACCGGCCACAGCACCGGTTTGGTCACCCCAGCAGGCTGGAAGAACGATGTGAAAAGCTTCCCGTCAAAAAGAACCTCAACTTCTCCTGCTCTCTTTCCTTTTCGTAGTTCTACTGAAGGGTCACCCGCACTCGCCATAGCACTCACCCACAGGATCATGCTCAGCAACAAAGTCAACTTAGATTTCATATCCGGTGTATTTACACTTTTTGAGGTATTACGTAAGGTGACCGATACTCCCGAGTCAGCATCGCGTCTGCCTCCGCATCGTTGTTAAAACGCTCTGATTTCGGATCGAAGTCCAGCACGCGACCCAACCGATAAGCTATATTGCCCAAGTGAGCCAGCCCTGAGGACAAATGTGCCGTTTCAACTGGGCCTTTTAGTATGGATCTATCCCGCTTACGAACTGCTTCTATAAAATTGGAAAAATGGCCTGTTGTACCGCCTTCACCGCGATCGTATTCGCTGGCGGCTTGCCCCCCATCACTGTTTGATTTCCCCGGCTCCTTATTTCGTCCCAGATAGGTTTTGTACTTATCATATCCGTCCACCACGAGGATCCCATCCTCGCCGTAAAAAATATTGCCGACGGAGATCCCTTCCTCTGAACTCGTGATCCAATTCCGTACTTCAAATTGGATGATTTTTTTCTCTTCAGGATAATTGTAGACTGAGGTCAATATTTCTGGTACTTCTTTAGAATCATCCCACAGATACTTGCCTCCCATCGAAGTGATCTGAGTGGGAAACCCAACATCCAAACCCCACATACACAAATCCGTCTCATGAATCCCCTGATTTCCCACATCACCATTCCCATAATCCCAATGCCAGTGCCAATTATAATGAACGATGTCGCGGCTAAAGGGGCGTTTTGGAGCCGGCCCAGTCCACAAATCGTAATCCAGGCCTGCGGGTACGGGCTCAAGGCCTTTGTGCCCTATATCCGGACGCCAACGATACACCAGGCCACGCGCCATATAAACCCGTCCGATATAGCCGTCCCGAAGCAATCCAATGGCTTCATTTACCGCAGGGGAGCTGCGTAGCTGAACCCCATGCTGAACGATCCGGTCATATCTGTAAGTCGCTTCGATCATCTTTCTTCCTTCCCATATGTTGTGGCTTCCGGGTTTCTCCACGTAAACATCCTTACCAGCTTGGCACGCCCAAATGGTCGCTAGGGCATGCCAGTGGTTTGGGGTGGCGAGCGCCACCACATCGATGTCTTTATCATCGAATACCTTCCGTAGGTCTTGTTCCAAATGCACGTCCCGATCATACTCCTCCTTGAAAGCCTTCTTCCTCTTCCCGAGGATCTCCATATCCGGATCACACAACGTCCTTACTTCTACGTTTTTCAAGGCCATCAGACTCTTGACATGACTCGTACCCCTTCCATTCAATCCAAGAACGGCAGCATTAATTCGGTCATTAGCTCCAAATGCACGTGAGGGAATGATGACGGGAACAGCCAGTACCGCACTGGCTTTTAAGGTAGTATCAATAAACTTACGCCTCCCGATTTTATTTTGTGAATCCATAGTAAAATATTTTCTATTGTTAAATAAAACATGCTTATCAATTGTCACTGTTATAAACTTCACCAAGCTGCGTCTCTAAATAGGTAAACGCACGGGGAATTTCCGTGAGGGCATCCCCGATCCGGGCTTCAATAAAAACAGGCCCGTAGTAGCCAATAGACTGCAAGGCCTTAAAATAAGGCCTGAAGTCATCTCCCATAACTCCTGGAACAGTCCTTTTGTCCTTCTCCGCAATTTCAACGTGGACTATCATATCGCCGGCGTCAACAATATGTTGGGGCGGTTCTGATTCTTTCATCATATGATAGATGTCTGCATTAAGTTTGAAATTAGCATGGTTAACTTCCTTAACTATTTCGGCCGCCTCTTTTAGCGTGTTGATAAAGTTGGTTTCGGTGCTGTTCAAACTTTCTATAGCAATTACAATTTGATGTTTAGCCGCAACCTCCGCCATTTTTTTGCACAGCTCGATAAAATCAACTTTTGCCTTGTCGTAATCATAATTTTCGGGAACCCTTCGGGCTCCTCCACTTCCTAAGACAACTAGCGGTACTTCTGCTTGGTGAGCCCTTAAGAAAACCGAATCAAGGTAACTTAGTACTCTTTCTTCCTCTACCTCAGGCCCGACGATTTTAATCCCGGGTGGGAAGAGGACGTTGCAGAGATACAACTTGATCTTTGCGCCCTTAATTTTCTCGAGATTATCAGCAAACTCGTCTTCGCTCAATCTCGGGGATATCATTTTACCCACTGTTTCACCAATTATTTTAAACCCCGATGTATACAAAAGACTGTCATTGTCGATAGAGGCTACAAAACCCAAATTGGGCAATTTTTGACTTTCCGAACCCGCCTTATAGTTACATCCACTCCATAGGAGACCGAATAAGACTAGCGAGATGACTATATTTTTCATTATTTTATTTATTGGTTCCATGGCGGGTTCTGCACTAGCTGAGGAGCCCTATTAATCTCTGCTCTATCAATAGGGATCCATTTCATGTTTTCCTCAACAACATTATTTAACATTTGCGCATTTATCTGCTGCCAGGTAGTAGTAATGGTGCCGTCCAAATGCCTGGTTTCGACGATATCGATGCCAGCAGAAGAAACCGCGGGTGACAGCCGCTCTTCCAAAATCTTCCACCTTCGTATATCAAACCAGGCTACTTCTTCAAATGCTAATTCCACTTTTCTCTCGTGACGAAGGGCCTCCGTGATGTCACCCGTAAAATCAGGAAGCCCTGTCCTGTTTCGGATCATATTTATGTGGGTAGTGGCTGCTGCGATATCTCCCAACTCCAGGCTTGCTTCCGCATAATTTAAAACGACTTCTGCATATCGAAGCTCGATCCATACGTTCATGTTGTTCTCAATCATACCGATGGTTGCATGATCCATGAATTTCTTCATCACATAACGGGCGTAATTGGCATTCCAGTCGTCTACTGGGCCGTTATGAGTATCGATCCCAAACGTATTTGTCCAAGTGCCATCGGGTCTCATGGTCCGAACCGTACGAGTTTGGTAAATTCCCAAAGGGTCTCTCTCCTGCAGGTTTTCAAGGCGGGGTTGCCATACAGCACTGTCAAATAGAACGGAGGCGTAAAACCTCGGCTCACGGTTATGATAGATATTATCGCTGTCAAATGTTACTGAAATATTTCTGTAATATCCCTCGTCATCTACAATGAAATGGTCCGAAAATTTTGACCCATCTTTCATTTCGTATGAATCCACCATACCCTGCACTGGTCCGTTCCTCCCAAAATTACTGTTGCCATTGGGGCCGCTTGTTCTATTGTGACTGTGGGTAAAACCTACGTTCCTTAAAAACATTCTCCCCCATATAATCTCTTCATTTGAAAGATCATAGGATCTAAAAAGCTCGTAATAATTATTCGCCACCGCCTCCAGGTCCGGAGCGCCAAAATCAGCTAAACCGGTGGTATTTAGATCCATTACGGCCTTTGCGGCGTCCCTAGCTTCCATCCAGAGAGCCGTTCTATCCGGATTGCTATATCCCACTAGCTCACTGTCGGCAGTACCATCGGCGGTAAGATCACTTGCAGCAAACAACAGCACCCGTGATTTAAGGGCTAAAGCTGCCTCCTTGGTGGCCCTACCCATTTCCATTTCTGACTTTAACTTGAGTAATTCTGAGGCGGCATCAAGGTCTGCTATTATAAAATTGACAGTCTCCTCAAAGGTTGCCCGGGTAATCGCATTAAAATCATCCCCCAATTGGCTTGATTGACTTAAAAGCGGAAGCCCTCCATAGGCCCGCAATAATTGGTGGTAATACCATGCCCGGAGGAAAAGTCCCTCTCCCTTCATTACATCAGTCCGGCTCTTTACCGAAGCCTTTTCTACTCCTTCATAATACTCGGACACCTTATCAATATTGTCAAGAAATACATTGGTAATCTGAATCTGCTTGAAATTCAGTCCCCATTCGTATCTCGCCAAGTGGGGCCCGCGGGTATTGTCCGGAGTGGTCAAGCCCTTGAGATAGTCGGTCCCGTTCGGCCCCCTCGCCACTAGGGTTTCTGCCGCTAGGCCCGAGAGCATTTCTCCGTTAAACCCGCTACCTATCCCACTATAAACGTTCATCAAATAGGCATCTGCCAGATCAACTTCTGCCCATAATGTGGCGTCGGAGTATTGATCCAAAGGGGCTTTATCTAGTATGTCATCACTGCAAGCTATCAGTATAAAAACCAAGAATGCAGCGTACACTTTTCCTGTTAATTTATATTCTTTCATCTTTGAAAATATTTAAATCAATGGTTTACAAGGAAACTCTGACACCTACAGCATACACTTTCATCAAAGGGTAGTAGTTGTCTTGTCCAACTTCTGGATCCATAATTCCATTACCGGAATAAAGCAGCAACAAATTCTGTCCAGAAGCGAAAATCTGTGCATTTTTTAACCAGACTGACTGCTGTATTTTGTCCGGAATAGTGTAGGAAATCTCCAGGTTTTTTAACCGGGCATAGGCAGAGTTGTGGTAAGAATAATTCGTCCTATACGCATCCCGCCAATACTCTTCATACCTTTCAAAGATCCTAGGCTTCTTGGCGTCAATATTATCGGGGGTCCACCTCCCCACCGCGTCATAGTTGAAATAATTCCCGGCAGTTCCTTGTCGGTCGTCAGTGTACATGCGTCGCATGCTGTTTCCAGCGCCTTGAACCAAGCCCTGGATAGAAAATCCTTTATACCCGAAATTAAAAGACAGTCCATAGGTTATTTCCGGCGTGGCGGTTTTGGTCCACAATATCCTGTCGTCGGAATCTATCACCCCATTTTCATCAACATCTTCGATGATTATATCTCCTGGCTTTGCTCCCGGCACGGAAGGATAGGATTGTACATGTTCTTCATCTCTAAATATTCCAATATGCTTATACAGGAGCGTTGACCCCTGTGGGTTTCCGGTAAGCCGTTGCCAAGGCACACTTACGGCAGGCTCGTCAAATTCAATGATTTTGTTGCGGGTAAAGGCCAGATTACCGTTTATCCCCCACGAATAATCCCCCTTCCGGCTGTTGTATCCCAAAACAACCTCGAATCCCGAATTATCAACGACCCCGAAATTCTCATCGGGTAGGGTAATCCCGGTAAAATTTGGCACCGAGGCGTTCCTCCGTACAAGAATGTTATCACGCCTTTCATAAAAGTAATCGAACTCCAATGATACTTTGTCATTCAAGAAATTGGTTTCGAATCCAAGGTTGAAAACATTCGCAACCTCCCAAGTAATGAAGGGATTGGGAGACCCTACCTGTTGCAACCCGAGAGCGTACGTGCCGTTCCCAACCACCCAGCCGTTTGCAAAACCATAATTTGTTAAATACTGAAAAGGAGGCACCGCATCGTTACCCATTTTCCCCCAAGACGTTCGGAGCTTAAAAAACTGTATAAAATTCAGGTTCTCCTGCCAAAAGCCTTCATTGGAAATGTTCCAACCCAACAACACGCTGGGAAAGTTACCCCAACGTCCGTTTTCCTCTGAAAACCTAATAGAGCCATCGCGACGGAAGGCAAATTGAAACAGGTATTTCTCATCATAACTGTAACTGACCCTTCCAAAATAATTCAGCCGTGAATCCAAACCGACCCAGGCGCTATTATCTTTCTCTGCATCGCCACCTGCAAATAGATAAGGCAACTTATCAGACATGAAATACCTACGAAATCCACTTATCCCTTTGTCTAAATAATCCATGCTCTCAACCGCAACGAATGCACTGACATTATGGACCTCATTAAAGTCTCTAATATAATCCGCCTTGAGATTGAACGTTGACCTCTTAATATCATCATACCTATCTGTCAACCTCGGTTCGGCCACTGTTCCCCTAAGTGCGGGAGTAAGAAACGCCGAGCCATCTTCCACTCCCGTATTTCCCGCGGCTAAATACTCTGCTGTATTCATTTGATACATGGTCATGGGCTTTTCCATCAGCTTTTGAACCCTAAATGCCATGTCATAGGCATAGTAACTGGAAATAGACAAGCCCTCGACATTCGGAACAAAAAACGTAGCAGAAATCTTACTGTTGACCTTATAATGCTTGTCATCGTTAAAACCGGGATCAAAAGTGGTAGTCAGAACCGGTTGGTCGCCATACTCGATGTCCGGCCCCGGTAAACCATTGGGATAGGTAGCAAACATCGTCGGCTTATTCCTTATGATAGAACCGAATATATTTTCAGTACCCCTTGAGGGTGACATCCTGTTCTCCTGGGACATTATCACATCCAAGCCCACCTTTAAATGCTTATTTAAAGTGATATCGGAGTTAGCCGACAAATTATACCTGTCATAAGAGATCGCATTGGATTTATATAATCCTCCATCATGCATTTTCCCAAACGAGACGCGATAAACCAAATTATCAGAGCCTCCACCGATAGACAAATTATGGTTATTGGTATACGCAAACTTCTTCAAAGCAGCTTTTTGCCAGTCCGTATCGGGATGGGTCCAGGGATAGTCACCTGAGGCATATTTTGCAATATCTTCCTCAGAAAACTGCATATTCTCCTCCGGCACGTCCCTATAGGCATCCACTTCTCTCATCAGTTGGGCATACGTCGCCGCATCCGCCATTTCGGGCAACATGGTCGGGGTATTCCAACCACTAAAAAAGCTGTAATTAACCGTAGGTGTACCTTTTGTTCCTCTTTTAGTCGTGACTAAAATGACCCCATTGGCAGCCCTTGAACCATAGATAGCAGCTGAGGCATCTTTGAGAATGGTAACACTTTCGATTTCAGAAGCTTGAAGCGAATTTAAATCCCGCTCCGGAATTCCGTCCACGACTATTAAAGGAGCGTTATTGCCCAAGGTGGAATTCCCCCTGATTAGGATAGAAGCTGCGGCACCCGGCTCCCCGGATGGCTGTTGAACAATGGCTCCCGGAAGACGGCCTGCCAAAGCACTTGAAACGTTGGCGACCGGCGCCACAGTAAGCTCCTCACTACCAATTGCGGTAACTGAGCCGATGACGTTCACTCTCTTCTGCGTTCCGTATCCCACGACCACCACCTCTTCCAAGGAGGCCAGATCTTCAATTAACACCACATCTATCACATTTCTACCCCCGATGGCTATACTTTGAGTTTCAAACCCCACAAATGAAAAAAACAGCGTCGTTCCCTCGGGAACGGTTAGGGAATACCTGCCATCAACGTCTGTAGCCGTCCCAATGCCTTCTCCTGGGACCGAGACGGTAACGCCGGGGATTGGATCGCCATTTTGATCAACTACCGTACCCGTAATCACTACATCCATCAGGCTGGGTGCCTCCTGATTCTGCGGAGCCTCTAACAACCTGACATGGATATTCTCGTTTACCTGCTTAAATCTCAAGTCCGATTCACTTGAGACGCGCTGTAACAGGTCATACAAAGGAACCCTCTCTTCCTCAACAGTAAAAGAGGCATCGTAACCGAGTAGGGACTTATCGTAGACGAATTTAAATCCGGATTCCCCCTCTATGGCCTCGAGCAATTCCTTAACCTTTGCATCTTTAAGCTGGACGTTTACAAAAACATCCATTTCATTGGCGGGCTTCACAAACGCCAGCTCGGTAGAAGCCGGATTGACCTGCCTCTGTTCTGCGAAAACACCGAATACCATGCAAAGTATCCCTATTCCGAGAAACAGTGTCCTCATCCGCATATACGGAAACTTAAAATTTATTTTCATCATTTTGGGTTTAGAGTATGATACATAATTGACGCGAAATGGCTGTCTTTACGAAAGCTTATACCAAAAAGGGTGATCAACCATAATCAGTAGCTGAGCGTTGTAGTTTTTTCAGTTCGGCTGTTTTTTCATAGGCTATTTAAATTTTAAGATTACGGTTCTGCCTTGGATTTTATAGTCTAACCCGTAGACGAAGTCTACGCCAGTCAAAATATCATCCAGCTTTTGATCCTGATAACGCCCGTTAACCTTCCATTTTCTTGACGGTGTCCCATACACTTTAAAATCCACGCCGTACCACCTCTCCAACTTGTCGACAAACTCATCAAATCCCGCATCCTCAAAAAGGATAAGCCCATCTTTCCAGGCCAGGACATTTTCCTGGTCAAAAGGCTGGATAGCCATCTCCCCCGAATTTTTATTATAACTCAACTGCTCTCCGGGGATCAAATACTCTGTATGTTCAGGGTGTTTATGCTTCTTTATTATCTTCACTTTGCCAGTGACCAGCGAAACCTCAGTCCTAAGCTCCTCCTTATATGATCTGATATTAAAGGAGGTTCCTAACACTTCCGTCTCAACTGTGCCAGTCTTCACAAAAAAAGGAACCGAGTCATTTCCGACTACCTCAAAGAACGCTTCTCCCACCAACTCCACCCGTCTAACCTTTCCATCAAAGGCTACCGGAAATCTGAGCTGGCTTTCATAACTCAGATTGACTAGGGTTCCATCTGGTAGGGTAATCTTGGATTTCCTGCCTTTGGGGTTCTCCAACGTCACCCATTCCCGTTTGATCTCAGTCGTTTGATCCTGTGTTTCTCTGGTTCCCTCGAGAAGAGCCACGACTGCCACCACAGATAAAAGAAGAATGGCTGCTACCCTTACCGGCTGGTTGAAGAACGCCCACAGATTGGCTGTTTTGGCGATTGGTTTCTTTCCCGATTCTTCAAGGGCCATCACCTTGCCCAACAACTCGCCAAGTTCACCCGGGGATAGCTGCTCCCTCCGAAAGTGCATCCTTTGTACAAATTCGCAGGCTTTCTTTACATCAGGGATATTGTCAGGATGTTCTTCCATCCATCTTCTCCAGAAGTAATTGCTACCGCGATTGGGCTTTCGCACCCAATCGCAGAATCCGCTTTGGGTTATCAAATAATAGAAGATTTCTGAATCTTTAATATTCACTATTTCCCCTTTTTATTTACACAAGGGACAAATTTTCGAAATGATACCGGATTTTTAGAGGATTTTTTTAGATAATTCAGAGAACAAGAACAGATCCATTAAAAACGGATGAAAATTTTACTTGCTGGTACGGATGACATCTATCGCCTTATTTTTTTACGAAAAAAATCTAAAAAGCTTTTAATTGGAATTGAAACAAACATTTTATAATTTGATTGTTATTCATTATAGAATATTGTTCCAATGCCTGACTTAAAATACCCCTTATCAGAAGGTAATTCTATTACGTCACAAAAGACCTCCTTCAGAAAAAAGGAGCCGATGGATGAAGTGGATAATAGCGACACAGCGGATGCAAAACTCTGGAAAGCCTTCAGAAACGGAGATGAAGCGGCGTTTATCGCGATCTATGATGCTTATGCCAACACCCTCTTCAATTACGGATGTCAGTTTACGCCAGACAGAGAACTTGTAAAGGACTGCCTGCAAGATTTTCTTATTTATCTACGAAAAAACCGCAGGGGGTTCAGCGATACCCCCCATGTAAAGTTGTATTTGTTGAAGGCATTCAGGAGAAGAGTGGTTGACTACCTGAAAAAATACAACAAGGAAAATAAGCAAAACGAATCTTTTCTTTTTTACCAGTTTCCTGTAGAGCTCTCGAGTGAAACCATCTACATCAACCAACAGATAGAGGAGGAACAAATCGAAAAGTTAAACAGGGCCTTAAAAACATTGGACGCCAAGGAGCGGGAGGCGATTTACCACTTTTACTATGAAGGTCTCAGCTATGAACAGATCGCGGAGATTTTTGGCTTTTCGCACGTTTCCTCTGCTAGACGACTCATTTACAGAGGACTTTCCCGACTAAGAAAGCTCCTTCTGGTATTATGCATTGCTTGTATGGGGGATTTGACGGGACGGCTCTATTAATACGGCCTTTGAAGCTACCCGTAAAAAGAACAATGAGGGCTGGCCCTCCTGTCTTACTCCTTCACATCCCATTAATGCATACTCTTATGTTGCCGAAATTATTGTCCCAGTCATGCTCACACTCTACATAAATAGGACCGTCCAAACCCTGCCGGTTTAACTTCAATTACCGTTGCGCAATTTATAACCCCAGGGCCGATTTTAACATCATTGGCTTCTATGTTTCGAAATTCATCCAAGTCCTTTGCAGGGATGCTAAGCAGATGTCCCTCCAGCTTTCTTAGGCATTCGACTGGATCCAGGCCAATGCGTACCCAATGGCCCAAATCCCCACGGGCGTTAAAACTCTCGTGTCCTTCCAGTGCTACCAGCACAGAATCAGGATGCCAGAATCTACTAAGACCACGGGCATGTTCATGAATCGCCATTTTAATTCCAGTAGCTTGCCCCAGGCTGGATTTTGTCACGCTGTGCCTGTTCGGAAACCCACGCAGGAAAAACCAGCCTCCGTGGCATTAGCAAGCTGAAAAGCGATCATTTTGCTCCTCACCCGCGCCCTTACGGCGATTAAAAAGTACCTTCTAAGTAGATTTACGGGACGGTACACGCTGTTCGAACCTATCCCTGCTGCCGCCCTAGGAAAGCAAGGATAGGTTTTTAAGCCACCCCTATTTGGCGGTTTCCCCGTCTACTAATCTCCAAATATTGAGCGGATTGCCCTCTTTCAACTCATCAGGAAGCAAACCGGATGGAAAACCCTGGTAACACACCGGCCTGACGAAGCGCTTGATCGCACCAGTCCCGACGGAGGTAGACCGGCTGTCGGTGGTAGCGGGATAAGGACCACCATGCACCATAGAATGGCATACCTCCACGCCCGTCGGATAGTCATTAATAATCAATCGACCAGCCTTTTGTTCTAAAATGGCGATGAGGCCTTGACTCTCTATCAGGTCTTCCTCTGTGCCATGGAGGCTCACCGTGAGATGTCCATGCAGATTTTTGGCGGCTTCAAGCAGCTCATCTTGCTGTCCGGTAATCAATAAAGTAGAAGGGCCAAATACCTCCTCCTGAAGGGCGGGTTCATTCAGAAACGATTGGGCTGTGGCATGTAACAGGTGGGACGTACCATGACAGGAACTACCCGCTGCTTGTCCCTGGGCCAATACCTCGACACCTGGGATAGCACTTGCCTTTTCCAAAAGGGAACGGTAGTTTTTCGAAATCCCGGAAGAAAGCATGACCCCCGCTGCGCTCTGTCCGACATGTCCTGCTAATGCCGTTTTAAATGATTCGGTGTCTTCAGAAGCCTGAAGAAAAACCAAACCGGGATTGGTACAGAACTGGCCCACACCCAGATTAACCGACGCGGACAGGCCTTGGGCAATGGCATCCTTCCTTTGTGCAAGGGCACCAGGCAAAATAAACACAGGGTTGGAACTTCCCATTTCTGCGAATACCGGAATCGGCTCGCTTCTTCTGGATGCGGCATCGAACAGGGCTTTCCCGCCCTGGAACGAGCCGGTAAAACCCACCGCTTTTATCAAGGGGTGTTCAACCATCCCCACGCCAACATCGACAGAGGCGCCATTCAGCATGGAAAAAGTCCCTTCGGGCATATTACACTTCTCTATAGCACGTTGAATGGCAAGCCCGACCATCTCCGAAGTACCCGGATGGGCAGGGTGCCCCTTTACCACTACCGTACATCCTGCCGCAAGCGCCGAAGCCGTGTCGCCTCCGGCCACGGAAAAGGCAAAAGGAAAGTTGCTTGCCCCAAAAACCGCCACCGGGCCTATCGGTCTAAGCATACTTCTGATGTCCTGCTTAGGTATCGGCTTCCGCTCAGGATCCGCGTTGTCTATTTTAGCTTCTACCCAGGATCCTTCCCTTAGCAATTCCGCGAATAATTTTAATTGGTTAATGGTTCTTCCTCGTTCTCCTGTTAATCTTGCCTCTGGCAATCCAGTCTCCGCCATGCAGCGACGAATGAGATCTTCTCCCAGCAACAAAATCTCCGAAGCGATGGCCTCCAAAAACTCAGCCCGCTCCCTCCCGCTTTTGCCACGGTACTTTTGAAAGGCCACACTAGCCTGTTGAACGGCAGCGTCTATTTCTTCGGAACTTGCCTCTGTGAAGGCCGGATCCATCTGTTGCCCTGTAGAAGGATCAAAAGCATAAAAAGTATTGGAGCCGTTCGCAGACAGCCGGTTCCCGATTATATTTTTCCCAGTTAATGTCATTATCATGTTGTTTAGTTTACAATACTATTCCACAAAGTTGATCAGGGTACCGATAGGCCCTATAGTAATCCTGATCTCGTCGTTCTTTTGCAAAGTGAAATCCGATCCAGGCACAATCCCGGTTCCCGTCATCAGCAGGCTTCCATAGGGAAAGCTACACTCCCGGTATAGAAAAGAAACCAGATCCGTAAGTTTTCTTTTGATTTGGCTGAGCTCCGTTTCCCCCTCGAATACTTTCACCCCCTCACGAAGGATGTCCAAGGTAATCAGTGTGTCCAGGGACAAAGGCTCTTTGGTTACGTAAATGCAGGGGCCAACGGAGGCACATCCATCGTAACTTTTTGCCTGGGGCAAATACAAAGGATTCTCCCCTTCGATACTTCTGGAGCTCATATCATTCCCGATAGTATATCCCACAATCTTGCCAGAAGAGGTAATCATCAAGGTGAGTTCGGGCTCTGGCACATCCCAGACGGAATCCCTTCGGATCCGTACTTTGCCGCCTGGCCCGACGGTGCGGTGTGCGGGTGCCTTAAAAAACAACTCCGGCCTCTCAGCCTCATAGACCCGGGCATAAAAATCCCCTCCACCGCTCTCCTGGGATTCCTCCTGTCGGCCTACTCTACTGCGGTAGTAGGTCACCCCGCTTGCCCATATCTCTTGGTTTTGGATGGGAGCCAGCAGTTCGTTGGCGACGATTTCTGATCCTGAGGATATTTCGGAGTGGCTGTTGGCCACCTCAAGCATCTTGTCATAAAGACTGTCGTCATTTACAAACTCATCCCAGGAGGAGTCAGGCAACAAATAGTAAGAGGCGTCGCAATTAATTAAAATACCGCGTCTGGTTTTGTATAGTTTCATTGGTTTATTGTTTGGAATCCGCAAAAATCTTTCGAAAGTACTTTCGACGAAAGGCATAAAACTACAACGGATAATTTAAAAAAGAAATGTTTTAAAAACACTTTATCCTCAACAGCAGAAAGTTCCGTGCGTTATCCCACCAGCAAGAGCATTTTTGACAGAAACTCCGTCAGTCGGCTAACTTTGCCCCGGTTTAGCGAGAAAGAAAACTGAGTGGCAGAAGTGTCAAATACCCCTGTCGGCAAAACACCACAAAACAAAAGAGGGGTTCGGCGAAAAATCACCAAACCCCTCCCCAATGGCCTCCCGAACAACAGCGAAACAAACCGCTTCAATGACTATCCTCTTCCCCCGCCTTTCATAAAAACCGCCACCATTTAAGACAACGGTTCTTATTTGACGAACCTAAGAAAAACCTCCAGCTGTCACCCAATGAGGCTCTCGGTTCATTCCCCATAACCCAAGATCTTCAACATGCTCTCATCCGTTTGTTCGGAAGCGAAAACCCGGTGGGTAATCTTCCCGTCCCCGTCCCGGTCGATGATCACGTGCTTTGGGGCAGGAATGAGACAGTGTTGGATGCCACCATAGCCTCCCAACGACTCCTGGTAGGCGCCGGTATGGAAAAAGCCAATATACTGCTTCCGGGGGGCTTCAATTTTGGGAAGGTATATGTTGAACTGATGCGCTTCGGAGTTGTAATAATCCATACTGTCACAGGTCACCCCCCCCAAGGAAATATTATGGTATTCCTCATCCCAGTTGTTGACCGCCAGCATGATGTACTTTTGGTTCAGCCCCCAGCTGTCGGGCAGCTGGGTGATAAAAGACCCGTCAATCATGTACCACAGCTCTTTGTCATTCTGCAGCTTCTCCCCCAATACGGAATACAGCACCGCCCCGCTCTCACCTACTGTGTAACTTCCAAATTCAGTAAAAATGTCTGGCTCCGCGGTGTGGTTTTTGGCACACATCCACTTGATGTTCTTAATGATCTGGTCTGCCATGTACTGGTAATCGTAATCAAAAAAAACATTGGTCTTGATGGGCCAGCCTCCGCCTATGTCCATGGTGTCCAGTTCGGGACAGACTTTTTTCAAATCCACATACTTCTGGATGAACCTCGTCAATTCCGACCAATAATACGCGGTGTCCTTGATACCGGAATTGATAAAGAAATGCAGCATCTTTAGGCTCACTTTAGGATTGCCTTTGATCTTCTTTTCATAAAGGTCAATAATGTCTTTATACCGTACCCCCAATCTGGAAGTATAAAACCCGAATTTCGGCTCCTCATCGGATGCGATTCTGATCCCCACCTGAAAAGGCACCTGAACATGCTCCAGGTAAAAATCAATTTCATCCAGATTATCCAGGATCGGAATGCAATTGACAAAGCCATCGTTCAAAAGATCTACAATGTTCTGCTGATACCTTTCCTTTTTGTAGCCGTTACAAACGATATATGTCTGCTTCGAGATTTTACCCCTTTCGTATAGCTTACGGACCAAGGGTATATCAAAAGTGGAAGAAGTTTCGATATGGATATCGTTGTTTAACGCCTCATCCAAAACGAAACTGAAATGGGAAGACTTGGTACAGTAACAATAAGTATATTTTCCGTTATAATCGTGTGCCTCAATGGCGTTGGCAAAATAGCGCTTGGCATTTTGTATACTTTCGCTGATTTTAGGCAGGTAGGTCAATTTCAGCGGCGTGCCGTAGGTGTCGATGATCTCCATCAGGTTGACCCCGTTGAAATGGAGCTGGTTGTTTTCGACCTTGAATTCTTTTGTAGGAAAATCAAAGGTCTGCTGTATCAGGTCGATATATTTATTCATTATTGTTCCAGTATCTAAGTAAGGCTTGACGACGCAAAATTTACATTTAAAATTTACAAAACAAACGGGAGGTGAAAGTTATGCTAGCCGCGAAAGGCGTATCCGCTCTACCACAAAAACCGTGGCACAAAAAAAAGCTTCCCGGGAAGGAAGCTTTGCAATAAATGTTTAGGAAAAGACCGGTAACCCTGTCCCAGTTTATAGACTGTTAAACAGCAACCGCTCTTCTTTCTCGAATTTTTCTTGATTGACAATCACCTTCCTCAATACCTGTTTGAATCGGATCTCCGTATTGATGAGAGCAAGGATTTTGCTCAGGTAAGTTTTGGCTGTTGCTTCCTGCCCTACTTCCAGCCGTAAAGTGAAGTTTCTCGACTTCACATCCGCCTGAAGGTCAAAACTGCGGGGTTGGCCGAAAGCCATCAGTCCCCTTACCAGGGAAAAATACCCGGATGCCAAGCCGTCCAAGCTAAATGTTATGGCGATGGATTGGCTGCTATGGTCATATTCCTTGCCTTGAACGGAGATGACGTCTTGTGAGTCGATCCAGTCCAGTAGGCTCAGACTGTCCTCCTTGGCGTTATTATTTCTTGTAACCGTTTGAAAACTGAAAGTCCTTTGCGTGGACTCATGGGGTAGATAAGAAGCTGCTATATGATTAGGCATGATTAATTACTTTTAAGGGCTTAACATTTTATTCAAAAACAAACCGTTGTTGACCGACAGCAACAACATGAACAGGCCGTTGCAAAGATATCATGTCCGTGAGGTTCTACAGTCTCCATAGGTTATTTGTTTCTTGCTTGGTCGCGACGTTCCTGGTCAAATACCATCAAATTGCTTACCAAATTATAACCCAAATATAAGCGCAGTTTTCATTACTTCCAAAAGCCTATAAGAAAAGTAGGGTAATAAGTTTAATTTCCCCTCCTTCTTATACCAGGTGGCAGTTATAGGACCATGGAGAGATAGAAGGTTCTAAAGCTAAGAATCATAATCAGCACCCCTACCATGATCATCAAGGTCTTGGGGCTTACCTTTTTACAAATAATTGCCGCAAAGGGAGCAGCCACTACACCGCCTAAAATCAAACCGAGTACCGCCGCCCAGCTGATATCGTCCAAAAACAAGAAAAAAGTCCCTGCACCAGCTACGGCAATGAAAAACTCTACAAAGTTCACAGTGCCGATAGCATACCGCGGCGTCTGGCCTTTGCTCATAAGGGAGGAGTTGACGATGGGTCCCCACCCTCCCCCGCCTGTGGTGTCGGCAAACCCTCCGGCCAAAGCCAGGTAAGGAATGCTTTTATCATCAGGATCCAGTTTTGGCTTGTTTTTCTTGATCACCTTCCTAAGGATCACGATTCCCATGACAAAAAGATAAAGGGACACATAGGGTTTTATCTGCTCGCCGTCGATGCTGGAAAGAAAATAAGCACCCAGCACGGCTCCCAATACGCCGGGAATCAATAAGCGTTTGGCCAGATCCCACTTGACATTCCCCAGCTTCCAATGTGAAATACCCGAGGCAAGCGTGGTAAACACCTCCGCAAGGTGCACCCAGGCACTGGCAGAAGCCGGAGGGATCCCTATCCCCAGCAAAATTGAGTTGGACGTAATGCCATAAGCCATGCCTAATGCCCCGTCAATGGTTTGCGCCACAAAACCTACGACCAGAAACCAAAAAAACATCTCGTACTCTCCCGGCATGATGGCTTCCATATCAAAAACGGTCTGACTAACGATGAATGCCAGAATACAGGTTCCGATAAAGCCATAAAATAGCCAGAGTGGCTTCTCTTTCACTATCAAGATTACTTTGTCCATAAAAATGGGGGGTCTCCTTGCTGATCAATTTGCCAAAAATAGCGGGAAAAATCTAAACGACCAACAAACCCTATTAATTTTGTAGGGTTAATGTCGTTCGGAAATTTCCCGGCCGTAGGCCCTCTTCCCAAATAGGGCGTAGCAATTGTTTATTATAAGTATCGTTAAAGGCCATCCGAAGAAGACTAGAAAGGGAACCAGAATAACACGGCAGAGGGCCCGGCGGAGATTTATACCTCCTCTTATAAGTGTTAAAAACCGTTAATACTGTCTTTCATCCGGCCGAACAGGCGCATAGACAAAATATTGGAACCGATCTTGAACCAGTCCATCTAGTCGAATCTCTGGTTTGACACGTTCATATTCGCAACAATTCAAAATTATCTTTTCTAGAAACTATGAATACGCTAAAAAACACGGTCTTTATCCCAGTAGCCAATATCTTGATAATCTTCCTCATATCTTTCTTTATACTATCTTGTGGAGGAGGGGAAGTAGAGGAAGATCCGGGCATACCCTTGCCTGTGGCTACGCTTCAGAAGGATTCGACGATCACTACATTTGAGTACTTGGGAGCCGTAGAAGGCAAAGTCAATGTAGAAATCCGCCCACAGGTTGAGGGAATCCTGGACAGCATATATGTGGATGAGGGGGATTATGTGGAGGAAAACCAGCCTTTATTTAAAATCAACGCCCTTCCCTACCTAGAGCAACTTAAAAACGCACAGGCAGCAGTGGAAGTGGAAAAGGCCCGCCTTAACAATGCTAAGATCGAGTTGGAAAGGCTACAGCCCCTGGTAGAACACGAAGTCATATCCGAAGTACAGTTACGGACCGCCCAGTCCGACTATGAAGTTGCACAATCTACGCTGGAGCAAATGCAATCCCTGGAAGCAACTTCCAGAATCAACGTGGGCTTTACCCTGCTTAAAGCTCCGGTAAACGGATATATCGGCAGGATCCCCAAGCGTATAGGCAACCTGGTCGCCAAAGGCGACAATGAACCGGTCACGGTGCTGTCAGATATCTCCGAAGTTTATGTCTACTTTGCGATGAGTGAATCTGACTATCTTTTTTATAAAAAAATGAGCGCGGACACCACCGCAAAGCGGCTAAACCCCCAGGTAAAGCTGGTACTGGCGGACGGAACCCTGTTTGACCAGATCGGTGTGATCGATGCTGATGCGGGACAGATTGAGCGTTCCACCGGATCCATCACTTTAAGGGCAAAATTCGCCAACCCGGATGCTATCCTAAGAACTGGGAACACGGGCAAAATCATCCTGGAGCAGATCCATCCCGATGTGCTTTTGGTCCCGCAACATGCGACATCCGTCATCCAGGACAAGATGTTCGTTTTCGTCCTAGATGAAGAAAACAGAACCGTCAGAAAAGAAATTAAAGTGGAAGGAAAGTCCGGCAAAAACTACATCGTCAACGAAGAGAACCTTTCGGAAGGGGATGTAATCGTCACCGCCGGCTTGGATAAAGTCACCGAGGGCACTAAAATCAACCCTTTGGCTAACGGAGAGATCCTCGCGAACAACAAAGGGGAGTAAACTCTATTTGGTTTAAAATTTTTTATTTCCTGCTGCTACTGCTGAGAATCAACAACCAGCGGCAACAGCACCTAGACGAATAATTCATTTTCAGAAGAAAGAGTATGTTCAAAACAATCATAAACAGGCCGGTATTAGCCTCGGTGATTTCCATTCTTTTGGTGATTGCGGGGATAGTAGGTTTTTTACAGCTTCCCGTCACCCGCTTCCCGGATATCGCGCCTCCCAGTGTAAGCGTGGGGGTCTCCTATCCCGGAGGGAACGCTGAAACGGTAGCTAAGTCAGTCTTGCTTCCGCTAGAGGAGGCGATCAACGGGGTGGAAGACATGACCTATATGCGGTCTATTGCCAACAATTCCGGATCGGGTACCATTTCCGTCTTTTTCAAGCCTGGGACAGACCCGGATATCGCCGCAGTCAACGTACAAAACAGTATCTCCAGAGCGGTAAACCAGATCCCGCCGGAAGTCAACGAGGCGGGGATTTCCGTGGTCAAACGGCAGAGCGGCAATATCATGACCATCAACATATTCAGCGAGGAACTGGACTCACCATACGACGAGACTTTTATCCAAGCTTACGCCAGGATCAATGTCATCCGTGAACTCCTCCGCGTGGAAGGAGTCGCCCAGGCAGCTTTGTTGGTGGGAAGGGATTACTCCATGCGGGTGTGGCTTAACCCCGAGAAATTGGCGCTATACGGTTTGGTCCCCCAGGACGTGATGTCACAGATCCGGGACCAGAATTTTGAATCAGCTCCGGGTAAGTTCGGTGAAACCTCCGAGGAGGTATTTGAGGCGGTCATCAAGCACAAGGGACGGTTCTCCGATCCTGAAGAATACGAAAACATCGTCATTAAAGCCAATAGTGACGGCTCTATCCTTTATTTAAGAGATATCGCCCGGGTAGAATTCGGAGCCTCCAATGTGGGCAGTGACAACAAGGTAAACGGCCGGCCTGCAGTGACGATTAACATTTCACAAACCAATAACTCTAATGCTAAAGAAATAGATGAAAACGTCAGGAAGGTTCTGGAAAGGGCTTCCCAACTTTTTCCCGCAGGAATGACCTATGACATTTCCTATAGCGTCAGAAACCAGATCGATGAATCTATGGAGCAGGTGATCCATACGATCATCGAAGCCTTTGTCCTGGTTTTTATTGTGGTGTTTATTTTCCTCCAGAACTTCCGTTCCACCATCATTCCGGCGATTGCCATTCCTGTCTCCTTGATCGGTACCTTCTTCTTTCTGAACATGCTGGGGTTCTCGATCAATATCCTCACCATGTTTGCCCTGGTGCTGTCCATTGGTATTGTGGTGGATGATGCCATCGTAGTGGTGGAAGCGGTTCATCATAAAATGAGCCATGACAAATTATCTCCCAAGAAGGCCACTATTGCAGCCATGAACGAAATTTCAGGAGCGATCATTTCCATCACTATTGTGATGGCGGCGGTGTTTGTCCCGGTGGGTTTTATGGAAGGCCCCGTGGGTTTATTTTATCGGCAGTTTGCTTACACCTTGGCCATTGCCATCCTTATTTCAGCTGTAAACGCCCTTACCTTGAGCCCTGTGCTCTGCGCCCTTTTATTGAAACCCGAAAAAGAAGAAAAAGAGAAGGGCAATTGGTTCAAGGGGTTCCAGCGGCGGTTCTTCCGGGGCTTCAACACGGCTTTCGAGGCCTTTACCAATAAATATATCCGTGCGGTGAAATGGCTTTTGCGGAAAAAATGGTTGGCACTGGGAGCCTTGGCCGCGCTGTTAGGCCTTACTTATGTACTCTTTCAGTCCACCCCCAAAGCTTTCATCCCCACCGAAGATGATAACTTCCTGACCTATTCTTTGGCCATGCCTCCGGGAGCGTCGTTGCACCGGACCACGGAAGCACTTCAAAAGGCAGATTCCATCATTCAAAACCATGAAGCAATTGCCAGTGTCAACAGTGTCTCGGGTTACAACGTGATTGATGCCGCCAACAGCCCCTCCTTCGGAATGGGTTATATCAACCTAAAAGACATAGCTGAACGAGGCGCCATCCAAGACATTGAAGTGCTGATGGAGGACCTAAAGAGCCAGCTCTCTTCCATTACAGAAGGCAATATCAACGTTTTTGCCCGGCCGACTGTGCAGGGTTTTGGGGATTTCGATGGTTTGGAACTGGTCCTTCAGGATAGGCTTGGGGGAAGTTACGGGGACTTCGCCCAGGTAGCGGATGAATTTCTGGCAGAACTCAACCAAAGACCGGAGATCGAAGAGGCTTTCACTTCCTTTAAAGCCAACTTTCCGCAATATGAGGTCACCATCGACTACCTAAAGGCAAAAAGCATGGGGGTAAGCGTAAGGGAAATGATGAGAACCATCCAGTCTTATTTTGGAAGGGTGCAATCAGGTGACTTCAACCGTTTTGGTAGACAATACCGGGTGTACGTTCAGTCTGATGTGGAATATCGGGATGAACCCAAGTCACTGGCCTCCATATTCGTGAGAAATGACCAGGGAGAAATGCTCCCGGTCAATACGCTGATGACCATGGAGCGCGTATATGGCCCCGAGATCGTCAACCGCTACAATCTCTTTAACTCACTGACGATCAATGCCACCCCCGCCTCTGGATACAGTACCGGTGATGCCATGGAGGCCTTAGAAGAAGTGGCTGCGGAAAAACTGCCTGCCAACTTTGGCTACGAATGGACCGGCATGAGTCTGGAGCAAAGCCAGTCGGGCAGCCAGACCGCCTTGATCTTTTTATTGAGTTTCATCTTTGTCTATTTTCTCCTGGCCGCCCAATATGAAAGCTATTTTCTTCCTTTGGCGGTATTGCTGTCGGTTCCTTGTGGTATTCTGGGGGTTTTTGTCGCCATCAATCTATTCGGAATCAACAACAACATCTATGTCCAGGTGGGGCTGGTGATGTTGATCGGCCTGCTGGCGAAAAACGCGATTCTGATCGTGGAATTTGCTGTCCAGAAAAGGGACGCAGGATTAAGCATCTATGATGCGGCTGTGGAAGCGGCCAGGTTGAGGCTCCGTCCGATCATCATGACATCTCTGGCCTTCATAGCCGGTTTGATTCCTTTGACCATGACGGTGGGATCTTCCGCACAGGGAAACCAATCCGTGAGTATAGGGGCTGCCGGCGGTATGTTAATGGGCGTGATCCTGGGGATTTTTATCATCCCGGTACTTTATATTGTGTTCCAGTCGCTCCATGAAAAGGTAAACCGGAGGCTGGCTACGGATGAAGAAGATTAAATGCTATGGAACCGAGATTGCTAAAAAGTTCGTCCCAACTGTTCCTGCGCCCCGGATGGCGTAAGAACCTATCAGATAAAGCTATTTCTATGAATTTCAAAAATAAAAAAACCGCTTCCGCCTTCAGGCTGGGAATGTATAGCGCAATCCTGCTTTTTTTGTTGGCAGGATGTAAAGCGGGGAAAAATTATACCCGGCCCGACCTGGATCTGCCGCAGCAGTACAGGAATGAAGCTACAGACAGTGTAGACAGCGCCAATATTGCGAGGATCAACTGGCGGGAATTCTTTGATGATACGGTTCTGGTCAGCCTGATTGACACGGCTTTGAAGAACAACCTGAATCTGCAGCAATATGCTAAAGATGTCAGTATTGCCACGCAGGATTTGAAACAGGCGAGGGTGAATTTCCTTCCGGAAATCAATGCGGAATTGGGCTATTACGAACGTGAATACCATTCTAGGGGGTATTATTCAAACCCGTCCAGCAACTATTATGGGGACAAGGAGGCTCCCAAGACCTGGTACGTCACCCAAGTAAACCACCGGAACACGCTTGCCGCCAGCTGGGAGCTGGATATCTGGGGTAAATTCAGGAGGGAAAAAGAAGCCGCTTTGGCCAGCTTTATGCAAAGCAGGGAGTTCCTAAAGGCAGTGCAGACTTCCCTGGTCTCGGAGGTGGCCTCTTCATATTACAACCTCCTTATGCTAAAGGAACAGCTCAAGGTGGCCCAGAGAAACCTTGACCTGAATGACAGCACGCTCCGGATTGTGGAACTTCAGTACAAAGCGGGCCAAGTCACTTCCCTTGCCGTCCGGCAGACGGAGGCGCAAAAACTCCTCGCCGCCTCCCTGATTCCCCAAATTGAAGGCGAAATAGAAGTACAGAACAATAACCTCAACCTGCTATTGGGGCATTATCCCGGCGAGATCCCTACGGGAAAAGAGCTTAAGGAAGTGAGCCTTAAAACCGATATGGCTGCCGGAGTACCTCTGGAGTTGATCAATAACCGACCGGATGTGGCTGCTTCCGAACTTGGCTTGGTGGCGGCAAACGCGCGCGTCGGCATCGCCCAGGCCCTAAAATACCCTTCGCTGACCTTGGGTGCCGATATCGGACTGGATGCCATGGAATTGAAGAACCTTTTTAACCCTGGTTTATCCCTATTTGGCCTTTTCACCGGATCGCTTACGCAGCCCATTTTCCAAAGAAGACGGTTAAAGACCAACCACCAAATCGCAATGTTGCAAAGGGATATTGCGGAGCTGGCTTTCCGGGAAAACCTATTGAATGCTGTCACGGAAGTCTCCAATGAACTGGTGAGAAACCAGAAACTGCAGGAGGAGTTTGAGATTGCCGAGCAACGTCTGGTCAACGCCCAAACCGCCGTTCAAAATGCCGACCTCCTGTTCAAAAGTGGCTTTGCCAACTACCTCGAAGTCATCACCGCACAAAGCAACGCCCTGGATACCGAGTTGGAACTGGCGGCTACCCGCATGGAAATCCTCGTGTCCAACATCGAACTCTACCGTGCCCTTGGAGGCGGATGGGAGTAGACGCCGGATTTGTCTATCCATATAAGACCACCGTTAGGCTTAAACCGACTGATTTCCACTGAAATAGGAGAAGCTTAACCTTTTTGCCGAACCAGTTCAGTTCTGAGATGAACCGGTTCGGCTTTTTTCTACACCTGCTTAGCGCAGAGGCAAACTGCTTCACCTATTTTCTCCATCAGTTTACCTTTTTTCTCAATTGACACACTTAAAAGGTAAATCAGTTCACTTATTAGGCAATCCGGTTCACCTTTTTTCCGAACCTGCTCACTTATTTTCTAAACTGGGTGGGTTTATTTCCCAACCAAGTTACAGTTTTTCTAAACTTGTTAACATCTAAGCCAAACCAGTTTACTTTTTTTCCCAACCAATTTTCCTTTTTTCTGAATCGGTTTACAAAATAGGTGAGGCTTTTCATCTATTCTGTTAACCGATGTCACTCAGAAGGGAGTCCGTTAGTGTCGTTTCGCATCCTGACATGATGCTGAACGCCAGTGAGACTGTTAATTCCCAAAAGATCTCTTTTTGAAGGGGAGTGATTTCATCCCTGGCCTGATTTAATGCCTCTGTAGGGATGACTTACCTTAACCGTTATCCTAAAAATGGCTTTCAACGTGAAACCTGTCGGTTATTGTATCAGTCCAACCGGCTCGGGGCTCCGGGCTGAGCGCTTTTGAGATCAGCCGTTGGAGGCACCTTCCAACTTCATGGATTTCAGGAAAACCATACGATTCGGTAACGGGAAATACCGGGATAGCCGTACCAACCAATAAAAAAACCGGACTCGTCGCGCCGGTTCAGGTACTGTCTGGGTAATTGTTGATCTCAAGTCAGAGGCTATGGCTTTGTCTTGCCTTGGCGTTCGAAGCGCCTCTTCAAATCTTCATTGATGACTTTCGCATTGCCGATATTCATTCTAGCGCCCAGCTTAACCAGCTGATAGTATCCTAGGGAAGCCATGTAGACTTCCGAGCCTGCGAGCATAATCGTGTCGTTCAAAAGGCTCCTTAGCTGGTCTACTCTTCGATAAACAGGTATTAACGCTTCCATCGCCTCCCAATCATTCAGCATTTCCCGGACATCGACAAACTGGGGGATAAACTCCGGGTCGCTGTCGATATAGCCCATGACCTTGGAGACAAAAGGTTTGGAGCCGTCGCTCATCTTGGGAATGGCCCGCCGCTCCGCAGGACTCAGCGCAAGGAGAAAAGGTGAAATGGCGGCCTCCATATCGGCCAGGGATTTCCGCATGGCCTGGAGGTTTTCTTTGGGAATCTGGATGGAGATGGCGTTCTTGGTGTTCATGGCGTTGATTTTATAGTGAAAAGAAAAAAGATTTAAGGAAAATAAATAATTAGCCGGAAAACGGCAAGTGAAAGGCCATATCCCTGCGGTAAAAGAAAAAGTGTAGATGTGAAATACGTAGCTTTGACAAAGTAGCAGACCGCTCAAAGAGGAGTTCTCTTTACAACCTTAACGGAGAGCCTGCCTGTCAAAGACCTGTTTTTTCTATGGACAATACGGCTGGGTCAGCCGCTATCCCGCTTCTGATCTGCACCCAGACGGGAAGCCCTTCCCTTCCTTAGCAATGAAAATCCCGTCAAAATTCCCTAATTTTACCGCCACTAGGACCAAATCTATGAGTGTGTAAAGAGATACTTTACGACCGACATAAAAACAAAATCCTATGCGGAACATCAAATTAGTGGAAGTCAGGTCTGAGATCGCGGCGGGAACCCGTGGGGCAAGCATGGGTATAGATGCGCTGAAAGTCGCCAGCCTGGACAAGAAATCCGACTTCTTCGCACGGTTTGACCCTATCAATGTCCCCGATGCCAACAGCTTCCTTTGGAAGGGAAACCGGCATCCCTATGCCAAATACATTGATGGCGTATTTCAGGTGTTGACCAATGTGTACCAGACTATCCAGTCCCTTCGATTGGATAAGACCTTTCCCATTATCCTGGCCGGTGACCATTCTACTGCCGCAGGCACCATCATGGGCATTAAGGCTGCCCATCCCGAACAAAGACTCGGCGTGATCTGGATTGATGCCCACGCCGACCTGCATACCCCTTATACCACTCCCTCCGGCAATATGCATGGAATGCCGCTCGCTATGTGCATCGGCACGGACAATCTCGAATGTAAAATCAACGAACCCCAAGAGGAAACCGTTTCCCATTGGGAGGAGATAAAAAAAATAGGCGGGGATAAGCCGAAGATTTTAGCTGAAGATATTGTCTATATTGCGGTGCGGGATACGGAAGAAGCCGAAGACTTTCTGATCAAAAAACACCACATCAAAAACTTCACGATTGATGAAGTGAGGGAAGAAGGAATAACCGCGATAGCCCAAAAAGCGCTGACAAGACTTGAAGCCTGTGATCAGATATATATATCTTTTGACGTGGACAGCATGGACAGCGCCATTTCCAAAGGAACAGGGACGCCCGTACCGAAGGGACTGACAGTAGAAGAAGCCAAAGCGCTCAACGCGGAATTGATCAAGGACAAAAGGGTGTGCTGCTGGGAGATTGTCGAAGTCAATCCGACCCTGGATACGGAAAACCTGATGGCGGAAAATGCCTTCGAAGTGCTGGAGTCCACGACCCGGTCTTTGGTAGCCCATTTTTGACACGCGGCTTGCCACTTTTGCATGGATTGTTCCTTCATTGAGAAAACGATAAAATAAGACTTTAAAATAAATATGACCATACAAGAACAAATTTTAGAGGATGTCAGCAAGGCATTCGAAACGCTTTTTGATCATTCTGTCCTGCCCTCCGAATTATCCCTTCAGCCTACGCGTAAGGAATTTGCTGGCAATTACACTTTTGTGATGTTTCCCTATTCCAAAATCACCAAGGCTTCTCCGGAACAGGGGGCAACGAAAATCGGCGAATACCTCAAAAGCCATTCGCCGATCGTAAGCGATTTCAATGTCGTAAAGGGCTTTTTGAACATTTCCGTGGCTGACAAACAGTGGCTGGAGGTTTTCCGGCATTTGACGCAGGAAGAGAACATCGCCCAATTGCCGCGCAACGGAAAGAAAGTGATGGTGGAATACAGCTCCCCCAACACCAACAAACCCTTGCATTTGGGACATTTGAGAAATAATTTCCTGGGTTTTGCCGTATCAGAAATACTGAAGGCCAACGGATACGAGGTCATCCGCACCAACCTGGTCAATGACCGGGGCATCCATATCTGTAAATCCATGGTGGCTTATAAGCGCTTTGGTGAGGGGGAAACGCCCGAGTCTTCCGGCCTCAAAGGAGACCATCTCGTGGGCAAGTATTATGTACGCTTTGACCAGGCATACAAAGAGCAAATCTCGGAGCTGACCGAGCAGGGACTTCCCGAAGAAGACGCGAAAAAGAACGCGCCTATTATGAAGGAAGCCCAGGAGATGCTCTTCAAATGGGAAGCGGGCGACAAGGAAGTGGTCGATCTTTGGGAAAAGATGAACGGCTGGGTATATGATGGTTTTGCGACCACCTACAAAACCATGGGTGTTGAGTTTGACCAATATTACTATGAGTCTAACACCTACTTGCTGGGCAAAGATATTGTAGAAGAAGGCCTTCGGAAAGGCGTATTCTTCAAGAAGGAAGATGGGTCCGTCTGGGCGGATCTGAAGGAGGAAGGACTAGAAGAAAAGCTGGTATTAAGGGGCGACGGCACCTCGGTGTATATCACTCAGGACATGGGTACGGCCGACCTGAAATACCAGGATTATCAGATTGACCGATCCGTGTATGTGGTGGGCAATGAACAGGATTACCATTTTGAGGTGCTTTTTAAAATACTGAAGAGGCTCGGACGCCCTTATGGCGAGGGCCTGTACCACCTCTCCTACGGCATGGTGGACCTTCCCTCCGGCAAGATGAAATCACGTGAGGGGACGGTAGTCGATGCCGATGACCTGATGCAGGAAATGGTGGATACCGCGGCTTCGCATACCCAAGAACTGGGCAAAATCGATGGCTTCAGTGAAGATCAGGCGCAGGAGCTGTACCGGATTTTGGGCTTGGGTGCCTTGAAGTATTTCCTGCTTAAAGTCGATCCTAAAAAGAGAATGCTCTTCAATCCCCAGGAGTCCATTGAGTTTCAGGGAAATACAGGACCCTTTATCCAATATACCCACGCCCGGATCTCTTCTATTCTTCGCAAAGCAGAGCAGATAGGAATGGACTACAAAACAGCCAGTTTTGGGACCATCCAGGCCATAGCAGAGAGTGAACAGGCGCTTATCATTCTTTTGAACGACTTCAAAGAGAAAATCAGACTGGCAGGAAATGAATACTCTCCTGCGGTAGTCGCACAATATTTATTTGATTTAGCAAAAGAATATAACCGATTCTATGCAGAACTGCCTATATTTAACGAATCCGATGACCAGCTGCAGGCGTTTAGGATAACCCTGTCGGCACAGGTGGCCAAGACCATCAAAGCCGGCATGGAACTGCTGGGCATCGTGGTTCCGGAAAAAATGTAGGACGTTAAATTCATCGATCATGAAAACATTACTTATACTGTTTGCCTGTGTCGCCTTAGGGTGCAATACGGGAAGCCAAAGCCAAGTCACGGGAGAAGAAGCGCTTAACCTTGAGGATATGCTAATGGAAAAGTCATTTTACGATTTTAAGATGAAGGACATTGACGGCAATGAAGTGGATTTCAGCCAGTATAAAGGGAAAAAAGTCCTGGTGGTCAATGTGGCTTCCAAATGCGGTTATACGCCACAGTATGCCGAACTGCAGGAACTGAATGAGAAATACGGCGATCAAGTAGCGATACTGGGGTTTCCCGCCAATAATTTCGGCGGTCAGGAACCCGGGTCAAACGAAGACATCAAACAGTTCTGCACTGAAAATTACGGCGTCACCTTCCAGATGTTTGATAAGGTTTCTGTAAAAGGCGTGGACAAGCATCCCCTGTACAGGTGGCTTTCTGACAAAGACCTGAACGGCTGGAATGACAAAGAACCGTCCTGGAATTTTTGCAAGTATTTTATCAATGAAAAAGGGGAGCTGAAAGAATTCTTCCCATCATCTGTAAAACCCATGGATGAAGAAATCATTTCCCTCATCCAGTCTTAAGCTGCATAACAGTACCTTCTGTGGACACTTTATTATCAAATAAGAAACAGGCCTGGCTACATGCTATTCGGCTAAGGACTCTCCCTTTGGCATTGGCAAGCATATTCATGGGGAGTTTTATCGCTTTTTATGAGGGGATATTCCGGTGGGAAGTGTTTCTTTTGGCCGTACTGACTACCACTTTGCTACAGATTCTCTCCAATTTGGCCAACGATTACGGCGACAGCGTCCACGGGGCCGACAGCATCGACCGACAGGGTCCGGTCCGGGCCGTCCAATCCGGTGTCATCAGCAAAGAGGAAATGAAAAAGGCGATGATACTGTTTGCCGTTCTTTCCTTCGCCAGTGGCATGCTCTTGCTCTATGTAGCGGTGGCGGATCTTCTTGTCTTTCTTTCCTTTATTGCGCTGGGAATCATTGCCATTGTCGCTGCCATTACTTACACCTCCGGTTCCCGGCCTTATGGTTATGCGGGCTTGGGGGATATATCTGTTTTTCTATTTTTTGGCTTGGTGGGTGTATTAGGCACCTATTTCCTCCACAGCATGCAGTTTTCCCTGTTCGTCCTTCTCCCTGCCATGTCGCTGGGTTTTTTTAGCACGGCCGTGTTAAACATCAACAACATCCGTGACATAGCGTCCGACACCAAAGCCGGCAAAAGATCCATTCCTGTCCGTATCGGCCGGGCGGCGGCTGTAACGTACAACTGGTTTTTGATCATTGCAGGAAATCTCGCATTGATTGGGTTTGTACTAATCCAGGAAGCCTGGGGCGGACTGTTGGCTTTGCTAGTAGCCCCGGTGATGGTCAAAATCGCCCAGGCAGTAGCAGACCCCCATAAAACAACTCAGCAACTGGATCCATATTTAAAAAAAATGGCTGTCTCCACACTCATCTGGGTGTTGGTTTTTGGGGCGGGCATTATTTTTTTAAGATAAAATAAATCTTTAGATTTAACCTGATATTTGCACCTTCATATCTCAAAAATCAATGACCATGCAAACCATTTTAGTCCCGTACGACTTTTCCGAAGAGGCCGAAAACGCCTTTCAATTTGCCCAGCAACTTGCCACCAAAACCATGGGCAAACTGAAGCTGGTTCACATCGTGGAAACCCCGACTACCCAAAGCTTTAGCACCATGGGCGAAATGAACCTGGATTCGGCCCCACTGAACCAGGTGTACATGATCGAATTGGTGGAAAAAAGAAAAAGTCAAATGAAGGAAATTGAGGAGCAACACCAAAATAAGCCTTACAAATTCAAAACAAGGATCGCCTTTGGGAATCCTTATGCCGGCATCTCATCCGAAATCGCCGACATCAAAGCTGATCTGGTCATCATGGGATCGAAGGGTTCCAGCGGGCTTGAAGAACTTCTGATCGGCTCCAATACTGAAAAAGTCGTAAGACATGCCAAATGCCCTGTGATCACGGTCAAACAAGCCATCAACGCCGATGACATCAAGAAAATCATCTTTGCCAGTGACTTCAGCGAAGACAACCGTGACGTGATCCGTTATATCAAATCCCTACAAGAGCTTCTGGGAGCGGAACTGAGCTTGGTAAAAATCAACACGCCCAGCTTTTTTGAGACCTCTAAAGATTCTCGCGAGAAGATCGACGGATTCGTGACGCGACACGGGCTGAGCAATACCCAAGCCGTCATTTACAACAGCACCTCAGAAGAAGAAGGTATCATTGAATATGCGGAAGAGATCAATGCGGACATGATCGCCATGGCCACCCACGGCCGGACAGGATTCATGCATTTATTGAGCGGCAGCATTGCCGAAGATGTGGTCAACCATGCCAAGCGACCGGTATGGACGATGAAAATCACCAAGTAAACCGATGTCTAAGAAGAAAAATAACGATTGGAAAAAAAGGGACGGCGTGGTTTATTCCACCAGCGAAGACTTTGACTACGATAGTCAGGAAGAGGAACAAACCACCCTGTCTCCCCAGCAGCAAAACCTGAAAGTACAACTGGATAAAAAATCCAGAGGAGGAAAGCAGGTGACTTTAATTACCGGATTTGTCGGATCAGAGGATAACCTCAAAGAATTGGGGAAGTTGGTCAAAAACAAATGTGGGGTAGGCGGAAGTGCCAAAGACGGGGAGATCATCATTCAGGGAGACCTTCGGGATAAGGCTTTGGAAATCCTGATTCAGCAGGGATACAAAGCAAAAAAATCCGGGGCATAGAGGTAGTGTCTGTCAGATTTTTTGTGTAGGATCCTCCGGCATCACAGTCAGCCGTCTGACGAAATGCCAATGGGCGTCCCATCATTCCAGACAGACCGTTGTCCATGTTTCCATCATTGCATTATCGCTGATCTGAGGTTCTAAAATTATTAAACAATGTTTTTTACCGTCGGACAGAAGTTTAGGGAAAGGATACCTTCCGGCCTGATGCAGCCTAAATTTACGGCGGCATTCACGTTGTTTATGGCTACTTTCTTTACCACCTATTTTCTAGAACCTTTTGAAATCTATCCCCCCGAACACACCATCAATTATTTTTGGATTTGCTTTTTTCGGGGAGTATTGGGGGCTTGTCTAACGTTGCTGTACCTTACCTTTATCCGGCCGGAAGCCAACTGGACCATACAAAAGAAGTTGTTCCACGCCGCTTTTTTTCTATGGCTATTCGGGACCATCAATTTCTTGATCCGGGACATCATCTATGACAACCCCAACAACTGGTCTATTCATTTTTTCCTCACAGAACTCCGGAACACCTTTTTATTTGGTATATTCATTTTCTGGCTGATGTTTTCCTTTAACTACAAACTGTTGCTTAGAGGAAGCGAAGGGGATAAACGGACTTCTGACAGCTCGCCTATGGCTTTTACACCTGTAGAAAATGTAGACACCGCAACCATCATCACCCAGGTCAAAGCGGACGATTTTCTCTTGCCATTGGAGCATTTTATAATGGCAAAAACAGAAGGCAACTACACGGAGATCTTCACCATCGAATCCAGCGGCTTACAAAAACACCTAAAAAGAATCCCTTTGAAGTCCCTGGAAGGGCAGCTTTCCTCCTACCCTTGGCTCGTAAGGACGCACCGCTCATACCTGATCAACCAACGGATGGTAGAAAACATTATGGGAAACGCCCAAGGATATCAGCTTTCGCTTAAACATTACCCCGAAAAAGTACCCGTTTCCAGAGCTTTCATCCCACATTTTAATAAGGCAAATGTTCCGGTTACTTTAGCCACTTAATTCCCTTATTGCATGACGCAGATAAACATAATTTCTTCCCAGTACCGCGTCTATGGGATGAAAAGTCTTCTCCTTCCCTCCCCCATAGTGCATGTTTACCAGCATCAACCGAGAGAGGCTTGCTATCCGTCACAAAAGCTTGTATTCTATCACAAAAGGATTTATTGAAGCTTTTGACCCTTTAGCTTTGCAGAAAACAACAAGCCAAAGGAATGCGCCGATACGAACTGGACTGGTTAAGGGTAATTGTTTTTGCCCTGCTTATTTTCTACCATGTGGGGATGTTTTTTGTCCCGTGGGATTTTCATATCAAAAACAATATCATTTATGACTGGTTGAGATGGCCCATGCTCTTTCTCAATCAATGGAGGTTATCCATTTTGTTTGTAATCTCGGGGATGGGGACTTACTATGCCCTCGGAAAAAGGACAGGAGTACAGTTTTCGAAGGAAAGAACAAGCCGTTTGTTGTTGCCTTTGGTTTTTGGCATGTTGGTCATTGTCCCCCCACAGGTTTATTTAGAACGGGTGGCTGATGGTCAGTTTACCGGAAGTTACTTTGACTTCTGGCCGCTACAAGCATTCATCGGTACTTATCCGGAAGGCAATTTAAGCTGGCACCATCTATGGTTTTTACCTTATCTCCTACTTTTCTCACTGCTATTATCGCCTCTCTTTCTTTATTTGAAAAAGCATCCTGATAATTTTTTCTTAAGCTGGATCAAGACAATTATTTCCAGCCCCTCTCAGAGTTATGTGTTGGTTTTTCCCTTGTTTCTAATTTACTATTTTCTTAAACCACTTTTTCCGGTGACCCATGCCCTGGTGGGTGATTGGTTTTCTCTGTCCTGGTACCTGGTGATGTTTTTTTATGGCTTTGTATTACTATCATCGGGAGAGGTATTTTGGAAAACGGCCTGCGAGAGTCGGCGGCTCTTTTTAGTGAGTGGCTTAGCGGGCTTCGTCATGCTCATGCTTGTCTGGTTTGGCTTAGAGGATCTACCGTACCGGCATCTCATAGAGGGCGTAGTAAAAACGTATAACATATGGTCTTGGATGATGGCTCTTTTTGGTTATGCTTCCAGATACCTTAACCATGGCAGCAGGTTGCTTGCCTATAGCAATGAAGCGGTCTATCCGTTTTATATCCTCCACCAGACCATCATGATCATCATTGGTTTTTATGTGATGGATTTGGACTGGGGTTTTGGGGCAAAAGCTTCTTTAATGGTCATAGGAACATTCTTGAGTTCTTGGATACTGTATGATTTTGTGGTCAAAAGAACCCGCATTCTTCGGCCTCTCTTCGGATTGAAACCGGAAAAAGACGACAGCTTGGTGAAAAAGAAAAAAATCCTGGCTACCTCATAGGCCGCTCCTGAATGAACCACCAGAAATTTGAGGGGAGCAGCCCAGAAATCTGGAGCCGACGTATCCATGGATCGCTGGGCAAAAGAGCGGCGGTCCGCAATTATCACTTCTGCAATAAAACAAGCCCATTTTTTTGCTTGTTAACAATACCTGATTAATTTTGTGTGAGTAAAATGAACAGCACGAGAACTCATATCACCCACCAAATACTTTTTGCAGTATG
>CAZHZP010000002.1:0-38816 GCA_964537165.1 uncultured Roseivirgaceae bacterium | reverse complement strand
CGTCGTCTGCCAGATGGACTTTGATATGGCCGTCAAAATCCTCCAGATCGTCAAACCGGAACGTTTCTCCCGAGGACAATTTTTCTACCGTTGTTACACTTTTCAATGTCCTAATATCCACCGGACTGAGCATGGCCGCCATTGGGGCTTCCGGCCTATCATACTCACCATAGTGCAGGTGGGCAGGAAAATAATAAGCGGCATCTCCCCTCTCCCCTGATAGCTCAACGGTGATCTCCACTCCTCCGGCCTTCATCTCCTTAAATACAGCAGTTCCCTCATAATGGTAAGCTGCATTGGCGGAGGACAAGAGATATTCGGTTTGCCTGCCGATGAATTCGGCTTCCCCATCTTCTCCACAAGAAACGAAAAACAAAACAATAACAAACCAAAATAAATTTTGTTTCATCTTTTATATCTATGCTGATGCCTAAACTATTTTAACCGGGAATATCCGCGAATGTCATGAACATGCTTTATATTTATCGCCATTACGCTGGCGCATGTCCAGTGACAATTTTACAAGGTAAAAACAATTCACAAATGAAAAAGCATTTTTATTCAGTTTTACTGCTTGTGGCGTCTATGGGTTTCGCCTGTGCCCAGGATAAAACCGTAGGCCCGGAAATAATCACTCCGGAAACCAGAAACTATACGGTAGAAACCGTGGTGGAAGGCTTAACCATTCCTTGGGGGATGGCTTTTCTTCCTGATGGCGGCTTGTTGGTCGCCGAGAAGTCGGGAGAGATGATTCTTTTCAAGGACGGCAAGAAAACCCAGATCCAGGGCATGCCTAAAGTGACTGTACAAGGCCAGGGTGGCCTGTTGGATGTGGTTTTACACCCTGATTACAAGAAGAATGGCTTGATCTATTTTTCCTATGCTTCTTCTGAAGGAGAAGGATCAGGTGCCAACACAGCCATCGCAAGGGCTAAACTTAACGGCAGCTCCCTGGCCAACCTGGAAGTACTTTACAAAGCGACTCCAAATACAGGCAAAGGTGTCCATTTTGGCTCCCGCATCGTGTTTGATGGTGATTATATGTATTTCACCATTGGTGACCGTGGCGACCACCCTATCAATCCCCAAGACGTTACCAGGGACGGGGGGAAAGTATACCGACTGCATCATGATGGCAGCATCCCTGCCGACAACCCCTTTGTCAATCAAGCCGGCGCCAAGAAAGCCATCTATTCGTACGGTCACAGAAACCCACAGGGTATGATCCTACATCCAAAAACCGGGGAGATCTGGGTTCACGAGCACGGACCTAGAGGCGGTGATGAAATTAACGTGGTGAAAAAAGGGGCCAATTACGGTTGGCCGGTGATCAGCTATGGGATCAACTACGACGGTACAACCCTCACGGAACTGGAGGAAAAGGCAGGTATGGAGCAGCCACTTTATTATTGGCAACCTTCTATCGCACCCAGTGGCTTCGCTGTCGTGACAGGCGATGTTTATCCTGAGTGGGAAGGAAAACTGCTCGTCGGCTCCTTAAAATTCGCCTACGTAGAGATGTTGACCCTTGAAAACAACAAGGTTGTAAAACGGGAAAAGCTAATGGATGGCGAAGGCAGGGTCAGAAACGTGATTATAGGACCTGATGGTCATATCTATGCGGCCCTGGAAGGACGGGGTATTGTAAAAGTCGTTCCTAACAAATAGAAACAAAAAGAGGAAGGATAATTGTCCTTCCTCTTTTTTTATCTGGCTAATCCCAAAGATCTTCCACAGTATAAGGACTGCCTTCCCGAATCCAACCTCTTCCGGTCGTGTATCGGTAAGGACCTTCTAATGAATTAATCTGCAGGACATCTTCCTCGTCCAACTGTAACTTAACAGCTTCGAAGTTTTCGAGAATCCTTGCCTTCTTGACCGACTTGGGGATCACTGCTGTCCCTCTTTGAATGCCCCAACAAATCGCCACTTGCGCAGGGGTAACCTGGTGCTTGGCAGCAATTTTTCGTATGATATCGTTGTCCAATAGGATAGGGAAATCCACTTCCTTATCCGCCACCCGGTAAGCAGAACCCAAAGGCGCATAAGCGGTAAGGTGGATGTGGTTGGTTTGGCAAAACTCCAACAATTTTTTCTGCTGCAAAAAAGGATGTAATTCTACCTGGTTCATTTCAGGCTGAATGCGAGCCGAGGCCATTACCTCCTTTAATTTAACGATATTGAAATTGGATACCCCAATATGCCGGGTTAAACCCAAGTCAACGCCTTTCTCCATAGCAGTCCATGTTTTGGTCAGTGGAGCTTCTGCAGGTGATAGAAAATCTTCCCTTGTTGAAGCGAAATCCACTCCCTTTTTGACTGCCACCGGCCAATGGACAAGGTACAGGTCCAGATAATCCAACCGGAGATCCTTCAGACTTTGCTGCAGTGCAGGAAGGACATGTTGTTCTTCATGACAGTCATTCCAAAGCTTGGAGGTAATCCACAGCTCCTCCCGTGTCACCCAGCCTTCCTTAAACGCTTTGGCTAAAGCCTCTCCTATTTCTTTCTCGTTCTTATAAATATGTGCGCAGTCAATGTGCCTGTAGCCGGCTTTTATCGCCTCCAATACAGCATCATACGCTTCATTCGGAGCCGATTTCCAAGTACCTAGGCCGAAAATGGGCATCTGATCCCTATTCTGAAAAGTAAGATATCTCATGGGTTTGAATATCAGTTAAAGTCCCTGACTATCATTCACCGTCCTCTTGCACGTTTTTTCTGCTCCTGAATTTGGACGTAAAAGAAGCACTTGGTACCTCTTTCGTTTCGTTGCTGGCCATCTCGGGCTGGTGGGTCGCCTTAGAGGTATTCCGGTGTTTCCGTCGAGGTTTGGTAGAGGGTTTGGCTTTATCTTCAGCGTTGCTCGTAGATTCGGTAGTGTTAGAGACCGAAGCCGACTTGACTTCTTGCTTTTTACCGTCCGACTTGCTCTTTTTCTTCCGGTTTTTGGTATAAGACCGGCCTTTTCCGTTTTCTTCCAATGAAGAGAAAGACGGGGCCTCTCCCAGATGTTCGGGAATGGCTACTTTTTCAATCTCCATCCCGATCAGTTTTTCGATATTGGCATACTTGAATTTGTCTTTTTCATTGACGAAGGTGATCGCCACCCCGCTGCTGTCCGCTCTGGCTGTACGCCCCACCCGATGGACATAATCTTCTGGATCACCAGGAGTGTCGTAATTGATCACTAATTCGATACCGACCACATCTATACCTCTTGAAATGATATCCGTTCCCACCAGTATCTTCAAGGAGCGGTTTTTGAAAGCGGACATGATCTTTTCACGCTCTACCTGTTCCAAATCGGAATGAAACGCTTCAATCTCAAAATCCTTCTTAAGTATTTTGTAAAGCGACTTTACCTTGTCCTTCGTCGAGCAAAAGATGATGACGGCTTCATAGTCCTTTTGGCTTAGGATATGCTTTACCAAAGCCTCTTTCTGTTTATCATAAACCATATAGGTAAACTGAGAGACGCCTTTGGCGGTTTTGCCCACCGCTATGTTGATTTCTTCCGGATTCCTGAGCAATTGTTGGGAAAATCTTCGGATCTTGGGTGGCATCGTCGCCGAGAACAACACCGTTTGTCTTTCTTTGGGCAGGTAATTGACGATCTTCAAGATATCCTCCGAAAAGCCCATATCCATCATCCGGTCGGCCTCATCTAAAATAAGATGCTGTATGGAATTAAAATTGACCTTACCGCCTGCTAGCAGCGCGATCAACCTGCCTGGGGTAGCGACCACGATCTCTGCCCCCTCTTCCAAAGCGCGCCTTTGTTGCTCCCATACTATTCCGTCTCCACCGCCATATATGGGAATGGAACTGATACCCAGAAAATAGGCAAAACCCTGGATCTGCTGATCAATCTGAATAGCAAGTTCCCGGGTGGGCGCCAGTATGAGTGCGCTGAGATTGGAAGCGCCTGTTTGCGTTATCTTGTTGAGGATAGGAAGGACAAAGGCCGCCGTCTTACCAGTTCCCGTTTGGGCCGTGGCAATCAGATCTTTTCCTTGTTGGATCACCGGAATGGCTTGTTCCTGTATGGGAGTGGGCTTGTTAAAACCCATCGCGTCCAAACCTTCCTGTAACGATGCTTCAAAATTAAAATTTGAGAAACTCAATGTTTTTATGGTTAAATGTACAAATATCGTCAATTTAATCAGGCTCCGCGGCCCGATTGGCTCGAACTAACTCTACCAAAGGTTCTTTTCCCTTCTTTTATCTCAGGTGAAAATTAGCTGTAAATCCGCAATTTTTGATGAGAAATTTTAATTGCCGAAAAATCACGGGCTGAATGAGCAATAACCCAGGTTCCAAAAGAACTTTCGGCCAAAAGCCTGACTTTGTCAGAATAAGGAGTCGGAAATAGTGACTGATATGTTCTTCCCATACCCAGAGTTATAATCTCCATTAAGCTAATCCTCACCCGCAAAAAAACCACCTAATTAAGGTGAATCTCTTCCATTTACTTTAATGGCATATGTGAGAAATAAGTTCATTAAATTTATCATTTCGGTTATTTCATGACAAATTTAATCAAAATATGCCTCCTTTGCGGGCTTGGCTCTTTATTACCCGCAAAATTCCTTCCTGAATCCCTTAAATTTCGAAAGTGCGCAAAAAGCCGGTGCTTCATGTTGAACATTGACTGGGCATCTGCCAAGGCCGTTGCCCTAGCAGCCGGAGCCAAGCCATTCAAAACCGGGACAACCCACTGTATGGGCCGGCTACTACGCCATATTGACGGCTGCTACCTGTACAGCAGCTGAAGGGGTTTATAGATCCCATTCCCTGTGAGGCAACGGCAAATCCATTTCCCTATGATACAAAATAAAAATACCAAACCTTGGGTATTGTTGTGCCATGCAGTTAAACCTAAATTACATCATTAATAATTCATGAGGGCCGTGAATTATTTACAGGGACTTTGGGCACGGTAATTTACTCATATCCACAGTATACAGATTAGGACAAGGCGGGAGAATTCAGTAGACGCTTCATAGCGAGTATCTTTTGTTATTTAGTTGATTGATTTTTAACTACCATTATATGATAAGTGAAAGTTTAGGATTTTTATCAACAGAAATCAATAAATTTTTAAACCAGAAACTCGGAACTACTACGGATCCAAGACTTGTGCTTGGCAACATAGCAAAGGCCGCTGACGGTGATAATGCCACCAATCCGCTTAATAACAAGGTCATTCTGTCGCTCATCAATATAGAAGAGGATAAGGTCTCCAAAATCAGGGAGAACTATACCAAAACTAGCACCGGTATTCTATATAAAAACCCACCTATATTGATCAATATTTACATTTTGATTGCGGCTAATTTTGGCACCTATTCCGATAGTCTAAAAAGGATTAACAATATCATTCAGTTTTTTCAGGCTAATAATTGTTTTAGCCCGCTCTCCCATCCGGGGTTGAATCCAAAAATTGTACAAATGAACGCTGATTTGTTCACCCTTAATTTTGAGCAGATCAATCATATTTGGGGCACTTTAGGGGGTAAATATCTGCCATCAGTAATGTACAAGATACGGCAAGTGACGGTGGAGGATGAAGATGCAGCAATAACTGAAGGTAAATTCATCGAAGAAATTATCACTATAACATCTAGTACTCATTGAAATCGAAATTTAAAATACTCTTCTCAATAGAAGTCCTTCATGAGTTTTTCAGAACGGGACGATGGAAACATTTTTGGATTTTTCCAACACCTGAGACAGAAAATTTATTTAAACAAAATGAAATTATCACAAGAAAAATTGACAATGAACTTCTGGTCATCGCTAAAACGGACGATACGGGAAAACTTTATCAAACTCCAAATTTATTTACCTGCTTTTCATTTATCCTAATTCCCCAAAGCACCGGCTATCTCAACTTTACAAATCTTCCCATTTCATCCCTGAATACAGGTATTTATAATTTTAATAATTTGAATGGGAATGAGGCTGGTGGAAGACACTATATAACCAAATCCATCAATAATTATGATAACTCCAAGTCATACCAACCTGGAGAATTTGTGAAAGCTCCGAATGGTAAAATTTATGAAGCCGTTGCCATTAACAATGGAGGCGCAGGAAGTATTGAACCAAATGATACCCCTGCTGCTAAGAATGTATGGGTAACGCGAGGAGATAGTCAATTTGCAAATGGTGCCGATGCAACAGAAAGCTATTCTGACAAAGAATATATGCTGGAATTAGCGAACGGCTATTGTCATTTTAAAACATCGGTTAAAAAGAAAGCACATACGGTTGAAATTTACGCTTTTCAAAAGGAAAGCCTTCAATACAATCAGGAGATAAGCCATTTTCGGGTGTCCTTTGATGATGTTTCTGATGAGGTGCCCATCGATTTGCGGTATCTTTCTTCGGGTAAATACCGTATCCGGGTGAATGATGACATAAAATTTATCTACCATGTCACTGCAATGAATTACAATGGTCTGCCCATGTTCGCTGATATATTTCACTTACCTGCGGATCATCCACAATCCTTTCTGGATGCCGATCAAAAACCGAAACGTAAAAAATTTACTGTTGCCTTTGCTGCAAGAAGAGTACTATGGCGCTATAAAACCCGTACGGACATTATAAAACAAATAGAAGACACCGACGGGGAAAGTAACTACAGCTTTAAGCCCGACGGATTGCGGAAATTTATTTCCCACCAGCCCATCCCTTTTTCCGAAACAGCTATAACAACCTTCGTCGCCAAAAGCGGGTCCCTAAAAATCACTTCGCCACTACCCAATCCTCAAGCTGATAAGCTGTTGGAAAAGCAGAATGGGATTTATACTACAGAAGCATTTATAAATTTTTAACCAAAAAACAACCAAAACATGGCCACTTACCACACCCCGGGCGTTTATGTAGAAGAAATTGCGAAGCTTCCTCCTACGGTCGCTTCCGTAGAAACTGCCATTCCTGCCTTTATCGGCTATACATCTGTTGCGGTCGATATAGCCCCTGATGATCTGATCTTAGTACCGAAACGAATCGGGTCATTAGTAGAGTACAATCTTTACTATGGTATGGATCCTTCCATAAATATAAGCGAAGTAAACATTGACGATGCAAATAATTTTAAATCGGCAGAGATCAGCAATTCATACTTTATGTATGATAGCCTCCGGTTGTTTTATGCCAATGGTGGTGGGGATTGTTATATCGTTTCTGTTGGAAAATTCGGCTCAGATGTAGAGGAGGGTCAACTCACAAAAGGAATTGATGCGCTCTTAAAAAAAGACGAGCCTACGATTTTGTTGTTTCCTGATGCCGTGGTTTTAACAAATAATGGCCTTTATAATGTTCAAAAATCTGCACTTATACACTGTTCTAATGAAAGCCGGAGGGACAGGATGGCAATTCTCGATACTAAAGAAAATGACCCCAAAGGAATAGAATTCCGTTCACAAATCGGGGTGAATTTTTTAAGCTATGGGGCCGCCTATACACCATGGTTAAAAATCAATCTTCCAAAAAATGTCACCTATAATGACATTGTTGGAAAAATTAAAAGAAATGGTGCAGCTGTCACCTTGCAAGGATTAACTGCTGATACGGAAATAAAAGATCAAATATCGGAATTGGAAAATGCTTACAACGACAAAAAAAACATTGTTGAAAAAACAAATGCATTGGCTTCCCCATCTTCAAATTTACGGGACAGGTATGCTTCCCTGGTAGCGACTTATAACGATGCCAAAACTGTGGGGAATTTCCAGGCATTGATGCAGTTTACCATGAACATAGTTGGCAAGTTGGATGATTTTGTAGAAGCGGGAAATGCGGACCTGATAACCAACTCAATTTTTCTGACATCTGTGAAGGGCACTATTGCATCAACTTTTAAACCCATTGCAGAAGACATTATTGCTTTGGACAAAGCGGCAAAAGCAAAGTGGGCTGCCGGTTATACTTCCCAGGCTACAGCAAGTAAATTTACCAATGATACCTGGTCGGCAGATTTTGTAGGGGGTGTAGCAGCTGGAGGATATCTCACAGCCGTCCCCGAAGAAGAAGATACAGATCTTGCGATAAATATCCTCAACCCTATATTCGATAGCCTGACGAGATCCTATCTGTTATTGGTGGTAGAGGGCGCAAAAACCGTAGCCTCCACTGCTGATAAAGCACTTGAAATCGCTTTTCCTGTTTATAAAACAATAAAAAAAGGCATAAGCACCTACATTTCGAATGTGCCGCCAAGTGGAGCCATTGCAGGAATTTATGCTATGGTTGACGGTACCAGAGGGGTCTGGAAAGCACCGGCCAACGTAAGTTTAAATAATGTTGTCGAACCTGTAGTTACATTTTCCAAAACTGAATTGGACGCCCTGAATGTAGATGTGGTAGCAGGTAAATCCATCAATGCCATTCGGAGCTTTTTTGGAAAAGGCACGCTTGTTTATGGAGGTCGTACTTTGGCAGGCAACGACAATGAATGGAGGTATGTACATGTCCGCAGGTTGTTTATCATGGTGGAAGAATCGGTAAAAAAGGCCAGCGAATTTTTTGTGTTTGAGCCCAATGACGCTAACACCTGGGTGAAAGTACAAGCCATGATTGAAAATTTTCTATTTAACATCTGGCGACAAGGGGCTTTGCAGGGTGCCAAACCCGAACATGCCTTCTATGTGGCTGTGGGTTTGAATAAAACAATGAACCCTATTGATATTTTGGAAGGGAAGATGATTATTGAAATTGGGATGGCTGCTGTTCGTCCGGCAGAATTTATCGTTCTGCGCTTTTCGCACATGATGGCGACAAGCTAGACAAGGCCGAATGCATTTTTAATCCGTGTTAAAAAAACTAAAACAAAAATATTATGGCAAATTATCCATTACCCAAATTTCACTTCCAGGTAGAATGGGGTGGCAATAAAATTGGCTTTACCGAAGTAACAGGGCTCGACATGCAGGTAGAAGTTATCGAATACCGGGAAGGCCATAGTAGAGAATATTCAAAAGTAAAAATGCCCGGCTTACAAAAATACAGCAATATTAATATGAAAAGGGGCACCTTCGAAGGGGATACAGATTATTATAAATGGATCAACACCATCAATTTAAATACTGTGGAACGCCGGGACATCGTAATTAAATTGTTAAACGAAAAACATGAGCCTGTATTCACTTGGCGTGCCGTCAATGCATTTCCCATCAAAGTCCAAGCAAGCGACCTCAAAGCCGATGGCAATGAAGTAGCCATTGAATCCATTGAAATTGCTCATGAAGGATTACGCATCGTGAAATAATATAAAGAAAATGCGATGGCCGACAAAAACACACCTTCCGCTGGGGGATATTATCCTCCAGCGGGATTTCACTTCAGTGTAGAGTTCCAGGGAATTGGAAACGATAATGATGTTCGTTTTCAATCAGTAGGTGGTTTGAATGTAGAATATGACACCGAATCGATCAAGGAAGGTGGCGAAAACCGCTATGAGCACAAATTGCCCACCAGATCCAAATTCTCAGATCTTACCTTAAAAAGGGGGATGCTTACGGATTCCTCGGTTATCAATTGGTGTAAGAAAGCGTTGTTCGGCAGGGAGTTCGAGCCGGTGCAGATCATCATTACACTTCTCAACCCGGAACATCAGCCCCTAAAAACCTGGAAGGTAAACAATGCCTGGCCTCGCAAATGGTCGGTAAGCGATTTTAATGCGACGGAAAACTCCATTGTTGTAGAGACCCTTGAGCTGAGCTACAGTTTTTTTACCATTGAATAATCACAAAAATGCCTATTCAAATTACCGAATTAAATATTTCAGTTTCGGTGAACCAGCCGGGGCCACAAACTTCTGTCCCCTCTTCCAATCCGGAAAGCCATCAACAGGAAAGTAAAATAATGGTAGAGGAATGTGTAGAGCAGGTGATGAAAATCCTACAAAATAAAAAAGAAAGGTAATGGCAGAAGCAAAAGGTGAAGTAAAAAAGATGTGGATCCGCTCCTACAATTCCGCAAAGATGGAGGACAAAGATTTTGCGGGGGAGTTTTATGCTATGGTAAACCCTGAAACCTATTCTGTGGACTTGAAAATGGAAGTCAAAGGCGGGCAAGGACAGGGTACCAGTGGGAAGCAACAAAAATTTGCATTCAAACAACCGGAAGAATTCACTTTTGAATTTTTGTTCGACAATACAGGTATCATTAACGGAAAACCCAAACCGGAAGGCATTGCCGAAGATCTGAAGAATTTACAGGACCTCACATTCAAGCTGGACGGAAAAGTTCATGAGCCAAGGCATGTCCATGTGATTTGGGGAACCTTTGATTTCAAGGGGCGGATTACCGGGATGACCATCAATTACAAATTGTTCAACCCGGACGGTTCGCCAATCAGGGCAACTGTAAAGGTGACCATCAAAAAAAGCGATGAAGAAAAAGAACGCACGGCAAGAGAGAGAAAATCATCTCCAGACCTCACTCACAGGAGGATCCTGAAAAGGGGTGACTCGCTTCCCTGGTTATGCAACGCCATTTACGGCGATCCTAAATATTATTTACAGGTTGCCCAGGCCAATAACATATCCAATTTCAGGGCGGTTAAACCAGGCACTGAGATTTATTTCCCTCCATTTAATAAAAAAGAATGAGCCAGGAACGTACCATACCATCCGAAAATCCAAAATCGGTTTGCTCATACGCTATAATGAGTGAAGGAGTTGCCATACCCGGAACTTATCATGTATTGAGCATTGTGGTTAACAAGGAAGTGAACCGGATCCCCTCAGCTACCATTATTTTACTGGATGGTGATGCCGCTGCGGAAACTTTTGACATCAGCAATGCTACTGATTTTGAGCCCGGCAAAAAACTGGAGATAAAGGCTGGCTGGGGCAGTGATGAAGAGACTATTTTTAAGGGCATTGTGATCAAACAGAATATAAAGGTGAAAGACCAGAACTCTGTACTGATGGTGGAGTGCCGGGATGAAGCCATAAAAATGACCATAGCCCCAAAGAACAAATACTTTAAAGAAATTAAAGATTCCGAAATCTTTGAAGAGCTTATCGACTATTACTCTCTTGATAAAGATGTGGAACCCACTACCCTCCAACATAAAGAGGTGGTACAGTACAACAGTACAGATTGGGATTTTATGTTGTGCAGATCGGATGTGATAGGGAAGTTATGCATTGTGGACGATGGGAAAATATCAATTAAAAAACCGGACGTGGCTGCTGCACCTGGGCTTACTGTGCAATACGGATCTACCATACTGGATTTGGATGCCGAAATCGACGCCCGGCTGCAATTTCCAAAAGTTAAGGCAAGCGCATGGAATCCCACCGATCAGGACCTTATAAATTCAGTGGAAGGCACAGAACCGGAAATTCCAGAGGCAGGCAATCTCAGTGCAGGACAGCTTTCCAAAGTTTCTTCTCCCGATGCGGTCAATATGATCCATAGCGGCAAGGTTTCAGAACCGGAATTACAGCAATGGGCCGATGCCAGATTGCAGAAAAACCGATTGGCAAAAATTAGGGGAAGGGTTAAAGTGGAAGGATATGCAAAAATGAAACCGGGAGAAATTTTGCAAATGAATGGCGTAGGTGCCCGTTTCGAAGGAAAAATACTGGCAACCGGAATCCGGCATCAGATAGAACAGGGCGAATGGCATACCCATATACAATTCGGAACCACGCCCGAATGGTTTGCAGAAACTTTCAATGTACAGCAATCATTGGCAGGTGCCATGCTCCCGGCGATCAGAGGGCTGCAAATTGGTGTGGTAACCAAACTAGAGGCCGATCCAGATGGAGAAGACAGAATTATGGTCAGACTGCCAGTCATTCACATTTCCGATGAGGGAATCTGGTGTAGAATTGCATCCCTGGATGCGGGCAATGAAAGAGGCATGTTTTTCCGTCCTGAGATCAACGATGAGGTAATAGTGGGTTTTATTGATGAAGATCCCCGGCACGCAGTTGTTTTAGGCATGCTCAACAGCAGTAAACTGCCAGCACATACCCAGGCAAAAGACACCAATCACATCAAGGGATATGTGTCAAGAGAGAAAATGAAATGGCTGTTCGATGATGAAAAAATGGCTATCAGCATCGAAACTCCCGCCGGTAACAAAATGGTGATTTCGGAAGAAGACAAAGGCATTAGCCTGACTGACCAGAACGGGAACAAAATTGTGATGAATGACCAGGGCATCCAAATTGAAAGCATAAAAGATTTTACCATAAAAGCCAGTAACGACCTGAAAGCAGAAGGTATGGCCGCAGACTTCAAGGCCAGTACGGAAATGAAAATCAAAGGAGACGTCAGTGCAGAGTATGCGTCGGGCGGAACTACAAGCCTAAAAGGATCTATGGTCAACATTAACTGATTTATGATATGGGTTTGGCAGCCAGAATCGGAGATATGCATGTTTGTCCCATGGTACAGCCGGGACCGGTGCCCCATGTGGGTGGTCCTGTGATGCCACCAGGAACAGTAACGGTGATGATTGGAGGCCAGCCGGCCGCATGTGTCGGTGATCTGTGCACTTGTACCGGCCCACCTGATTCCATCATTAATGGATCGGCTACGGTAATGATTGGCGGTAAGCCAGCAGCAAGAATGGGGGATAGTACCGCACATGGTGGCAGCATTGTGGCCGGATGTACAACCGTAATGATAGGAGGATAAAAGCGATGATGGAAAAAAATCCAGACAGCAATTTCATTGGCAAAGGGTGGAGCTTCCCCCCACAATTTGATATGATTTCAAAATCCGTGGTTATGACAGAAGATGTGGAAGACATCAACAACAGTCTTCATATCCTTCTTTCCACCATGAAAGGTGAAAGGGTTATGGACATGAGCTACGGGTGCAATTTAGAAGTCCTGGTTTTTGAAAGCCTGGACACGTCTACCATCACCTATATCAAATCCAAAATTGAAACGGCCATCTTGTTTTATGAAGCAAGAATTGAGGTACAGAAAATAGAAGTCAATACCGAAAATATTGTGGAAGGAAAAATTTTGATTGAGGTAGAATATATTATCAGTGCCACCAACAACCGGTTCAATTTTGTTTTCCCGTTTTGGAGGGAAGAAGGAACTGAAATACAATCCATTGTGAGACTCACTGACTAAAATGGCGGATTGCTCAAAAAATAAAAATCCACTACATCGCAACGGCATCAACCGCAAAGAGCGGCTCCTGCCCGGATTGGATCCGAACTTTGCCTTGCCCGATACCCAGAATTTTGAAAACTGGATGGTGTATGCCCGGAATCTGGCAGGACATATAAAATATTTCAACAGCGCCAATCAACATGTAAACGACGAGAACTGGCAACCATTTTTCGATGCTGATATATCAGCACAGCTGGCTTTAATTGCCGTCCAAAATGTAAATCAATATAAAGAGAGAATTCGCGGTCTCTTTAATTCGATCCAATCTGAAAAACTAAAAAATGATGCGGTACAGCTTAAAATCAATTTCGGCCTATTATTCGGTGCCCTTTTTTCTTTGGCTTACCGGATAGATTATTTCCAGAAAGTTTTACCTGACCATATTCCTTTGCAACGGGGGTTCAGCAACTTGATCCAGTCCAGGTTAGCACCTGCCCTTCGCAGGCTTCACTCCTACTATAAAGCAGCAGATCAATATTATGCCCCAAAACTTATTCTGGAAACTGTACAGGAGGATTGGACGATATTGGGGTACAAACAAGAAAAAGCCAGTGCAATCATTAAAAATGGTTTATCCGAAAAGTGGATGGTGCCACTAAACGATTCGGAAATTATTGTGGATTGGGACGATTACTATACCAATTTTATTTCTTATGATATAACGGTTTATAATCATAATGCTGCCGTTGTTGCCGATGCACAAGTCTGGCAGGTGCTCAATCATGTTGCCAATCATAATCTGTTTTCCAATGTTTTTGCGGAATTCCTCTCCGGATATGCACGGGTTGTCAGGGATGCGCAACAGCAGTTGATTCAAACCATAACCCAACAGAATACCCATGAGCCGCATTATGCGTTGTTTCTAACCTTTCTGCATTTATTTAAACATGCACAAAAACAGCTAAACACTTTTACAGAACGGCATTTAGACTATTATTATAAAGAAATACTAAAGCTGGAACCCAAAAAATGGGAAAGCAATCATGTTCATCTCTTTTTGGAATTGGCGAAAATGGTGCAGGATTATCCGGTGAAAAAAGGCACACCCTTTAAAGCCGGTAAAGACAGTTCTGGCAAAGATATAATATACAAAAGTGATGAAGATATTATAGTAAATAAAGCCAGTGTCACAGAATTAAGATCATTCTACCGGGCGAATGAGGGAGACAAAATTGGATTTATTGCACTGAAGGGCAACCTGTATGCTTCACAGGTTAGCCATTCAGCAGATGGGGCCGGAGCCCCGTTGACCACCGATGAAAAAGATTGGCATCCATTTGCCAATAAAATTTTCATGGATGGAAACCTTGCCGATATAATAATGCCACTGGCGCATATTGGTTTTGCTCTTTCCTCCCATTATTTCTTTCTGAAAGAAGGAAAAAGAACCGTTACCCTGGTTCTAAAAGGAACCGCTTTAAATAAGATAAGCGGAAAATTCTTTGATTGTTATATCACCACTGAAAAAGCGTGGTTGCAAAAAACGGTACACATCAGTGCTACTACCAGTCAGGCAACCATCACCATCAACCTTGCGGCTTCGGATGATCCGGTGACCGCATTTGACCCAAAAGTCCACCTGGATGCTTTTCAAAATACAGATACACCTGTTATTAAGTTTATCCTCAAAAATGAACCGGGCACCGACCAATATGACGATTTAAAAGATGTAAAAATAACCTCAGTAGATATAAGGGTAAACGTAGGCAGCCTTTCGGGCAAATTCAATACCGATGGAGTCAAAGAGTTAGTGGTTGCAACGGATACCGGTTCTGTAGACCCTTCGAAGCCATTTTTGCCTTTCGGACAAAACCCTAAAAAAGGTGCGGGAATGGTCATTGGAAATAGAGAAGCATTTTCGAAGGAAAACACGAAAATTAAATTATTCATAGAATGGGCTGAGCTGACTGAAAACATAAAGGATATGGACTTCAACCTGTCCGATGAGTTTTTCCCTTCTGCCCAGGTAAAATTTTTAAGAAGCGGTGTTTGGGTGGATGGCGATTTTACCAGCATTCTGAACAACCAGAATGAAGGTCAGAACAAAGGGGAAGTAGAGCTTTTCTGGGGGGCAAACTTTAAAATGATGGAGCACACTTTTCTGCCCTCAGCAGCACAAGTCATTCCTGCCGATGCGGTTGTTGACTACAAGGATCCATACCCACCCTATAACATCAAAAGCCAGACGGGCTTTCTCAAGTTGCAAATCAATGCGGATTTCCAGTGGGATACCTATTATATGAAACTGCAAAAATACCTGATAGGACTGGCGACACCTTCTACTGCCGATAACATCCCTGAACCCCAAAAGCCGTATCTGCCGAAAATTCAATCCATTTATTTAAGTTACGAATCTTCCTGCGTCTTAAATTTTAAGTCATCAAAAAATCCCGCCAAATTCCTCCATATTTATCCCTTTGGTGTTGATGAAACAGGAAGCAGCAATATTATTGACGGTAAAAGTCCATTGCTGCCTCAATTTACCCATGATGAAGAAGGAATAAAAGTCCACAACCAATCCGAGTTTTATATTGGGCTGAAAGATGCGCTACCGGCTCAAAAGGTTAACCTTCTTTTTAAAATCTTGGATGGATCCACCCATCCCTTGCAGAGCAAGCCCGAAAAGCATGTCTTCTGGAGCTATTTGAGTAACAATGAGTGGATAGGTTTTAATAAAACAGAAGTAAATGACGGCACCCAGCAACTGATTGAGACAGGGATCATTTCTTTTTCCATTCCTGATCAGGCAACCAAAACAAATACCTTAATGCCAGCGGGATTCCATTGGCTTAAATGCAGCATAAAGGAATTGCCGGATCAGGTAAGCCGCCTCGTAGATATCCGGGCACAGGCTGTTCGTGCCACCTTTACAGATCAGCAGAATTCCGAAGACTTCCTAAATCAACCTTTGCCTGCCAATACCATTTCCAAATTAAAAGAGCCGGATGCCGCTATTAAAAAAGTGGAACAGCCCTTTGTTTCCTTTGGTGGCAGGAAAACCGAAGATTCAGAAAGTTTTTATACCCGGGTAAGTGAACGCCTCAGGCATAAAAACAGGGCGGTCACTATCAGAGACATTGAGCAACTGGTTTTGGAGGAATTTCCTGACATCCATAAAGTAAAATGTCTGAACCATACCCGTTTGGAAATGGACATCAATCCGGTTGTGTACAATGAACTGGCCCCGGGTCATGTTACAGTCATTACCATTCCGGACTTACAAAACAAAAATGCCATCAATCCATTGCGTCCCTATACCAGCCGCAGCAGGTTGATAAACATAAAAAACTATCTGCGGCACCGTGCCAATAGCCATATGAAATGGCATGTTGAAAATCCCTTGTTCGAGGAAATCCGTGTGAAAACCAACGTGATCCTTACCAGCACAGCGGCTGGAAACGCTGCTTTTTTCACAAAACAACTGAAGGAAGACCTGGTAAAATACCTTACCCCCTGGGCTTATACCATACATTCAGAAATCCGGTTTGGGGGAAAAATTACAAAATCGTCGATCATCAACTTTATGGAAGACCTGGAATATGTTGACGTCATCCTGGACATCAAGCTGTTCCACATTAAAATGGACGGAAGCCCCGAAAGCAGCGATCAGGATGAAATTATCGCCTCTACCGCGAGAAGTATCCTGGTTTCAACAGCGGCGGCCAAACATGAGATCAGTATTGAAACAAAAACTGTAAAGTCAGAAATTGATGTCTGTAAATGAACATATCACCATAAGTAAGAAGAACATTCTCCCCGCTGGTCAGAATTATCATCTCCTGCGTGAAGAAGGGATCCAACTCATACAAAAGCTTGGCAGTAAATTATGGACTGATTACAATATTCATGATCCGGGAATTACAATTTTAGAAACGATCTGTTACGCCCTCACCGATCTATCATACCGTGCTTCTTTTGACATAAAAGATTTGCTGGCCGTGGAGAAGCCAGGCATATTTAATGCTGACGAACAAGCTTTTTTCACGGCACGGGAAATACTTACCTCAGCACCCTGGACCATCAATGACTATCGAAAATCACTGATTGATCTGGATGGGATCCGAAATGCCTGGGTAAAGTGCAGCCTTTGCCCTTGTGGCCCCAAAATTTATGTCGATTGTAAGGAAAGCCAGCTTACCTACGAAGAACCGCTGCCTCCCGAAAAGCCCAATGAACATGAAGTGGTCCCCAAGGGATTGTATGATGTATTGCTGGAATTGGATGAAGACGAAACAAACGGCGACCTCAACCAAGGCAAAGTAAGTTTGTCTTACAATTTCTTGCTTGATGGAAACCCCGAGACATTATTTTTCGAAGTACGCTTCCCGTCTATGAATGCCTTTCAGAAACTGGAAAAATTAAACCCTGATTTTAAATATTTCAGACATCCAAAGACAAAGATCCACGCGGTCAATGCTAAGGTCATATCCAATAAGAAATCAGCCGCTGCCGATATCGCCGCCAGTCAGCTGGTGAGCGCCTTAAGAGGAGGGCTATATGTCCATCTTGAGGTTTCCATTGATGAACTTGAGACGACCCCCCCTAATGCCAAAACCCATATCGTTTCACTTACCAATGTCCCGTTTCGTCTGGTATGGTTGAGCGATGAAACCAGGGGGAAATTGAAAGTGGATGATCTGCGGCATATCTTCAATGAAAGCTCTATCAGCGGCATTGTTGCACGCTACCTGCAGAAAATTCAAACCGCCGATAGAATTTTAAAAACCGCTACCCAGGCCTTGCAGGCAAACCGGAATATTACTGAAGATTTTTGTTGCATCGACGAAGTCGAGATTGAGGAGATCGGAGTCTGCACCGACCTGGAATTAGAACCCAATGCAGCTATCGAAGAGATATTGGCCGAAATCTATTATAAGATCAGCGAATACTTCAATCCCCGCATCCGATTCCAAACCCTGAGCGACATGCTGGAAACCAAAACTGTAGACCAGGTATTTGATGGGCCAAAATTGCTCCATGGTTTTATAGATGATAATGACCTGGAAACTTCAGTGCTCAACCGCACCCTTTATTCATCGGATATCATCAACTTTTTGATGGATATTCCGGGAGTTATATCAGTGAAAAACTTTGTCTTGGTTCGTTTTGATGAAGAGGGAAACCGGAAACAAACACATTCATGGAAGCTAGAGGTATCCCCCAATAAACTTCCAAAATTGTATATGGAGGGATCCAAAGTGCTTGTCTTTAAAAATGGTTTGCCGTTTTTACCGAACAAATTTGAACTGATGGATACCATGAGGGTGATATATGGCAATAACATGATGCCCAAATTAAAAGATCATGATCTGGACCTAGCGATCCCCGAGGGAAAATATTATGACCTTGCCGAATATTTTCCCATTCAAAATTCTCTGCCCCTGGTTTACGGAACCGGCCATGAAGGGTTGCCTTCTTCCGCTACCTCACTCCGTAAAGCCCAGGCAAAACAACTGAAGGCTTATCTTCTTTTTTTCGAACAGATACTGGTCAATTATCTCGGACATCTTTCCAACTTAAAACAAACTTTTTCTATCAGCAACACGGTAAGCCAAGCTTCTTTTCCTGTACTGTTGGGTGAGGATGATATCACTGGCATCAAGGAATTGTATGAGGAGCTTGATGCACTTTCCCTGTACGCCATAACCGAAAGCAGTGAAGAATTTCATGCGAAAAGAAATAAATTCCTGGACCATATTTTGGCACGCTTTAGTGAAAGTTTTTCTGAATATGCACTTCTATTGTATTCCTATAAAAAACAAAGCGAAGTCACTAAAGATAAACTTATTCAAACAAAAACCTCTTTCCTGAAGCAATTTCCCTATCAAAGCGCCTATAAAGCCCAGAGCTTTGACTACACCAAAAAAGACAACATAGCCATCAGCAAAGATCTTAGTGGTATTCACCACCGCATCAGTGCTTTGTTGGGTTTGAAGCCATCTCTTAACTTTTTCAAATACAACATTGTAAAAGAGGGCGAGTGGTTTTCTACCATTCTTACGTTGAATGATGAAAACGACCGGCTATTACTTACCAGCATCAATACCCTATCAGCGAATGCTGCCTTTAGTGCCAATGACCGGGACCTATTGATAAAAGATATCAACTTCAATATATCTGGTGTTAAAAAATTCATTTTTGAAAAACCTAACTTTAAAATTTTGCCGGAAGGAGCGGAATTTAAGATAACGCTGGGAACCCCTCCGGTTGCCTATTCATCAGGCCATGCTTCCCATGCAGCAGCAGATGAGGCCATTGATAAAATTGTCGAATTCGCCAAGAAAAACCTGGTGGATGAAAGGTTCATGATGGTAGAGCATATCCTCTTAAGGCCGAAAGAACCCAAAGATGCGCTACTGGAAATTTGCGTAGAAAAAGACTGTAAATTCTGCGGGGACGAAGACCCATACTCTTATCGCCTCACCTTTGTGTTTGATGGGGAAAGCGAATTGGCCAGGGAACATTTTGAATTCAGAAGATTTGCCGAAAAGACCATCCGGGCAGAATTACCCGCACATGTCCTCTGCAAAATCTGTTGGGTGAAACAAGATGTGTACAACAATTTTGAAGCTGTATATATAGATTGGTTAAAAGGCGTTTATAAGGCTCCCGATGCTTTGGATGAATGCAAAAACAAAACGGGGATCAATAACAACCCTTTGAAAAATCTGATTTGTGAGTTTGGCAAGTTGAAGAGTATATACCCACCTGCCACCTTGCATGACTGTATCGACGGGAATGACAATAACCGTGTTTTCCTAAATCAAACCACCTTGTAATTTAAAATCATATCAATATGATACCTAAAAAATATGATATCCACGAATATGATTATCCGGACTTCCAGCCCGACCAGGTACTGGGTTCCGATCATCTCAATCATTCATTCGCTTTTAATGAGCAGCAGATCCGGCTCAGCCGCACAAATCTGATTGGAATCGGGATTGTTTGTGGATTGAAAGCTTCCAAATCCAATGATGGAAAAACCATAACCATTTCAAAGGGAACCGGTATTACGTCACACGGGTATCTGATTGTACATGGAAAGGAAAACAGCGAAGAACCTATTGAATATAAGAAATACCGGTCATTTAACCTGGATATAGTAAGAGACCTTAAGTATGATGCCCTGGTAAGTGGCATTACCACCAAATACGATATATGGGAACTACTGGATGCAAACGAAGCCAAAGCTACAGACCCCGAACTGACCAATGCATTTCTAAATACCAAAGTATGCCTGCTTTTTTACGAAATGCTGGAAGAAGATGCAAAAAATTGCGATACTACCTCCTGTGACGATAAAGGAAAGACGGTTACCACCACCCTTCGGAAATTATTGGTGAATGTGGCAGACGCTGATAAAATCATTTCGGAATCAAATGCCAGAGCCAATGCGGTTGGTTCGGGCGAGTTGTTTCCCGGCATAAGCTCCCTGCCCGAAATAAAGTTGCCACGTTTCGATGTGTTGAGCACATCCCCGGTCACGACCAGCGATCTATACGCGGCCTATCAAAAAGTGTTTACAAAATCATTGGTAGAATCTATAGGCAATACTTTAAATAAGGCCTACAACCTGTTCAAAAATTACTTGAAAGAGAATTCCAATCCTTTCGCCCAATTCAATACCGTTTTTGCCTTTCTCCACAACAGTACCATCAGCAACAACGACCTGCTCCATTTTCAATACTACTGGGATTTTTTCGCCGACCTCATCAGCGCCTATAACGAATGGCGTTTGGCTGCCCAACCGTTGGGTGCCATGTGTACGCCTCCCGAAGCCCTTTTTCCCCGCCATTTATTTTTGTGCTACTTCGGAGAAACGGTGACTGTAGAGAAAAGCAAATACAGGAATGATTTAATTCCTTCGCCCTTACTTAATTTTAAGGAATCTGACTATCAGGAATTCAACAGCCTGTTCCAAAGGCTGGCAAGGATGATCAGCAACAGGAATTTTCCGCTACCGGTTGTGGGAGGAAGTAAAACAGCCGATAGCAATATCCGTATAACGCCCTCCTTATTAGGAAACCATTCTTTGGGAAACAGGGCCATTCCCTATTACTACAAAGCAAACGAATCATCCAACAGGCTTTTGGATGTATGGAACCATGCTGAAACGAAAAGAGGAAGGCAAAACAAGATCCTTGGTTACAATACTTCTTATAATCTTACGGATGATTTCGTCAAAAACCCCCTGCGTTATGACCTTGAACCATATAATTTCTTCAGGATAGAAGGCCATATTGGGAAGCGATATGACGATGTTTTAAGCACATTAAAAAAGGCAATTGCGACCTACAGGCTGCCAATAGATGTTATCGCGCTTGAACTCAGCACAGATGCCTCCAATACCAAAATTGATGATGTATGTGGCCTTACGAACATACAGATGCAATACGAGCTGTTGCGAAACGAAGTAAGATGTTGCTTGAGAAAAGACATAGCTTATTGGGGACAGCTGGTAATCAAAGATCCTCCAAAAGCCGGTGGGCAGGGTACGGGATCAGGCGGCGGATCAGTTTTAGGAACTGAATGGATCCTTGTCGAAAACCTTACTTTCACCACACCTTCCGAAAAGGAAATGGTGAAAAATGAAAACATAAAATACATGAAGCTGGCTGATTCATTGAAGCAGGCAGAAAGCTACTTTTCAGTACAGGATCCCGGTTTAACGGGAGAAATAAAAAGGCTGGCAACTAAAATCAGTGCAGCGAGCTCGACCATAAAAGAAGAACCTCCTAAAGCGTCTATTATTAAAAACACCATTCTTGAGATTTCACAAGAAAGCATTGCAGGCAAATACTATGACATTCAAAAAAAGGGAAACATCTCCATTGGTAGTATTTCCGCTCCCGAACCTGTTTTCAATGCAGCGCTCCTGACCCATTATGCCTTAGTCATCATTGATGAAATGGAAGAATTGTTGTTGCTGTTACAAGCTGAAAATGTGCTTTTATTAAATCTGGATAATTTTTCCAAGCATACAGAATCATTAAAAAAAGCATATGAAACTCTTGGCCCGTTGCTTTCCAACTACCTGAAAACCCAGGAATCAGTGCATACCATCAAAGCTACTGTTGGGGAGGCCTCACATGCCAAGGTCGATTCAATAGCGGCAGCCATGCCCGAAATCCTGAAAAAGAACCAATCTCTCATTATTTTATTGTTGCTCAATGAAAATAACACTACCATAAATACTTTGATCAGTGACTTGCAAAAGGCGACCACTAATGAAGCTAAACAAAAAGCAATAGACGATGCTTCTACAAAACTGGATAAGGACGGGATGATGGTGCCGGCAAAAAAAGATATTGCGTATACCGAAGATCCTATCCTAAAGGAAATAAGCGATAAGCTAAAGAACCCAGGCTGCTTGTGCGGGCATGAAAATTTTAAAAGTCTTCAGGAACTGCTTAAGAAGGAAATTGAAGCACTAAAAAAACTCAACTTATTTTCAAATTTCGCAAAAAAACATCCCGGAATACAACATAAAGCCGGGGTGCCCATGAGTGGAACATTCATCCTGGTATATCACAGAAAGGGTACTCCGTCAGTACCACAGTACGACAGTGCCATTAAGGCTTTGCAGGACAGCCTGGTAGTGGCAGATTTCTATTTGCCTTATCTCTGCTGTTCTGATTGCCAGCCCATTAATTTCACAGTAAACATTCCCCCTCCGGTATTGGCATTCGACCTGGGTAAAACAGAGTTTTGCAATAATGATACAGAAGCTTATCCTTTTATTACCAATCCAACCGGGGGAAAACTTACAAGTACACAAAAAGATTCTGTGAAAAACAACGGGGATGAAACCTATTCATTCTTGCCTGAGAAAGTAAGCGTACCAGCAAATTCCAAAGATATCACCGTAAACTTTACCTATACCCTGAATGATCAGATGAAAAGCATCGGTGTTAAGGTATATGTGCATCCGGTTGTAAAAATCATTGCAAAAGCAGATGCTGATAATCCACTTAAAATTGATTTTACGTTTGACAAACCAGGTTTGGTGGCTTCATGTAACTGGAATTTTGGAGATGGTAACAGCGCAACAGTAATTTCCCCTTCACATATATATTTAAAATCAGGGAGTTATACCGTGGCTTGTGAAGTGATCAATGGCCCCTGCTCATTCAGTCCAGAAAAATTTCCGCTAACCGTCAAAGAACCAGATCCTGTGAAGATCGATTTAAATCAAACGGAAATCTGCAAAGGCGCCAAGGCGATCACTTTTACAGTGACACCCAAAGGGGGGGGATTTTCTGGAGAAGGATTTACCGAATCTCCGGCTGGATCGGGAAAATTTAAGTTTACACCTTCGGATGTTTCTTCGGACGGAACACCACTGAAAAAGGTGGATTTCCACTACAGTTCTCCGGCAGGGATTACGGGTAGCAAGCAAATAACAGTTTTTGAGAAACCCCAGGCCGATACCACCTTTAGGTTTATGCCAGGAAGTACAACCGATGCAAAATTTGTTTTTACAAACCTGAAATTTGCCAGCCAATTGGAAATTGATTATGGCGATGGTTCTGAAAAAGAAACGTTCGACGTTACTAGCGGCCAAAGCAGCTATACCACAACCACACATATTTTCCCAGGGCCAGGACCCTTTAAAGTTTCTGCTAAGATTATAAACGGCCCCTGTTCTATGGATCTGACACCACTGGATATACAGTTTAAAGTAGAGGAGGAATTTAAAAAAACTTGTCAGTCACTTACAGTTCCATTAAATGATTATATCAAGCTCAGGAATGCACTGCATCAATCCAGCACATTCCAAGAGCTATACTCACCGCAACGGTTGAAAGAGGTCGATACTTTTTTTGAGGGCCTTCAAAAACAAATAAAACAGGATGCCAATGTACCTGTGTCCTACTTTGCACAAAACGTTCTTGATCCGGAGTGGATTGCTAATTTGCCAGTAAACCATGAACAAACCCGGTCTTTGTCTATCAGACTGATGACTATCTTTTATGACCTTGTTACGACGATCTCATGTCTTAAAAATGAAGACATTGATTTGGGGAAAATTTCTACCATCCGATATATGGACGCAGTAGCTACCAAGATCGAGGAATTAAAACAATTATCTACAACAGATAAAGAACTACTAAGACCACTTATCGACGATATTGAAGATGAAAGAAAGCGCTTAGATAAAAACAAGGAAGCTGAGAAGAAGAAACTGTTCTTTGAAACATTACTGAAAATGAAGGAGCTTATCAAAAAATTGTCCTAAAAAATGTCTTATTTCCAGAACCATAAAATCCGGAAACAAAATGTAAAGGTAACTGCCAATGTGCAGGATGCATTTGCTTTGAAACGGAAAATTGAGTTGTTGATGGAAAGAGTAAATCTGGAAATGGATTCACTGTTAGATGAATTTGTTTCAGAGAAAGAGTGGCTTCAAATTGATAGGATCGAAATCAACATTGATGGCCTTTCAGAAAAAAATTTGGAAGAAACCCTGGTAAAAAAGATACTTTCGGGCCTGCGGGAAAAAATTGAAACAATTAAATTCAACAAAACCCAAGTAGATGATGATAAAATGGGGCTTGAAGTAATTTCCTTTCACCAAAAGGTATTTGTAGCTTTCCTTTATTTTTTGGAGTATGGCATTTTTCCATGGTGGTACGAACCTGGTTCTCACGACCTTTTCGAAGAGCAAGTAGAACAGTCATTGAGCACCATGACCGATGAAAATAACAGCGATCAGACGAAACGTGCATCGGCAAAACTTGTGGCACTATTAGGGAATTTCGCAGCCCAAATAAGACTGACAGCCCAATTCAGCGAAAAAGTATTTCTTCGATCTATTCATTTGTGTTTGACAGCAATCAATTTAAATGCTTTTCAGGAACTAGAAAGCTTGTACAAAATCTTATGTAAGTCTATTGAGGAGAGCGCTACAAAAACGAATCTACAACAAAAGGCAAAACAAATTATTTATGATTCCAAAGTGATGCTTATCCAAAAGATCCGCAGCCCAAATAGCCAGGAGAAATTCATCCATTTATGGCTTCAGGATGTACTCCATAAGACCGAAGCTCTTTCTTTGGACGAACTGGAATCGGCCATTTTAAATAATGTTGATCTTAGAAAATACCTGCCGGAAAATATGAAGAATCGGGAATCAGAGACTTTATATTTAAAAAATACACGTGGAAATGATATTCCCGGGAAAGCCTATATCCGTAAAGAAAAGGAACTCCCATCCGTAAAAACAAATGAACTGCTAAGGGAATTGGATCATACAGATGGTGCCATCGTATTCAATGCAGGTTTAATCATAGTAGCGCCTTTCCTGCCGGAACTTTTCACCAAGTGTGGAATTTTGGAGGAACAGGGAATAACAGATAAGAATAAGGCACTGGCCATCATGCATTACATTGTTTTTGGGAACTGCCAATACAGGGAATATGATGTGCTGTTAAACAAGATTTTATGTGGGATGGCTGAAAATATACCTATAGAAATTGTCGGAGACCTTGCTGGGGATGAAAAGGAAGAAATTCACACCATGCTTACCACAGCCATTGGCTATTGGGCAACATTAAAAAGTACCAGTCCCGATGGATTGCGTGAAGGCTTTTTGCAGCGTAAAGGAAAATTAATTCATGCACACGAAGAGTGGATTTTACAAGTGGAAGTAAATGCCATAGACGCCTTGCTCCGGGTATTGCCTTGGACCATTGGAATGATTAAATTACCATGGATGAAGAAAATGTTACGATCTCGGTGGATCTAAAAAATTGCTTCCCGCGGACTAGAAATAAAAATTAGATGTTTACCACGGCCGATAAAGTTTCGAAACATGTAACTGCTGTCCAAAGACAGTCGGCTCAGCCATTTTTTGCCAGGAAATCTTCCCCATCTTTTTTTGGCGGCCATGAAATAAATCCCCAGTCTGCCAGCTTTATCCAACCCAAACTGAATATCAGCCACCCGGAAGACCCTCAGGAAAAAGAAGCGGACCAGATGGCCAATAAAGTAATGTCCATGCCTGAAACCACTCATTTGGCTGCATCATCAGAACAAAATGATGAACTGAACCGAAAAGAAAATGAAGAAGAAGAGCAAGGGGTTCAGCGGGTCGCAGTCCCCGCATTGCAGATGATGGAAGAAGGTGAAGAAGTACAACTTTTGGAGGAGGAAGTTCAGGCACCGGAAAAAGAAGAAAATACTGTTCAACGCCAGGAAGAACAGCAGGAAGAGAAAATTCATGCCCGGCTAGATGCAGGATATAATTCCGCAGCGCCCAACACGATTGTTCAGACAAAATGCGAGGGCTGTGAAGAAAAAAAATTAGACCGGAAAGTGGTTGCGGTACCTCCATCCTTTACCATACAGAGATTGTCAAGAGGACCTCCCGCTGAGGAAAATCAGGTGAGTGCTATCGAGCAAAACTTACAAGCCACGCGTGGTACAGGAACTCCTTTGCCTGGTGAAACACGCTCCTTCATGGAGAGTCGATTTTCTGCGGATTTCAGTGGCGTGCGTGTGCATACCAACGAAACCTCTGTGCAGATGAATAAGGAGATCCATGCACAGGCATTTACTTATGGGAATGATATTTACTTTAATAGTGGAATGTATGCCCCTTCCTCCACAGCGGGTAAAACTTTGCTTGCCCATGAGCTAACCCATACCATTCAACAGGGAGCAAGTTCTAATATTACCCCTTCCGCAAAAAGCAGCAATGCTACTGTTGCACCCAAGCTTACTTCCAGAAAAACAGCCATCCAGAGAAGTGTGACGCCAAACCTGGCGGCTGCTGTGAGTTTTGCAAAAGCAGAACAGGGAAAGGTTATTGCAAACAAAGAGGGCCCCGATGGTCTGCGTTTTGGATGGAGACAATTGATGGAATATTTTAAAACCACTCTGGGTGCCGAAAAAATATTACCGGAAGGCGTAACGGGGGATGCGACAACCGTCCCTGAATCTAATATCAAAAAGAAAACTATTGCTAAAGGGGTCAATGTAATTACCCCTGACGGACAAGTAGCCAAAGGCGAAAGAGACGCCATGCCCAGCTGGTGTGGAATATTTGCATTCTGGGCATTGAACAAAGCAGGATTCCCTTTAAAAAAATGGCTCCTTGGCCGCATGACCATCCCCCCTGAAGCTGCCCATCCTCCGGGCTCTGCGCCACCACCAGGCTATATTGCTTATAGAAACCTACGCTCCCATTATGGTTTGGTAAGCAGCAGTGATGGATCCAAAGTAACCACCGTTAATGGCAATACTGCAGGAGATGACCATTTAGGTGGGGAAATTCAGGAACAAACACATGATTTGAGCAGCTGGACGGCTTTCATAGATCCCACAAAGCTAACCGAAGGGGCTGTGCGCAATCCTGAAGCGGGTGTGGACCAAAAAGCAAAGTCATTTAGAGAAATGCAAAAAGAGCTGTTTGGGGCACAACGAAAAGAAGCGGCAGCTGGAGAAAATGTAAGCAAAGCAAACAGAGAACCCGTCCAAACCAAAAAAGAAAACGCGCCAGCAGTCGCTCCCTCAGATCCTGTGAAAAACACCTTGGGGCAAGCTGATGAAATGATGCGCAAAGAAGAAGGAGTTGACGAGGACAAAATCATCCACAAAAAAGAGGGGCGCCATACTCCCGCTGATAGTTCAGAAGAGAATGATAAAGAAAAAATTCAAAGGAAAGAAAATGCCAATGAGGAAGATAGTGTAATACAGAAAAAAGAAATCATTCATTCGGCAGCCGATAGCTCGCCACCGGAATCAGAAGAAATTCAAAGAAAAGAAGATCTTAAAGAGGAAGAACCATCCGTTCAGAAAAAGGCCCTCATCCTTTCTGCCTCTGACAGCTCCCCGCCCGGTGAGGCAGGCGAGAATATCGTCGTACAAAGAAAAACTGAACCCAAAGTTCAACGGCTATTTGGCTGGGTGAGCGATGTCGCAGATTGGGTAGGCGACAGGCTGGAAGAAGGGAAGAAATGGGTTCTGGAGAAAGTTGGAAAATTAATAATTAAAGTACCTGGATATAAAGCGCTTAGGGTAGTTCTGGGAAGCGATCCTATAACGGGTGAAAAGGTGGAGCGCAATGGCTATAACTTTATAGATGCGGCCATCGATATCATGCCTTTAGGCACCCTCCTCAAACAAAAATTACAGGAATTAGGCATTCTTGACCAGGCTGCGAAATTTGCGGAAAAACTTTTTGGCAGGGTCGAAACGTTGATCGGCGGCATTTACGACGTTTTTTCAAATTTCATCGACAGCCTTTCCCTCTCCGATTTAAGAAATATTCCTGCCGTATTCCGCAGGCTGGAAAATGCTTTTATCACCTTTTTCGACCATATCAAGAATTTCGCCACAGGTGTGGCAAACGACTTCCTGGAATTCATCAAGAAAGCATTGCTCATCCCCTTGGGCAATTATATCAAAACACGGACAAAATTCTGGGATTTACTCTGCCTCATCATTGGAAAAGACCCCCTGACGGATGAAGTCAAAAATCCAACAGGCGCCAATATCCTCAATGCAATCCTCGGACTGAGTGAATGGGGACAGGAGCAAAAGAAGAAAATGCAAGAAACCGGCACCTTCAATAAGGTCGCCGCCTGGATCGACAAAGGCATTTCGGTTTTTAGCAAAGCTTATAATATGCTTAAGGATGCCTTTAAGGGACTATGGAACATAGTATCCATAGAAGCATTGATGCATCCTATTGATACTTTCCTGAAAATATTCGATTCCTTCTATCAACCTATTGCACTGGTCGGGAAGTTCTTTTATGACGCCGGAACTGCCATCCTAAAGATCGTAAAAGATGTGCTGTTCAAATGGATCTCCGAAAAAGGAAAGCAAACTAAAGGCTATTACCTGGTGACAGTGCTTATCAGCAAAGATCCATTTACGGGAGAAAAGGTGCCGAGAACCACCGAAAATCTCATCAAAGGATTTATGCTTTTGAGCGAAGGGGGTGAAGAACAATTCAATAAAATGAAGGAAAGCGGGGCAATTGACCGGGCCACCGCAAAAATTGATGCGGCAGTAGCCACACTCGGCTTTACCTGGGCGTACGTAAAGGGGCTATTTGTCCGCTTATGGGAATCATTTACCTGGAAAGACCTCTTGGTGCCGGTAATGGCCTTTGCTAAAATTCTGGGCACATTTAAAAACCCGATCCTGCGGCTAATCTCCTTTGTCATCACCATAGTAGTTGCCCTGTTCGAGGTGATCCTGCGCATGATGGGATTCCCTGTTGATCTGGTATTTAAACTCATTGATAATGTTAAAAAAGCTTGGGCCAGTATAAAAGCCAATCCCTCTGGATTTATCCTGAATTTGTTGCGAGCAATCAAGCAAGGGTTTGTTCAATTTTTTGACAATGTTCTGACGCATTTATGGAACGGTCTGAAGGCCTGGCTGAAGATGGAACTGGAAAATGCCGGAATCCCGATGCCTACCGATTATACTGCCATGGGCATCATCAAATGGCTGCTTGTGGTACTGGATATCACCATGGAAAAGATTTGGAAAAAGCTGGAGACCCGAATCGGAAAAGAAAAAGTAGATAAAATCCGGGGAGTGATAGCCAAAGCCGAAGCAATTTACGATAAAGCCAATGAAGCCGTGGCGTTTATTGAAGATGTCCGACAAAGAGGTATAAATGCAGTGGTCGACAGGATCAAAGAAAAGCTGAGCGATATCTGGAACATGGTATTGAATGCGATCCAGAGTTTTATCATGGACCAGATCATTAAAAAGGTGACAGCCAAACTATTGAGCATGCTCGATCCTACCGGAATCATGGCCGTCATCAACAGCGCAATTGCTTTATATAAAGCCATTCAATCCTTCTTTAAATACCTTGCAAGGATATTGGAAATCGTAAATTCCTTTGTTGAAGGCATCATTGAGATTTGCATGGGCAACATTACCACAGCTGCCAATTTCCTTGAGCGATCATTGGCCAATGGTATCCCGATTGTAATCGGCTTTCTTGCCAACCAGGTAGGATTGGACTTGAGTGGAAGCATCCGGGAGATACTGGGCGCTGTACGGGAAAAAGTAGACCAGGGACTTGACTTTTTAATAGATAAACTGGTGGGTTTTGTAGAGACCTTGGTTGCTAAATTAAAGCAGGCAAAAGATGCGGTATTGGGATGGTTGGGATTGAAAAAATCCTTAAAGACCAAAGATGATGTCTCACACACTATTTATTTTGAAGGCAGCGGAAATAATGCAAAATTAATGATTGCTACTACCCCAATGGCTGTCAAAACATATCTGACTGTTGAAGTAAAAGATAAACACGGATTACAAGATAGTGATGTTCAAGGATCGTTAAAAATAGCGGACGACATTGAAAAATCACAAAAAGAACCTGCCACAGATGAAGCAGCAAAAATTACTGATATCAACACTTTGTTAACCAAACTTGCCGAAGCAATTGCTGCCTTACCACTAAAAACTTCAGGAATAAATTCCTCCATCATGCATGGTCCTTTATATAATGAACATGCTTCATCTACCCTTGTTGCATTCAGACAGGCTCCTTTCCCCGCTGGATCTATTCCTATGAATTCTTCCACGGTATCACTTGGAAAAATGAATATGAGAAAACAAGGAGGAAGCCCATATTATATCAAAGGACATTTGCTTAACGACAACCTGGGAGGCCCAGGAACAACCTGGCAAAATCTTGCTCCTATCACGAGCAAAGCAAACAGTGATCATAAGATAAATTTTGAGAACCCTATTAAAGAAGCTGTGAATGGGACACTTTCGGGAAGTAGTACTAAAACCTTGGGATTTATGAAAGGATTTTCTGTAGTTGCTAATTATGGAAGAACCGAACCTCCGGCTCTGACCCAACTTAAAGATGATTCAGCCACTTCCTATCCGCCAGGATTTGATGAAATAAATTGGGACGAAAATGAAGTTATTGAATTATTAGAGAGTGAAAAATCCGCACCAGTTAACTTAGTGTGCAAGGCAACCATTAAAAAAGATGCCAACAGTCCCGAAGAAAACTTAAGCTATACCGTAGAAAATAATATTGAATATGGCAATCTGCAAGAATATCAATTGGGATTAAAGCCTAAAGTGAAAGTTAATCTTTCAGATTTGATATTAAATAATCCACAAACACCACTTTCTGATAAAGAAATGACGCAAACATTTGCCACCATTCAAGGTATTGGTCCTGCAAGAGCAAAAGCCATTTTTGATACTTTTAAGCGAAAAGGGAAAATCACCAATGGTAAGACTGATATTGGCATAGGGTTGTTGGCTTTAAATAAAATGAACAAAGGAAAATTGATTCAATCTGGAGAAATTTCTCCGACGATTATGAAAAAATATTTTTAAATTAAACCATGAGTAAAACCCGAAGTATTTACCGTAGGGTGGCAAGAAAATCCTGCGTACTGAATGCTCCTGTAAGCAACAAACAGGCGAGTCCTGCATTTTTTGAGGTTGGAGGAGAACAACCGTTTTTTCCGGCAAAACACCATGCAGCAGAAATCACCAGAAAGTGTGAAAACTGCAAGAAGGAAGAAGCACAAAAGGAAGGAAGTGGCTCACGAGGCCTGCCGACTACTGCTGCAACAAAGAGCCAAATAAAAAATTTGCAGGGAGGAAAGCCTTTAACAATTTCTACAAGGCAATTTTTTGAACCTAAATTCAAGGCCGATTTTCGAAATGTAAAAGTACACAATGATAAAGGGTCACAGGTGCTGGCTTCTTCATTAAATGCAAGAGCCTTTACCTACAAAAACAACATTGTCTTCAACCAAGGACAATATGATCCTGAAAACCTCAATGGCAGGAAATTGCTGGCCCATGAATTGGCCCATGTTGTCCAACAAAATGGCGGGATTTCAAAGGTGGAAGATGTTCCATCTTCGTTAAAGAGGGGCATAGGTGAAGGCGGCAGATAAAATCCGGCACTATTGGGTGCAGGTTGCTCGTGGTTTTTGTAAACAAATTATAAATTCTTTTAAAACGAACCGTCCATGATGCTTTCTTTAGAAAATGAACTGACTTTTTTAGCAGACCTACTTAGAAGAAGGCTGAGGGCACATTTCAATGCAGATCATAACAATTCGAGAACCTTAATTATAGAGCCCCAGGAAAACACTTCCTGCCTGCAACAATTCAAGGACCAGTTTCAGCTCAGCAAAGACGAGTATATCGTTTTCCTCGTTGCACTGGTGCCACATATTCAACCTAATTTCTTCAGTGAAATCATACAGGAAACTTTGTCGGAAGGAGGGGATTTTACCGAATTCGGAGGCGTAAAAGGCGCCAATCATAGAGGGGTACTGCCCACCGGGGAAACTGTTCAATTTATACTGGCCGGCAAAGATCTGGACAAACGCCTAGCGGTACAGCAAATATTCAGTGAGCAAAGTACGTTTTACCAGCAAAGCATACTATGGCTGGAGCCCGTCCTGGAAGGTGAGCCAGTCATGAGCGGGCGCATCATCGTCGCGCAGGAATGGGTTGACAAAATACTTTTTGGAAAAGATTATGAACCTCGTTTTGGAAAAGATTTTCCAGCCAGGAAAATTACAACCGAAATGAGTTGGAACGATCTTGTATTACACCCAAGGACGCAGCAACAAATAGAACATATCAGCATCTGGCTCGAGCATCATCATACCTTGCAGCTGGACAATAATCTGAACAAAAAAATAAAGCCCGGATACAGGGTATTGTTATACGGGCCTCCGGGCACGGGAAAAACCCTGACAGCTACTTTACTGGGAAAGCAATTTAACAAAGAAGTATACCGGGTGGATCTTTCACAGATCGTTTCCAAATATATAGGCGAAACAGAAAAAAACCTTGAAAATGTTTTTAGGAGGGCCGAAAGCCGAAATTGGATCTTATTCTTTGATGAAGCCGATGCCCTATTTGGAAAAAGAACCAGTGTGCAAAGTTCACATGATAAATACGCCAATCAGGAGGTATCTTATTTGTTGCAACGGGTAGAAGATTATTCAGGGCTTCTAATCCTGGCAAGCAATTTTAAAAACAATCTGGATGATGCATTCATAAGAAGATTCCACGAAGTGGTACATTTCCCCTTGCCCGATGCACAGGAAAGAAAACTTCTCTGGGAAAAATCTATACCTTCCAACCTGGGCCTCCACGAATCTATCGATCTCACTGATATTGCCGGAACCTATGAGTTGACCGGAGCATCTATCTTAACTGTCATCCAATATGCTTCACTCCGTACGTATGCCCAACAAAAATCTGAGCTTCATTTTAACGATATCCTTGAAGGGATCAGACGGGAATTTATGAAGGAAGAAAAATCCGTTTGATTGCTGGAATGCGTTACCTCTAATGCCCATTATGCCAGAAAAGATCCCTTCCAAAACGGATTCCCACTTCTTCCACCTAAAGACAATCCTGAACCGCCCATTCGGATTGCTGCTTGCTTTCCGATAGTTTTTATCACACAACGCGCCGAAGATCTATTATTCGATGTTATCGATACGAATAATACCCAAACTTTGGTATTGCTCTTCATGATCCCCCATGGTAACTTTAAAACAATGAAGTGCAAGTAAGATACGCTGAACAACTAGATAAGGCTTGCTCGCTAATAATTCATCGGGTAGTCGTAAAAGATTGCGGGGCCATGCTTGAATTAGCGTCTTGCGGCTAACGACATATGGAGCGGGATCAATCGTTTTCGCTGGGGTGGAGTTAATTCCGATGGCACAAACTAAGTCAACCGTGAACTATAAATCAGAACATCATGAATGAAATTTTAAATATTGCCGGCAAAGAGCTGGGGATTTCAGGAATAGCAGGCGATCAGCATAATGAAAGAATTCTTCAATATGCCAGGGAGACCGGAATTAATTGGATTAATGATGACGAAACACCGTGGTGCAGCGTATTCATGAATTGGGTTGCTCACCAAGCGGGTTATAGCAGGTCTAATTCTGCCGCCGCAAGATCATGGTTAAACGTGGGTCTTCCAATAGAAAGTCCTGAACCCGGTGATATTGTGGTCTATTGGCGGGAGGCGCGGGCCTCGCACAAAGGCCATGTAGGAATTTATACAGGTGTCTCCCTGAACGGCTCCAGAATTTATACCCTCGGCGGAAACCAAAGCAATTCGGTATCCATTTCAGCCTATCCGAAGGAAAGGTTATTGGGGTTCCGCAGACTGATAAAATTAAAAAATGTTGACCTTCCTGACTTGGTCCTCCAGATCGGGGACCGTGGAAGGGAAGTGGCACTTCTACAAAGTGCGTTAAAAACATTGGGATATAATATTGGCACATCGGACGGCATTTTTGGTGCTATGACCGAAGCTGGGGTTAAACAATTCCAATCCGCATTTCACGATCTTGATATTACCGGCATTTTCGACCATAAGACCAGGCATCGGCTGGAGGAAACACTTCGGCAATAACATCAGTGGATAGATCGGGAAATGTCGCCCGTACGTAAAAGTTTAAAAAAAGAGGCTTCTCCCTACCCTTATCCCATAGAATACCTAAAGATAAAACAACTCCCGCTGGTTTGTCATGTTTTGGAGAGTAGCTCGGGAGCAACCCGCACCACCATTCGTCTTGTTTTTGCATGCTACACCAAATCGAAAGCAAAAGCATAATCCAGAATATCCCGAAAGGTGCGGATCTCCAGCTTTTTGTTGATGTTTTTCCGGTGTTGCTCCACGGTCCGTCGGCTGATACAAAGCTGACTGGATATCTGGGGATTGTTCATCCCCTCAGCCAGTAATTTTAGAATCTCCTCTTCACGGAGGGTTAGATCCCCGAAATTGTGGGTATGGTTTCTTCTAAACAGCTCTTCAGAAATGATCCTGTTCATCTTTTTTGAAAGAAGATAGGCATTTTCAATAGGCTGAATGATGGCAACAAAACCGGACAGGCAGCTGCACTTTTTGATAAAAGCCAGACAGACAGAGAACGTTTTTATAGAAGGGTTGTAAATCTGATGGTAGTTGGAATAAACCGTGTCGGACGTCCGGATGTTGTAAAACCGCCTGATTTTCGGAAATTCGTTTCTGATTGTGTCGGGATGATAATATTGCCGGACAAAACCCTCCCCCATCGCAAGTATGCGTTCTCTACTTAAACAAAACCACTGACAGGCTTTCTCGTTGACGAATTGAAAGTTGAATTCAGCGTCGTTATAATGAAAAATAAATGGAGCTGACCTGCCAATTTCCTCCAGGGAAGCCTGCCGGCTACTGAGCATCCTATCATATTGAATTAGATTTTGATGATGAATCTCCAAAGTCTCGATCAATGTTTCCATGTGTCGGAGAAGGTTAAAAATTGAAAGCTTATGCAATTTGTTCCTCCTCATCCGGTAAAAGACTCTTGACCGGATGAATGAGAAAAGGAACGGGCCATACTAGGAGTTCATTTCTCTCTATCAAAGGCAGTATCATTTGCCACAACGCAACTCGACCGGGAAAAAGTAATCGTTAGAAGGGATGCTTGGTCATGCTAAAGAGACGAATTATTCTTCAATAGGACAGCTCTGTGACCATTCCAAACAGTACAATTCCCAATCATTATAATAATATTTGTGAATATCATATTTTTAGATATAAAAAGCAATATAATTAATATAAAAAAATCAAACGGGCGCCGGATTGTCATTTTGTATACTTCAAAGACAAAGACAAGAGCAAAATTTCATCCACTTTGATGAGGCCACCAAACTTCCTGGGAGGGTCAAGTTCCAAGGTATCAAAACGGAGGTCCAAATGTCCCGTCAGTTTTTCTTCCTGATCATTCAATAGAAAATCTCTAAAAAACAACCGCTTCCCGGCGATTTCCAGATAAAGATCACATCGATACCCCTCTCTAGCTTTTTTAAGATTCGTCACTTTCACGTGTGCTTGGGGAAATTCTTTTGCCTTAATTGTTTTCCGAAAATCATTATTGAGGATAAGGTTGCCACACCCAAACTCCTCCACCTTAATATCAAATAGAAAGTTCTCTTTGGACCTATTGCCTACAAAATGCAGCGTATCCTTTAGTCCTCTCTCCTTATAGGCACAGTCAAATTTCCCCAAGGTGGTATTGCCTGAAACGGTGATTTCCTTTTCCTGAATCACCAGTCTCTCCTCCTCATGGTGAAGGTTGAACGTTAAGAAGAGTATAAGCCAAAGGATACGCATGATTAATTATCTTTAGAAAGCAATCACTCCCTCTATCATCAACCCGTTGAACTTACCGCCATTTCTGATGTCCATGGCGCCAAAGTCGTTGTAGTTCTGGTTCACATATTCCAGCTTGGCGAGGATATTCCTGGTCACATACCAGCCCCCTCCGAGTTGGATCCGATCAATAGAAGCTTCTGAACCATCCTGCAACTCTCCGTTAACCTTGTTATACCGGCCGGCCAGGTAGAAGTTTTCGGCATTTCCAAACCTATACACTACATCAGCACCTACCTGGTTCCATTTTCTGTCTTTTGCTTCATTGACAGCTTTACCTCTGCTTTGTTCAAGGTTGCCGAAGAATTCAAACCCGCCTACTTTAACAAATGGGTTGAGTACCATTGCGGTGATATTATCTGTCTGGCCGGGGTTGAATCGTCCTGAGGCAAAATTGGCAGCGGTAGTGGCGCCTACGGGTTCCATCACCAAGTAATACCTCGAACCTGTTCTGTCACCCGCATATAGCGTATTTCTGCTGGAGCCGCCGGTATGGTAGATAGAGCCGGTCAGACGTAACCTGACATTTTCCTCCACCTGCTTGTCATAACCCAGTTTACCAATAAAGGACAGTTCTCTGGCCTCCGGATTGGTAATGCCCCCCTGGATTTCGCCGCCTGTGACGGAGCCGACAGCAAGGAAGCCATTGTTTTGGTAAATGACCTCCGCGCCAATTTCAGTCGTGAAAGCGTCCATGATGTAGTTGCCTACAAAGGGGTTGTAAAAAGCATTGGCGTTGTCGGTTCTTCTAAAATGCGCATCGCCGTAGTTGATCTCCATGTGGCCCACCTTCAAGGTGACTTTTTCAAAGATCTCATCCAGCACGGGGCTATTGAGGAAGGGTACCTTATCCACCTGAATAAATCCGCCTTTCACCCATGTTTCGGGGTGGTGTCGGGAAGAAAGGTAAGTAACCAGGTTCAAGCGGATACCGTCAGCCAAGGCCACGTCGAGGTTAAGGTTGGCGGTAGCCAGGTTAAAGCCGTTACCTATTTCTATCAGAGGGTTGGCCGCAGAAGTATTGGAATGCTTTACGGCCTGAAACTGCTGGGCAAATCCCCCGCCAAGCCGGACTTTGATGCCATCAAATGCCACCGTATCGGCTTTTCCCGTTTCAAAAACATTGATCCCACGCTGGTCGTAAGGCCTCCAATACTGGGCATCCTCCAGCGTCACCTGCGCCATAGAGGCCACAGAAAAGGAACAAGCTGCGAGCAATAAACTTAATTTTCTCATTATTTATAGGGATAGATGAATAGATAAAGCTATTTAGTAGGTTGCAAACTGATGCTGAAGTGGATGACTACCTCATTTCCCGTCTTCACGGTTCCCATAAGGGCCGTCGGAGGATCGATTTTGTAGTCGGTCAGCTTAAAGGCGTGTTTTCCCTGAAAGTAGTAGTTAACTCCTGATTGGACCGATTTGACTTCAAAGGAGGCGGGCTGGGTGACCCCGGCAATGGTGAAATGCCCTTTGGCATTCCAGGTATTCGATCCCGCTGGCGTGATATCAGTCAACACGAACCGGACATCCTTGTGCTTCTTGGTTTCCAAGGCCGCATAGGTGTTTTTGTCCATGGCGTTTTTACCGCTTTTCAGGCTTTCCGCCGGCATGGTCACCGAAAGTTTTTGTATTTCGGTAAGTTTTCCGCCTTCCTGTACCAGGACAGCCTCCCCTGTTGCCTGTGTGGAGACCATCTCCCAATCATGGATTGTGGAAGTGCCGCTGACTTTTAACTCTGGTTTAGGGCCTACTTGAAACTTGACCTGTCCATGTACATTTGAAGACAAGGCGAAAAGACTAACAAGGGCTAGAATGAAGAAAATAGGTTTGGTTTTCATGACTTTGCTCATTGATTATGGGACAAATTACGTCACCTGAGAAAGCAAAAAGCATGACAAAAGTCATGCTTTGAAGTGATATTGGATGGCTTTCATTTAAAAAAATAACCTAATTTCCTGAGTATAAGCTTATTTTATACTTGAATTATTCAATAAAATAGAGGGATATAAAAGCGGTACATCAGGAAAAAATCCTCTCCAATATCTTCAGCGTAATCAAGTAAGTAGGTCGCACACCTTCCATCCCCAAGGCCCCGGATGCCAGCGTACTTCCTGTTTCCAGAGGATTATCAGAAGCATAATAGGCATATAAAACCTTGACGTTCTTGCGGATGCTGTTTCTGATTTTACTGGCCGATTGTATGGCCTTTTGATAGTGCGCCCCTTCCATTTCCAGGCCGATGGCTTTCCAGGAGGAATTCATAAAGTACCTAAGCACATCTTTATTTTGCAACGAAGTCCCCAGCACCGTGATCATGGTTCCCTCATACACATCTAAACCAAAGCCCTCGAAGTCTTCGGCTTTCAATTCATTTCTGAAAGGATAATTATCCGCAGTGCCTTCAAACACATGGCTGGAAGGAATCATAATGTCCCCTTTTTTACCTTCAA
>CAZHZP010000001.1:42045-63971 GCA_964537165.1 uncultured Roseivirgaceae bacterium | reverse complement strand
TTTCCCTTCGCCGGCACTACCCGGATCAGGTTCAATGGGTATGATCTCAGCCCGTAATATTCAGGCACCCCTAATGATCTTGATACGAAGGTACCATTTTATTGCGGGAAAGCCAAAATATGCTTGTTCCAAAAAGATTCAATATAGCTAACCGCCTGGTCAAGACGTTGCTGGGCGTTGCCGGAAATAAGGAAAAACTGAGTGTCAGATGTGCTCAAGAGTTGGTGGTAGAGGTCAAAGAAATACTGCCGCATTGCTGGGTCTGGATGCTCACGAAGCGGATCCTCCTGCCAGGGGATGTCTATAGCAGTTAACAAATAAAGATCATAAGCCCTCTCCCGGATCTGCTGCAAAATCCAAGGGTGGGTCTTCTTGAATTTATGGTCGCTCCATACCTGTATGACATGAAGGTCGGTGTCGCAAAACAGGAGCCGGTTGGCAGTTTTGGCTTTGTCTTCCTCTAGGGCGATCTGCCCTTGGGCAATTTTCAAAAGATCCTCATAGGTATAGTCTCTTCCTAGATCTTCTAAGTATTCCCTTGCATATTCCTCTACCCAGGGTTCCCGAAATCTCTCAGCCAAGCCTTTGGTCAGGGTGCTCTTTCCGGTGGATTCAGGTCCGATAATGACTATTTTTTTAATGTTGGGCATAGTTTCGGGCGGATTTGATCCATGCGAGTAAGCCCATGATGGCCAAGATCGTGAAAAACAGGAACTGAAAGGAGGTTAATATCAGCCCCTTGTAAAAATACAAGGGCACGGATACCAGATCAGTGATGATCCATGCGATCCAGTTTTCCACCTTTTTCTTTGCCATCAGGTACATGCCCACAAAAGCCGAAGCGGTCGTGAAGGCATCAATATAAGGCACATCACTGTCCGTAAAATTAAACAGTATAAATGCTAACAATACATAGGAGACCAAAAATAACAGCACAGAGCCTATTATTCCTGTAAAGTTTAGCCAGGTTACCGGCAAGATATCGCCTTCTTGCGTGGGCCGGGACCAGACATACCAGCCGTAGATGGACATGGAGAAGTAATAAGCATTGATCCCCATATCAGCGTAGAGCCCTACCTGAAGGCAGATCCAGACATAGATCAGTGTGCTGATGATGCCGGTGGGGTATACCAGGATGTTTTCCTTCATGGAGTAATAGACGCTGGCTACTCCAAAAAATACCGCGACGCCTTCCAGCCAGGTCATCTGTTGCAATCCATTGACAAATCCTTCGATAATCCTATCCATGGCCCGAAGTTGGGAAAAAATTATGGAACAGAAATATTTTAAATAAAATCTCCTGTCGGATTTACACGAAGGCGCTGTGTCCGGTAATGGCCCTGCCGACGATCAGAGAGTTGATCTCCTTGGTGCCTTCATAAGAATAAATGGCTTCCGCATCAGCTACAAAACGGGCGATGTCATATTCCAGCAATATGCCGTTGCCGCCGAAGAGCTCCCGCGCATGATCCACGATCGACCGCATTCTGAGCGTACAAAAGACCTTGGCTAAAGACGCATGCTCATCCAAAAGTTCATCCTTGTCCTGCATTTGAGATAGCCGAAACACCATGGTCTGCATGGCCGTCAGGTCTCCCAACATGGTCACCAAGAGATCCTGGACCAACTGAAAGCTGGCAATGGGCCGTCCAAATTGGACCCGCTCATTGGTGTACCGTAAAGCGGCTTCGTAAGCACCCCTCGCACAGCCCACCGCCTGCCAAGCCACGCCAGCCCGGGTCATTCGCAGCACTTTGGAGGTGTCCCTGAAGGAATTTGCTTCCTGTAAACGGTCGCTTTCGGATACCCTGCAGTCCTTCATGGTGATGAGGGCGTTTTGGACGGTCCTTAAGGCCATTTTATTTTGCATCTTTTCGGCATGGAAGCCCGGATTTCCTTGGCGTACGATAAAACCCTTTACCTGATTGTCATCAAGGTCCCTTGCCCAGATGATGGTAATATCTGAAAAAGTTGCATTGCCAATCCATTTTTTTTGGCCGTTGATGATCCAGTCACCTCCCTGTTTCTTGCAGGTGGTTGTCAATCCGCCCGCGGCGCCAGACCCTACTTCAGGTTCTGTCAGGCCAAAAGCGCCGATGACCTCCATCCGTTGCATTTTGGGCAGCCATTCTTGCTTTTGCTCTTCCGATCCACACACATAGATGGATCCCATAGCCAGCCCGCTTTGTACTCCGAAGAATGTAGAAATGGAAGTGTCTACCCTCGCCATTTCCATGGCAAGAAAACCCTCCAGAAGAGCGGACTTACCCGGGCATCCGTAGCCGTGATAGGTCAGGCCCGCCACGTTCAATTCGGCCATTTTCGGGATGATGTGGTGAGGGAATTCTGCCTTGTTCCAATATTCGTTGGCGATGGGCTTTATTACCCGGTTCATAAATTCGCGTACCTTAAGTTGGATTTCGCGTTCATCTGGAGTAAGGGTAGAACCCAAGCCATAGAAGTCGCCGTTGGCTTCGGGAAGGATTTTCTTTTTACCGCTTCCGCTTTTCATCATCTTCATCATTTTGGCGAGATCCTCTTCGCTCATCTGGGAGACGATGCCCATCATCTCATTTAGATCTACTTTTTTTGATAGCTGTTGGACTTTTTGCAGGTCGATGGTCTGTAGTAGAGATTTGACGGTGGAGAAGGATTTTAAAAGATTAGCCATGGTGAAGATATTTTCGGATGAATGATTAGCTAGTAGCTTTGCCTTGTTGTTTTAATCGAATGCAAACCGGATTGTCAATGCCACTTCGTCCCCCCACAAACCCACATCATTGGTGATGTTAAAAGCGGGTTTGTAATCCAGCGAAAGATTAATCGGCGCCGTGGCAAATTTATAGTCGAGGCCAATGATGCCGTCTAAACCAAATACGGTGTAGCCGTTGTGATTATGTCGCCAGTTTGGATGGCCCCGTTTGCCATTCCAGGTGCCAATATGCGCACCCCCTCCATAAAACCATCGCAGTCCAGCAAGTTCCGGGATGTCCTGGTGGACCTGGTACAGGCCGGTGATCACCAGACCTTTCCATCGGGTATGCAATATGCCTTCCAGGGCCGCCCGGTCAGAAAGGAAATGTTTGACGCTCAGTCCATTGCTTACGCCTAATCTCAAGCCGACGCCTGTCTGATAGTCTTGGGCGGCCGCCCTAGTTCCTGCTGCCATGATGATCAGGATAAAAAGGGTGGTAATTGATTTTCTAGTCATACAAAAGAAGAAATACCCGTTTCAAAATATTCTAATTTCCTCAGGGTTGATACAAATGTCCAAAGGGATGTCGTGGGGTTCTGCGGGGATCTCAATTTCGGGAGCGAAAAATGATAAACCTGCCTTGACTACTTCTTTGGGAAATGCTGCCAGAAACCTGTCGTAAAAACCCTTTCCATACCCTAAACGGTGGCCGTTCAAATCATATGCCAGGAGGGGCATAAAAATCAACTGGATCAGAGCATCTTCGCCTTTTTGCCATGCTGCCGGCACCGGGATTCCATATTTGTCCTCAATGAAATGCTGGCTTACAGACAGTTTGATGGTCTGCATCTCCTGTTTGTCATGATCAGAAACAGAAGTGTAAATGTTTTTATTTTGCTGCACCAAGGCATTGATCAAGGGGAAGGTATTGATCTCATGCAATCGTTTGATCGGCAGGAATACATGGATATGCTGAACCTGAGGCTGGCCGTCCAGGTAAAGTAAGGCATTTTTCACCACCTTGCGGGAAAGGTGGCGTCGCTGCCCAGCTTCAAGCTGACGCCGTTTTTCTTTATAGATTGTCCTCAGTTCCGCTTTTGTCGCCATGATGTTTCAGAATGATAAAATCAAAATCCAAAGGATCCAGGTGATCGTACAGCTTTTCTATAAATTGAGCATCTTCTAAATAAAACTCCAGGAGATTGTTTTTCCGTTCCTGAGGACTTCCTTCAGGGAACAGGGCCTTCTTCAAGTCCTGCATGCGGTTCAATGCAGTAGCCAAATTGCGTTCTTCGGCTTTTCTGAGTTTTACGGCCATTTGTTCTATGGTTTTTGTAGCTCTTGTGTGCGCGGCAACGGCTGAAGGTCCTAAGGTTCGATCTGCTGCTTTGGCTTTTTGTTCGATTGTAGCAAAGATTACCGCCAGCTTTTCTTTTTCAGCATGAAGGGAAATGTCCTGTCCTGCATGATCAATGATATAGGTTTTTTTCCATTGGTCATAATCAGCAAATATCTCATGATCCCGAAGTTTCAATGCCTGCATTTTCCGCTGAGCCACGTTGTCCAGGATCATCACAAAATTCCTGGGCATCACTGCGGGAAAGTCAGTCCGGTAGTGATCAAACATGGGTTTTAGCTGAAGCCAGTATGCTACCTCGGCCGGGCCGCCCAGGTAAGCGATGTTAGGTAGGATATACTCCTGGTAAAGGGGTCGCATCACCACGTTCGGGCTAAACCGCTCCGGAGATGCTTCTATTAGCTCTTCCATTTCGGATGAGCTGAAAGATAGGCCTTTTTCCAATACCCTATATTCATTCCCCACTTTTTCTATTCTTTCCCTGACACCTTGGTCGAGATAGAAGAAATTAATCTCCCGGGGATAAATCTGGCTTTTGTAGCCCATCTCTTCCAGCTTCTCCGTAGTAGCCTCTACCAGCTGGTGGGCGGAATGTTGGAACAGGTCGTCTTTGACTATGGGCTTGAAGAGGGATTTTAAGGCAGGGGAATGGCCGTCTAGGATGACTAACCCTTTGCCTCCGAAAAGATAATTGACATAATATCTTACGGCTTCTGCTAAGGTTTTGTGTTCTGAATAGGCTTTTTTGAAAAACTCCGGGAGGAACGAAGCTTCCTTCAGCAGTGCTTCCATACCATCGTCCAGCAAGAATTCACCCACCGCTCCCATTTGGTTCGTCTTCCATGAATAGTTTTTGCCATCTAAATAAAAGTGATCGATTTCGGCAAAGTCGTGGTCCTCAGATGCCATCCAATAAACCGGGACGAAATGAAAGTCCGGGTAAGCCTGTTTAAGCTGACCGGCCAGGTTAATGGTGGAGACGATTTTATAAATAAAGTAGAGAGGCCCTGTAAAAAGGTTTAACTGGTGCCCGGTGGTCACCGTAAAGGTATTGTCCTGGCTGAGCCTTTCGATATTCAGGCGTGATGCTTCGGTGATGTCGTAGCCCCGATATTGGGACTGGAGCGTTTGGGTTAGGACGAGCCGGTGTTGTTTATCAAATGAACGCTTTTCTATTAGATTTTTGAAGTTGGCCAAGGTAGGGAAAAGGTCATAAAAAGGCCGGATGCTGTCCTTTTGATGGATATAGTCCAAAAAAAGAGGTGAAAATTGCCCGGTACAGTCGGGTTCGATGGTAGATTTTATCATTTATATGGTCTTTTCGGCGCTGTCATTCAGTCTAAAATGCGGAGCAAGGTAAAGGTAAACAATTTTACCTATATACAGGAATGGGCGGTTTTTGGTTTATTTAATTCAAAAATACTTTGTACTTTCACGCGTCCGCATGGGGGGAAATAAGCCGGTAGAAGGGAAGGCCGTGGCCGGATGTGGGAGTATTACCTTTGCTATTCGGACAACTAATCACCTAATAAAGAAATGTTAGGCTTGCACCCAGAACAAGGGTGACGGGTCCAGCCATGATGTCTATGATTAAATACGAAGGATTCCGGTTGGATAATGGCTTGGAGGTTTTGGTTCATGAGGATCCTACGACGGAAATGGCGGTAATGAACCTTTTATATAAGGTGGGTTCAAGAAATGAAAAGCCAGGCAAAACCGGATTAGCCCATTTTTTCGAGCATTTGATGTTCGGAGGATCTAAGAACGTTCCTGTTTTTGACCGGGAGGTGGAGAGAGTAGGAGGGGAAAGCAATGCCTTCACCAATACCGATATCACCAACTATTACATTTCCCTTCCTGCCACTAATATTGAAACGGCGTTTTGGCTTGAATCAGACCGGATGTTGCAACTTAACCTAAGTCAGAAGACGATCGGGGTGCAGCGGAAGGTGGTGATGGAGGAGTTTAAGCAACGGTACTTAAACCAACCTTATGGTGACGCCATGCACAAAGTGCGGGATTTGGTATTTGATGTACATCCCTATAGATGGCCGACGATAGGAAAGGAACTTGCCGATATTGAAGCTTTTACAGCGGTGGACGTTGAGGAGTTTTATTATACCCACTATCGTCCCGACAATGCCGTATTGGTGGTGGCGGGTAATGTGAAGGTAGATCAGGTCAGGTCGCTGACCGATAAGTGGTTTTCCGATATACCTGCGGGCAGGCTAGTTAAGGATGCTGTTCCGAGGGAAGGACAGCAGCGGGGCAAAAGGTGTCTGACAGTCACAGCCGATGTGCCTACTGACGCCCTTTACAAGGTTTACCGGGTGCCGGGAAGACTGGATGAGGGTTACGTAGAGGCGGATCTCATTACGGATATTTTAGGTTTTGGGCGTTCTTCCATATTGGAACAGAAACTGGTGAAGAATTCTTCCCTGTTTGCTAGTTGCAACGCGTATGTATTGGGGAATGTGGACCCGGGTTTGATGGTCTTTACCGGAAAGATGGAGATAGGGCAATCCGCCGAAGAAGCGGAGAAAGCACTGGATGAGGTAGTCGGGGAGTTCAGGTCCTCAAACGTGTCGCAAGAAACCATAGAGAAAGGCAAAAACCAATCTGAAGCCATGAAGTCCTATGACTCGGTGCAGTTGCTCAACCGCGCGATGAATTTGGCTTATTACGCCCACTTGGGAGACCCCGGTTTATATCAACTAGAATACGACAAAAAGCTGGCGGCTGGTCCTGATCAAATCGCCGCGGTAGCAAATGAGCTTCTGGTGGAAGAGAATTCGTCGGTGGTATACTATAAAAAACAGTAGCTCGGCTACCTTTTTACATATAAGAAAAGACACATGAATAGTTTCAGGATTGGATTTGGTTATGATGTGCACCAATTGCAGGAAGAATACGACTTCTGGCTTGGAGGCATCAAAGTGCCTCATGACAAAGGTTCCGTGGGGCATTCCGATGCGGATGTATTGGTGCATGTGATCTGCGACGCCATTCTTGGCGCGGCTAATCTCAGAGATATAGGCTATCATTTTCCTGATACAGACCCTAAGTATAAAGGGGTCGATAGTAAATTATTGCTTAAGGAGGTGATGGGCCTGATCAGGGGAGAAGGCTACGAGTTGGGAAACATTGACACCACTGTATGCCTGCAGCTTCCCAAGGTCAATCCCCACATCCCGGAGATGAAGGCCTGTTTGGCACAGGTCATGGAAGTGGAGGAGTCCCAAATCTCGATTAAAGCCACCACTACGGAGAAGCTGGGGTTTGTAGGAAGAGAGGAGGGGGTGTCTGCCTATTGTACGGCGTTGATCTACAAAAAATAAAAAAAGTGGAGCGCGAAATTAAATTGATCAAAACAGAAGACGGCTCTCATTCACTGTATGTACCTGAATTGAGGGAAAGCTATCATTCGTCCCACGGGGCATATAGGGAAAGCATCCATGTGTTCATGTTGTATGGGCTGGAGGCTTGGGCGGTGAGAAATCCTGAAAAGCGGCCCATCAGGATTTTTGAAGTGGGCTTCGGTACTGGGCTGAACGCTTGGTTGACCCTGGTTTGGGCAGAACAACATCAGGTGCCTGTATTGTATCATACCATCGAACCGTTTCCCCTGGAAGAGGAAGTTTACAGCCAATTGAACTATGGGGAAATGGACGATGCCATTTGGCATTTCCGGCCTTATTTTCAGAAACTGCACAAAGCGGCTTGGGACCAAGGTGAGGCCATTACGCCTTACTTCAACATGAAAAAGGAAAAGACCTCACTTCAGGAGGTGGCGCTGTATCCCTCGGATGTTGTTTTTTTTGATGCTTTCAGCCCGAAGAAGCAACCTGAGCTTTGGGCGCCCGAAATGATCGAAAAGGTGGTAAGCGAAATGAACGCGCAGGCTGTGTTTGTTACCTATTGTGCCACAGGCAACCTGAAGAGGATGTTGAAAGGTTTAGGTCTGACGTTGGACGAAGTACCCGGCCCTCCGGGAAAAGCCGAGATGACCCGGGCCTGGAAAATAGAAGACGCCAGGTAATATTTAGGTTCCAGATAGTTTTTTGCGAACCACGCTGTATGCGAACACCGGTCCGTAATACAGGTCGTGCCCGCACAGAAGTTTAAGAGGGATCTTTTAGAGCATTTTTTGTATTAACAGGTCATCTCTCTGCGTAAATGAGGATACATCAGCACAAAAAGCCAGTACCTTTTTATTGATAATGGTCGGCACATTGTCGTTCGATAGGTATGTGACGGGCGCTTCGCTTGGGGATCCAGATGGCCGAGGGTCAGGATGTAGATCTGCATCTCGAAACACAGGCTCCGGAATAAGTTGTGTAACAGGTCTACAATACGTGTACATGTTACACAAAACCCTAGCGTCTCATATAAGTGATTATTGAAGGCCACGGAAAGATTTTAAATTCTTTCCTCATTTTAAATCTGTTACCGTCCGATGAAAGAAATGTGATTGTATTTTGTAACCTTAAAACTTTACTATCACAATTTCTCCATTTAAAAAAAAATCTATCCTAAATCCCGCATAATTCACGTGTTTTAAATGGATTATTTTTCTTACAGAAATGATGTCACAAATTATGCCAACTATCTATATTGATAGTTTCATTCTTGTCACGCACATTGATTCTTCACTACTTAATTCACCTCTAAGCTAATAATATGAAAAAAAATCATACCCTAGATGGAATTGTTTTAATGTGATGTTGAAATAGTCCTATGTTTGGGTGAGTTGTCTGGCGGGAGATGAATCTTTGATAGGAATAACTACATTTGTGTTGGAGACTGTCTAAAAAGTAGAATTGGACTTAGGTTCAATTCTGTTTTGTAGATAGGTTCTTTGGGAGAAGTGTGAGGAGAGACCATAAAGTCGTGACCGGAGGGTTTTAGTAGATAATTTTAGTGCCAAATCCTTTGGCATGATATTTAAAAGTCATTGCCTGGCAAGTGATGGTTCCTCGAGAGTCCAAATTACTTCCTAGCCTATTAAATCACCACCAAACACTTTACCTATGAAACGCTTTACTTATACAGGTCGATTTTTATCGGCGACGGTCTGTTAATCCATTTAACGAATTTCCTTAGCGGAGCTTCTTTTCCAAAGAAGCTGATTATGGTTGTTTTGTCTCCAGATTACCATGGTCTGTTGTGGGCTTCGTCCACTTCGGAAAGTGGATTTTGCAGATCCAATTCCTTATTTGAATAATCAGTTCATTCCTGAGCCGATCGGCTTATCGTACCTTTCTAGCATAATGAAAAAAAAAACACACTTAATTTCCCTCATCTTTTTCCTATTCTTCCAAATCAATAGCGTTGTTGCAGCTAAATATTATTTTTCTACCACTTCGGGGAATGACTCAAGATCCCCGACCCAGGCGCAGAACCCTAATACCCCCTGGAAAAGTATAAGCAAATTGAATTCCATATTCCACAGTTTAAAGCCCGGTGACGAAATACTCTTTAAACGGGGGGACGTGTTTTATGGAACGATCAATATTTCTCGCTCTGGAACATCCAGCAGTCCCATTGTGATTGGCTCTTATGGTACAGGTGCTAAGCCGGTCATTACATCGCTAATCACTTTGAAAAATTGGAAGTCGATAGGCAATGGAATTTATGAAAGCGCTGACAAATCTCTAAACAAGGAGGTCAACGTCGTTCTGATAAACAACAAAATCCAGGAGCTTGGAAGATATCCTAATAGTGATGCCCCGAACGGAGGATATCTCACGATCACTTCGCATTCCGGCAACAATTCGGTTAGTAGTAGCGAATTGTCATCTTCTTCAAATTTTTCGGGTGGCGAAGTAGTAATTCGGAAAAACCAATGGATTATTGACAGGCACAGGATTTCAAGCCATTCGGGAAACAAAATTAATTATATCCCATCTGGAAGCTACCGTCCTTCTAACGGTTATGGAATGTTTGTTCAGGGGCACATCAAGACGTTGGATAAGACGGGAGAGTGGTATTATGATGGTTCAAATAAAAAGCTGAGTGTTTATTTGGGTTCCTCTAATCCCAGTTCAAGTGAAATACAGGCTAGCAGTCTAGACTATTTATTAAGCAAGACATATCATGCAAGCCATTTGCGGATAGAAAACCTCCATTTCAATGGGGCGAACAAGGATGCAATTCATCTTGCAGGAGGAAATGACATACAGATCCGAAATGTAGAGATAGAAAACTCGGGTGAAAATGGGATGACTTTAATGAGCGTTTTGAACTTGGTGATTGACAATTCAAGAGTCGTAAATTCCTTGAACAACGGGATTGCCTTACAGTACGGCAACCTAGGAGCAAGGGTTACTAATAATGTGGTGGAAAACACTTTTATCTTTCAGGGCGGGGCTCGAAATAGTGACAAAAACGGAATAGGAATTTTGGTCACTTCGAACAATTCGGTGATAGAATATAATAAAATTATCAACACAGGATTCAATGGGATAACTTTTGAGGGCAACGGCACGCTGATAAAAAATAATTTAATTGACAATTACTGTTTTTTTAAAAATGATGGCGGAGGGATATATTCATATGGTGGAACTGGCCTGCTAACCGTCTTTAAGAACCGAAAGGTGGTAGGCAATATTATATTGAATGGACAGGGTTCAAAAGATGGTACTCCACTGAGTAATACTTCCACGGCCCAGTCGAGCGGGATTTTTCTGGACGATAATTCGAACGGAGTGGAGATTATAAATAATACCATCGCCCACAGTGTATATTCTGGGATCAAAATTGCCAATTCCAGTAACATTTCTGTCAACAATAATACTTTTTACAATTCAAACCATCAGGTTCTCATTGGAAATGGTGGCAGGGGTAGGAATACCAGGAATATTAATGTTACGAATAACATTCTTTTTTCCAAGTACTCAGATCAGTATGCATATACATTTAGATCTGACCACAACGATATTTCCAGTTTTGGAAAATTTGATCAAAACTTCTTTGCGCGGCCATTTGGCGACAACCATCACATTTCGTTGAGCTACAAGAAAGGCAATAAGAAGGTAGATGACTTTTTAAATCTTAAAAGATGGCAGAATTCCTTCAATAAGGACAATAGTTCAAATAACCTGAGCAAAACTGTTAAAGCTTTTGAGGTTGAGAAATTGATCGGTAAAAGCCGTTTTAATAATGGGACTTTTGACCGGAACGTTAACGATATATACTGCGGAGAGTGCAAATCTTCTTGGGTCTCTGGCAAGCTGGATGGGGGAGCCATCAAGGTAGAAAGCCCAGCTTCCTCGTCGTTGCGATTTGAGATGGGATCCGTTAAGAAAAACAAAAATTATATTTTAAAGTTTAAGGGCGTTAGCAATAAGAGCGGCGGCTTAAGAGTTTATTTACGTCATGGTGGAACGCCGTGGGAGACCGTGTCGCCAAGTACGACCGTAGAACTAAATACTACAGCTGAAGAATATACGGTTCTATTGAGACCGTATGAAGATGTGGAAAGAACGGCGGTAATGCTGGTTTCGGATGAAGGGAATTGGACATACTGGCTGGATAACATCGAGGTGAGAGAAGCTGAGGTAGCGCTTATCAATCCCAAAGAAAAAATTCTTTTCGAGTATAACCCGACCAAAACAGAGAAAACCATACCGTTAAACGGTACTTACGTCGATGCAAACAACCAGACATATTCGGGGAAAATCACTCTTGCTCCTTTCTCCTCCATTGTCTTGATGAACACTTCGGACAAAACCGTAGAGGCGCCTAGTGTGGCCCCGAAGATTGAGATAACTTCACCTGACAGCAAAGCCGAATATGTTGAAGGGGCCAGTATTACCGTTAAGGCCGTGGCTAGTGCTACGAATAGCCAGATAACAAAGGTCGAGTTTTTCAATAATGGTGAATTATTTGGATCATCGGCCTCTTCTCCATATTCATATGTATGGAAGGATATCCCATTAGGCTCACATACAATAACAGCAGTTGCTACAGACGGCAATAATTTAAGAACGACTTCCAAAGGAATACAAGTAGACGTTAAATCCAAACCTGCAGTGGAAGTGCCGGACCCGGTGGAAAAACCCACGCCTATTCAAGACGATAACCAGGATGGTGATAGTCCTCAAAGTGGCGTAGGTGTTCCGGTGTATGTGAACACAGGCAGTGATAAAACAGTCGTTTTCGAAGGGGCTTCGTTTAAGCCAATAGTCGATACCCCGGCGAGTGCGTCCAATTACACTGTCAGTAGTTATAAATCGAACAGTGTCAATGAGCTTTTTCAAACGTCTAGCTACGCCAAAAACCTGATTTATTCGGTACCTGTACCAGACGGCAAATACACGGTCAAAACCTACCATAGTGAGAATTATTTTGGAGGGGCTGGTCCCAGTGCTAAGGTCGGGCAAAGGGTTTTTGACATTATTATTGAGGGTGAATTGATGAAGGATGACTTTGATATGTACACTAAAAGTGGGAACAGTGAAGTGGTCCTAACTTTTGAAAATGTTGAAGTTAAAGATGGGAAGTTGGAAATTGAGTTGGTCGCTTCAGCCAATAACGCAGTGATATCAGGGTTTGCAATCCTCCCTTCAAGCGATGAACCGCCATCTGGCGCCAATCTAGAAGATGCTATATTTATCAATGCAGGAAGCCTTTTCGATGTTATATATGAAGATGATAGGTTTGTCTCTGACTATAGAATCGGGTCTTTCTCTAAGTCTGACATGAACACGGACATTACTTCTTCTGACGATCCGCTGTTTCAGTCATATAGGTTTGCCAAGGATTTGAGCTATGCAGTGCCGGTCAGCAACGGCTTATACACAGTGATAACCTATCATTTTGAAAATTATTTCGGTAAAAATGGGCCTGCCGCTAGGGAAGGCCGGAGGGTCTTCAATATTTCAATCGAAGATAAAGCAGTTAAGACTGGTTTCGATATGTTTGTTGAAAACAATAATGAAGAAACGGTTTTGATTTTCGAAGGGATACAGGTTAAAGACGGAGTTCTGAACCTGGATCTAGCAGCAACATCAAATAATGCCGTGATCTCCGGAATCGCTATTATTCCCATGGACCTGGCGATGGCAAAAATAGCCCAAGAGAATAATGACTTTTCATTACTGATCAATACCGGTAGTTATGAGGATGTAGAGCATGAAGGCAAAAGCTATAAATCAGAGTTTTCAAATAAATATCTTGCTGAAAAATCTATAATAGCTGAAAATATAAATGCGAGTCCAGATCCCCTTTATCAGACCTATAGATATGGAAAGAACTTAAGATACGAGATCCCAGTGACAAATGGAACTTACTCCGTGGTGACTCACCATCACGAAACCTTCTTTGGCCACTCGAACTCAGGCGCAGGTCCAAACAGAAGAGTATTCGATGTTTTATTGGAAGGCAACGTCGTGAAAAAGGGCCTAGATCTTTTTAAGGAGAACTCAAATAGACCTGTCACTTTGAAGTTTGATGAAGTTGTCGTGACGGACGGAATCCTAAACCTAGATATGATAGCTTCCCGGGATAACGCCATCATATCGGGGTTTGAAATTTGGGGCGTCTCTGGAAAGACAGTGCAGGAAGGTGCGAATCTCAGAATTTTTAACACCGATTCTTTGGAGGCAGTCGAGGAGGGAGAAAATGTGTCTTTAGCCGGAGGAAGTTCTATAAAGCTATATCCAAACCCTGCTAAAAGTGAGGTGTCGTTGGCCGTTAACCAAGAGGTTGGAGATTTCGCCATCCTAATACACAATATGAATGGCCAGTTGGCTTCCAACTACGACTCAAATATTCTTCAATCAAGGAATGGCGAGTTTATAATTCCCATTCATCACCTTCAAAAAGGAGTGTACCTTGTCACCCTAGCGGGAAAGGCGGAGATTATCAAAAGGATGAGGCTAATTGTAGCTGAATAGTTATGGATCAGTAAAAGTGCCTATATGCTGGAAAAGCTATAGGCACTTTTGCTTTTTAGACGACGCTGATAGTATCTTTTCTCCTTTGAGTGCTTTAGGTAGACAACCCCGAGGTCTCCACATGTTGAGAATATTTGAGCCAAGTTTATTTGTCCATAGTGTGTTTTTAAACCTTCACAGGTATCAAGACTCTTACGGTGTGTCTCCTAAACAAAAAGAACATGGAGATTGCTTATAACGGGGTAAAAATTCGGTTAAAAATTCCGGATGTTCCCTGACAAATTCGTGATAAGGTCTCCTTTGGCCGATTCGAGTCACATTTCCTAAGCCAAACATCCAACCGCGCTCTCTTTTATTAGCGGAAGACTAGGCTAAGGTGAAGCCTGGTTTTGGGTAAATGGTGTGAGCGTTGATTATATCAGCCTCTTATTAGTGCTACTCTGTCCCGGTTGATCTTCTGTTTATTTGGGGCTTCTTGAAAAATTTGGTCAAATCTAGTCCCCGAGGCATACCTATTCTATTAGATTTTTTTTGGGCCATTCTTGCAGATTAGCGGTGCAACTCGGTCATGGTAAAGTCAATTCCCGGGTCCGCGGGGAGGGCGGATCCCTGGTTTTTGCCGATTGGGCATAGGTATCTCGTGAAGGCATTTTTTGGATGCTTTCCGGCTTAGGCCTCCTTTTCCCGGGGAGGTGGTTCTTCCTGTTTCCTGTTGGCGAATTTCACGACGTTGGCCGCCATGGTGGCAAGAGCACCATCAGTTTTTCACGTCTCTCACCTTTCACCCTGATTTTCCTGAGCCCGTAACAGTCCTTGTGGGTTCCGAACACCCCTCCCATTACCGTGGCCGCTGCCTGGAGATCCCGTTGTTGCGTATCTGTTCCAGTTTGGGGTGTTTTTTCTCCCCCTTTTTGGGAAAGCAGGTGAATATGGCGTTTTCGGTGCAGTACCTTCTGTTGGCGTTGGAGGCGTATATCCGGTCGGCGCCGTCTTGACCACTGTCAATCTGACCGTCTTCATCACTCTCGTAGTGTGGCCAGATAAGCCGGATTATACACCAGAACACCAAACTCTCGTCTGAGCTCAAAGGGTTTGCCTGTCGATGATAAATTTTTTTAATTTTTTTTTCTGTCGCGTCAATGTTGATTAGCGACAAATTTTTTGGTGCGAAGAACATAATAGAATTCGATAACGACTTTTCTGGCAATTTCCTCATCTGCCCAGTTCAATCCTTCATCTGTAATAAATTTGGTTACTACAATAAAGTTCTGTTAATTGGTGTATATCCAGTCGAAATAAGAATATCATTTTGATTGATGTAAATAACAGAAAATTATGTTCCAAATCCCGAAATTCGATTTTTGTCTTGTAAGAGCCAAAAAACAGTGGATAAAAGACACAGGAACCGGAGAGCGCATAGCACCAAACAGAACAACTGAATTAGCATTCAAAATTTTAACCGAATTAAATAACATGAGACAAATTCTAACCAAACTTTCACTATCGATCATGATGGTGATCGCGAGCCACCAGACGATTGCAGCCGATTATTATTTTTCTTCTGTATCAGGGGATGATTCGCGAACCGAAACGCAGGCTCGAAATCCGAATACCCCTTGGAAGAGCATTGAGAAGTTGAATGAAATATTTCGTACGCTGAAACCTGGAGACGCGGTGTATTTTAAGCGTGGTGAGGTGTTCTACGGAACTGTTAACATCAATAAATCCGGTGCCGCAGGCAATCCTATTAAAATAGGTGCCTATGGAGAGGGTGCCAAGCCAGTTATTACGTCCTTGGTTGCACTTAATGGGTGGAAATCAGTGGCTGGAGGTAGGTTTGAAGCCAAAGTTCCTCAGAACATTTCGAATATCAATATTTTGTTGATGAACAATTCCATGTTGGAATTGGGGCGGTACCCTAATGCTGATGCAGAAAATGAAGGGTATTTGACGATAGATGCGGTCTCTGGCAATAGCATGATTAGTGGAAAAGGTATCTCTGGCTCAGCTAGTTGGAAAGGTGGTGACGTCGTTATAAAAAAGAATCAATGGGTAATAGATGTCCAAAAGATTAAGTCTCATAGTGGCTCATCATTAGGTTTTGAGAACGGAAGCACTTATCCCCCCAGACAGGGATGGGGCTTTTTTATACAAAATCACCTGCAGACCGTGGACAGAGCTGGAGAATGGTATTTTGATCCTTCAAGCAAAAAGATGTATGTGCATATGGGTGGCAAACAGCCATCTTCTTACAAGTTTGAAGCCACTACCCTAGACCATTTGTTGACAAAGACTTATGGCGCAAGCTACATTCAAATTGACAATATACATTTCAAAGGGTCGAACTCAGATGCAATTCATATCGCTGGAGGAAAGAATATCAGCTTTAGGCATATTGATATCGAGAACGCGGGGGGAGATGGTATAAAGTCGTTAAGCGTTATTGGATTTGTTTTTGAAAACAGCAAAGTCACAAACACTTATAACAACGGCATTTCCTTGAATTACGGGAATGAGAGCGCGACAATTCGGCACAATGTAGTCGAAAATGTTGGAAATATTGCTGGAAGAAATGCAAATAGCGATGGCAATGGCATTGGCATTTTAGCAAAATCAGACGACACTGTCATTGAGAAAAACGTGGTACGTAATACAGGATACTCAGGTATTCATTTTGGCGGTAACAATTCGGTTGTAAGGAATAATTTTGTCGAAAATTTCGTCTTAATTAAAGGCGATGGCGGGGGAGTTTATTCCTTTGACGGTGCTTCTTCCTCGAAGTTTAAGAATAGAAAAATAGTCGATAACATTATAGTAAATGCTCGAGGCAGCTGGGGAGGGGTTCCAAAAGCTGGCGTGAATTTTAAGCCTCTGGCTGAGGGGATATTCTTGGATGATAATTCCAGTGGGATAGAAATCGCTGGTAACACCGTAGCTCATGCTACCAATAACACCTTGAAAATGTCCAATGTATCTGATATTATTATAAGAGATAACACTTTTTTTGACGGCTCCTCTTTAGTTACGATTGGCAATAACGATTTGGGTAGGGATACGCGAGGGGTGAAGATGCATGATAATATCTTTTTCTCCAAGTATGCAGATCAATCCTCTTATAGAATAAATACAAGAAAAAATGATGTCAAACAACTAGCAGAATTCAACAATAACTACTTTTTCAGGCCCTTTGGTGATGAATTTAGTATTGTCACTAGATATCAGGATAATTCAGGAGTCGTTGAAAAGCAGGACGATAGGGAAAGATGGTATAAATCCTTTGGATTTGATAAAGATTCAAAAAGTCATGTTGTCTCTGTAGAGAAGTTTAATATCATCAGGTATGTAGGTAAGAACTTATTCTCTAATGGCGCCTTTAACACTAATGTAAGGGGCATTAATCCATCTGGAGGTGAAGCTTCTTGGTCATCCAATAAGATAAGCGGGGGGACGCTTCAAATGGTTGCTGGGCAGAAATCATCTATTTTAATTGAGGTTGGAAATATTAAGAAAGGCAAGGCTTATTCCGTGGAGTTCAAAGGGCTGGCTAACAAGAAAAGTGCTATTCGCGCATTTTTTAGATACCACAAGAGCCCCTGGGAGCAGGTCTCTGCAAGCACGACGTTCGAGCTGACTCCTACTCAGGCAAGCTTTAAAACGGTATTGTCCCCTTATGAAGATGTGGAGGGTGCTGTGTTAATTATTAGTGCTGTAGATCCCAACTTCACTTTTTGGATGGATGATCTTGAAATCCGAGAAGTTGAACTGGAAAAAGACCTAGTTGATCAAAATATCCTGTTTGAATATAATACAGGAAATTCTCCAAAGACGATACAACTAGATGGGACTTACGTAGATGCCAAAAAGAAGGAATATTCTGGGTCAGTAACTATTCCCTCGTATGGTTCAATCGTGTTAGTGAAAATTTCCCAAGGAAAAGCGAAAGAAGAAGTTAAAGTACCTGCACCGGAGGTTCAATTAGTATTACCCTCCGGCTCTGCAAATTTTGAAGAGGGGGAATCCATGGTGCTTAAAGCAAATGTCTCAACCAACGGGGCTACTATTAAGAAAGTAAACTTCTATAATGGTTTGAATATCATTGGGTCTAGTAGCAAAGCCCCATACCAGATTACGTGGAACAAGTTGCCTAAAGGTGAGCACTATATTTGGGCTTCCGCCATCGATGACAAGAATAGTGAAGTCACCTCGAAGGAGATAGATATAAAAGTGCTGGCAGCTAAGGTGACTGCCCCCGAAAAAGACGAGCCGGTAGCACAGCCTGCAACTGGAATGTATTTCAACACTACAGGTAATGTTGCCTATACCTACAATAACAGGGAATTTGAGAGGGTACCTGCTGGCACCTTAAAAACCTCCGGAACGAATGTTTCGACCAATGCCACGGTTAGCAAGGCCGAACTGTTTCAGAAGGGGAGATTTGCAGGTAGCCTGACCTATGCGATTCCTGTACCCAACGGTACCTATACAGTTGAAACCTACCACATGGAAACACATTTTGGAAAAAATGGCCGGGCGCAAAAGGCCGGGCAGCGGGTTTTCGATATCTCCATAGAGGGTAAAGTGGTTAGAAAAGACTTCGATATGTTCCTTGAAAACGGGAACAAGGAAACCGTCCTCACCTTTAAAAATATAGTGGTAAAAGACGGTGTCCTAAACCTTGAATTGACAGCTTCTGCCAATAATGCCATCATATCAGGCGTAGCTATTATCGGTACCAAAGGGGAGGACAAAGTTGTGAAGGATGAAACTTCTTCCACCACGGGTATGTATTTCAACACTACAGGTAATGCTGCCTATACCTACAATAACAGGGAATTTGAGAGGGTACCTGCTGGCACCTTAAAAACCTCCGGAACGAATGTTTCGACCAATGCCACGGTTAGCAAGGCCGAACTGTTTCAGAAGGGGAGATTTGCAGGTAGCCTGACCTATGCGATTCCTGTACCCAACGGTACCTATACAGTTGAAACCTACCACATGGAAACACATTTTGGAAAAAATGGCCGGGCGCAAAAGGCCGGGCAGCGGGTTTTCGATATCTCCATAGAGGGTAAAGTGGTTAGAAAAGACTTCGATATGTTCCTTGAAAACGGGAACAAGGAAACCGTCCTCACCTTTAAAAATATAGTGGTAAAAGACGGTGTCCTAAACCTTGATTTGACAGCTTCTGCCAATAATGCCACCATATCAGGAGTAGCTATTATCGGTACGAAAGGGGAGGACAAAGCTGCGAAGGTGGAGACTTCTCCTACCTCCGACATGTATTTCAACACTACGGGGAATGCCACCTATGCGTACAATAACAGGGAATTTGAAAAGATACCTGCTGGCTCCCTAAAAACCTCCGGAACGAATGTTTCGACCAATGCCACGGTTAGCAAGGCCGAACTGTTTCAGAAGGGGAGATTTGCAGGTAGCCTGACCTATGCGATTCCTGTACCCAACGGTACCTATACAGTTGAAACCTACCACATGGAAACACATTTTGGAAAAAATGGCCGGGCGCAAAAGGCCGGGCAGCGGGTTTTCGATATCTCCATAGAGGGTAAAGTGGTTAGAAAAGACTTCGATATGTTCCTTGAAAACGGGAACAAGGAAACCGTCCTCACCTTTAAAAATATAGTGGTAAAAGACGGTGTCCTAAACCTTGAATTGATAGCTTCTGCCAACAACGCCACCATATCAGGCGTAGCAATCAAAAGTGCTATGGGTTCGGAGAATTTGAGGGTGGATTCCGCAGAGAACACATTGTTGTCGGTGGAAAGTAACGATTCTATACAAAAGAAACAAAATAATATTTCATTGTACCCCAATCCTGCTAGTTCTCAGACCACGCTTGCTATCAACGTGGAGGTTAGAAATATCCTTATCCATAATATAAACGGACAATTGATCACTACCCTCGATCCGTCGATGTTGAAAAGTGAAGCGGGGAAATACGTCATTCCCCTGTCCAACCTGTCCCAAGGCCTCTATTTGGTCACTATCGTAGGTGAAAGAGGATTTACAGAACAGGTTAGGCTTTTGGTTACTCCTTAAACCAAAGTAATTTCCGAGAAGAGATGCTGAGGGAAAATTCCCTCAGCATCTTTTTTATTTCCGAGGATACGACGATGTGGAGCTATCTTTTTGATGTGCGTACTAATTTTCCAAATTAGTGCTAAATTTAAGCTTTCATTCTTTTCAGTCGTATATGATTTATAAAAACCAATATATTGTTGTCCCGAAGGGTTGGCAAATTGAATCCAATCTGAATCCTACAAGTTTTGATGATTTGGTTATTTATTCTCACCACGATTTAAATGTATCCACGTTTCGAAACAAGGACATCCATATCGCTCTTATCGGTTATGTTATTAATCCTTTAAAGCCAATGGAGTCAGATGAAGAAATTGTGGGGGATTTAGGAAGGAAGTGCCAGAAACTTGAGGATTTTTTAAGGGAGATCCAGATTTTTTCCGGGCGATTCGTTTTACTTTACAAAAACAATACGGATTTAATTGTAGTGGGAGATGCATGTCATCTTCGACAAATGAATTTTGGTTTTATTGACAACGGCTTTGTTTTGACTTCCTCCATAAAACTGTTTTTGGACATACTCAAATTGGATGTCCTAAGCAGTAAAGAAAAGCAAGAGGCCATGAATATGCCGGCTTATGTAAAAAAAGAAAGTAAGTGGTATGGAGATGAGTCTGTGGATGATAGGCTTAATAAGCTTCTGCCCAATCATTATTTAGATGTTAACAAAAGAAAAACAGTTAGGATCCCTCTCTATCCCCAGGAACTTACTGGTGAACAACGCATCTTGGAGTACGCGGCACTGATATTAAAAAACACTTTTTTAGCATTATCAAAACGATATAAAATGATTCAACCCGTAACGGCGGGTTGGGATTCCCGCATCCTGTTGGCGGCCAGCCGAGATGCGAAAGATGAAATAAATTACTATGTCTTCGATATGTCCTCAGGCACTGATCCTGATGCTTATATCCCTGAAAATCTAGGAAGGAAGTTGGATTTAAATGTTCACATCATCACTCCCGAGAACCTGAGGGATGATTTTTTGTCTAAATTCAACAGTGAGCACGTGTACCCCCGGATTTTGCCCAAAACTAGCCACATTCAATACCATTTTGACCGTAAATATCAGGATGTTATAAACGTGAACGGAAATTGTACTGAGATTGTGAGGTTTTATTATGGCCATACCCGTTCGGAAATTACGTTCGATATGTTACTTGCCTTTGCGGGATACGGAAATAGTATTCCCTATTTCACGGCTCAGCTACAAAAATGGTATGTAACAGCCAAGCCATATGCTGAAGAAAACGACATTTCTTTGTTGGATCTTTTTTACTGGGAACAAAGAATCGGCAACTGGCATGCTCTGTGGACTTCTGAACAAGATATTGCTATGGAAGAGGTATCACCTTTTAATAATCGTAGTCTGCTGACGGCTATATTCAAAGTAAATCCCAAACACAGAATATCTCCCCATTTCACTTTTTTTAAAAAGCTGACGCAACATCTTTGGGGAGAGGTATTATCTGAACCTATTAATCCTGATGTAAGTTACTTTAAAAAGGTTATCCATGGTCATACCAAAGCCATTTTTCTAGGATTAAAGATCAAGTCTATGAAAGAAAAGCTTTTTAGGAAGTAGAAGAAACACGAAAATTCAACCGATAATCCCTTCCTTAAGGGTTCATCGGGAGATCCTCTAACTGTAGAAGTTTGGCATGTATGTACCTTGCAGTTGCTAATTCGGAACATCTTTCTTTCCACCAATTAACAGTGGCTTTTTGTATAGCTGCCATGGCAGTGGGGTCCGATAGAAGTTCTTTAACCTTGGATAATCCTTCTTCCCAATTGTTAATCTGAATAATGGGTGATCCTGTATAGAACTCAGTATCAGGTAGTTGCTCGGATATGACGATGCAGCCGGCTCTCATAGATT
>CAZHZP010000001.1:0-41945 GCA_964537165.1 uncultured Roseivirgaceae bacterium | reverse complement strand
AACTCAGTATCAGGTAGTTGCTCGGATATGACGATGCAGCCGGCTCTCATAGATTCAAAATGCCGGAAGCTTTCTGCCATATCATATCCTTTGGGGCAAAGAACAATTTTGCTCTCCGATAATACTTTGCCATATTCTTGGGGAGAGTAACCCTTCTTAAAGCCGTCATTTAGGATGATAACAGAGGAAGGAAAACATTTGCTAAAATCCTTTTTGAAGCGTAGCATTAAGGATCTATAGAACTTGGCATGTTTACCGAACCTTTTAGGGATCAACCATTTCCACCAAGATAAACTTCGATAAAAATCCAGTCGGTTCGAATTAAAGTTGCCCCTGAAAAACACATTGATGGATCGCTCCGCAATCGGTTTGACCGGGAATTGGGATACGTCTTTAACGTACCCTAGAGGGATAGGGAAGACATTCTTTTGACTCGAATTATTGCCTATATAGGTTTTAAATACCGCATAATAATGATGTGAATACGGCTTCGGGTCGGTTCCTAATTCATCAGACAAAAACAACAAAACTTTTTTTCTAGCTGATGTATTCCCAATACTGGAAGGGAATTGATCTGATCCGTGGTGGGAAAAAACATGGAAATCATAGTCCGAGAAAGACTCACCCATAATAGTGGAAAGATGGCCAAATACTCTTTCTACAAATAGCGATTCATTTAATTGTTGGAATTGATGGCGAGATTTTTCATCATAATGAAAATTATCATATGGGAGTATATTCATGACTTTAAACACTTTGAATGGTAGACCTTCACTAATACTTCCTGAAGTTTGTCTGCAAAGATTTCGGAATTAAACTTCTCGACATAGGTTTTTTGGGCCAACGATGCCATGGTTGTAAGAAGGGAAGTGTCATGAATGAGTAAGCTAATAGCATTTTTCCAACCTAAAATATCTCCCATTTCAACGAAGATCCCAAAGCCTTCTTTTTCAACGTCTAGATTAAGAGATCGGTTAAGGGTCATGATAGTGGGTTTACCTAAGGCAATAACGTCTTGAATACTGGTCATTCCTTGACAACCCTCCTTTTCTTTTGGGTACTTTAAAGGGATCAAGATGGCTCGGGCATTCCTGTACCACTTTAATAATTCAGAATAAGGAATCCCCGTAGAAACAATCCTGACATTAGGAGGTATATCGGTGGTTCTGGGCAAGGATTTTTGTGTACAAAAGATCCTGAGAGAATAGTTGATGTCCCTAAACGCTTCAATCAAGGTGTCATAATCTCTGTCGGTGTGCCCTGCGCTGATAAAGTAATCACAGTCTTGCAAAGGAACATTTGGTTCATCATTCTCATAAAACGCCGCATCCGGTCCCCATTGAGCTGTGTGAAATTTCTCTTTCTCTACATGACGGGGTATCCGCAGCTGCTGTACGGTCTTTTTCATCAAAGCCTCGCTCAGAAATATGCTCGCATCATATTGTAGGAGAAGTTTCTTAGAAAAAAAATTCGCAGTCCATCGGGATTTTGTTGAACTGATAAGTGGCTGATGGATGGCAACCACTATGGGTTTTTTAAAAAGTCCCAGCCATTTTAACAATACCAATAAGCGGGTATTGGCCGAAGAGTAGGGAGCGTATAAAATATCAAACTGTTTCAGATTGAAAAGAATTCGAATCTGTTGGTCAAGATGAGTAATTTTAAAAATATTTCCGATCCTGTTCAGGAAGGGGTATTTGACGTGTTTAAAAATTATCATCTCTACTTTTCCTCTTCTATCTAGTTCAATTTTACCCCACACGTGGTGACTGCCACTCACCCCTTTCTTCCAAAGATCATATGCATTCTCCATAGAATACTGGTTAACTAAAAGTACCTTCATGTATTTGGATTTAGGTTAAAAATTTTTATTCTTATGAGTGTGAAGATATGGGTTTTTCCAATAAAGAAGTTAGAGCTCTTTTAAAATTTGTTCTAACTTTTACTGCATCATGTTTGCTTTCGGCTAATTGTATGGCGGTTTGGGCCCTGTTCTCACGTTCTTCTTGACTTAATATCAATTCCTTTAGGGCGGTTTTTAAAGCATTCTCCTTATTGTCCGTGACTACTTTCGCCCAATTATGTTGCTGTGCATAGTGTACAATGGCTGTTTCGAAAGGTGCAAAAATTAAAATGGGTGTTCCGCTGATCATGTATTCAGAGGCCTTGGTCGGCATGGAATATTTTATGTATTTTACTGAACTAGAAGAAAAATCGTAGGGTAAATAGAGAATATCAGCTTCGGCAAATTTCTGCGGAAGATTCTCATATTTTACAAAACTGCGATGTTCAATGCACGGAAATTTATCCATCCAATCAGGTTTCTCGTTTACCTGAAGAATAAAGGTTATCGAGACGTCTAGTTCCTTGTTAAGTTGGGTTACAGCCTTTGCCATCATCTTGAGAGATTCTTCAATACCCAATCCCGTTCTTCCGGCGTAAAGGATCGTCGGTTGCGCTGCCAATTCCCAGCTTTTTTTTTGACCCTTTCTCCAGAAATTTAGATCAGTGGGATTGTGAAAGGTCTTGAACTCATATCCATAGCGTCTTTTGTATTCAATGGCCATCGCGTCACTGATGCTGAGGTGTAGACTGCATTTGCTGAGCATTTGTCTAAATTCAAGGTCTACTTTAGGATGCCAATATCTACCAAGTAGGCCCTCCTTTTCGAGTTGGACCCAATCGTCCATCATGTGAAAAACCATTGGCTTTCCTACATAATCTTGAATTGCGGAGCAAAATAGAGTCGTATCGCGCCCCTGAGCTTGGGCATAAATGATATCTGGCTGGTATACATCTAGCCAGTCTTTCAAATCCTGGGACAAGACTATCTTCGAGATGAAATTTTGAACACCAGCCCATTTAAGGAACGGCTGGATATAATCATTTAAAAGCCTTTGTCGTAGGGATGGTTTCCGTGGATCAATGCTTCCGGTTTGACGCTTATTGATTTTTAATAGGCCTGAATAGTACTTTCTCGCGAATTTACTGAAGGGAAATTTTAGGATATGTTCCTTATGACCTAATTGATAGTAGGTATCACAAATATCGGTTTGGGTATTTGAATCAATGACATAGCCGCGACACAACACTGCTAGATTTTCCTTTGGCCAGCCTCTGAATAAATTAGACAAAGTTATTCCGCCTCCAGTGTTTTGATTAAAAGGTTGAATTAGTATAAGTACCTTCGGTATTTTCATTTCCGTATAATAGTTCAAGCTTTAAAGTTAAATGATCCGCAATTAGACGCTTACATTCCTTCCCCATTGGAATTCTGTGTTTGATTGGCTTTCGATCCAGGGCCTAAGGTAAGGATCCCGAAAAGCTAGCTGTGAGAGGGTGTTTTCACTTGCTTGATGCATGATAGTCTCATCAATAGGTGGATTTCGGCTATGTCTTTATGGAGTTATAGCTTGGCAGTATTTTTCAGGGTAAGAAGCTAAAATGTTTGTTTCAGCTTTTCTTTTGCCACCAAATAAATAAAAGCAATGTTGGTGTAAAGATACCTTCTCCACATTCTCCTAGGTTCCTGTAAGGTTCTAAATAGCCATTCTAGTCCGCATTTTTGCATCCAAACCGGGGCACGTTTAATCACGCCGGATACCACGTCAAAACTTCCGCCCACGCCCATGATAAATGGGGTTTTAATGATGTGTTTATAGGATTCCAAGAAGATTTCTTTTTTTGGCGAACTTATAGCCACAAACAAAATATCAGCATTTGATTCAGCGATTTGTTGTGCAATCACTCTTTCCTCCTCCTCTTTATAGTAGCCGTTTCTATAACCGGCGATGATTTCAGGGCCATACATGCTGGAATATTTTGCTATAACCTCATTTAATACCTTCTCTTTCGCACCAAGGAAGAAAATCTTGTAACCTTTTTTAGAAGCAGAATCTACAAGGTTTTCCATAAGATCTATTCCTGCTACACGTTCGGGTACCGGCTTTTTTAGAATGGAAGAGGCCCACACCACAGCCTGACCATCGGCATTTATTATATCACAGTTGACGATTGAGTCCCTTAAAGCTTTGTCTTTTTGGGCGGCGACAATTTTTGCCGCGTTTACGACGACATGATGAATGGGTTTTTTTATGGCAATGGCCTGGTGAATCCTATCGAGTGTTTGCTGCATGGTCAATGCATCCACTGGAATGTTGGAGATTTCAATTCTTTTCATCCGGATCGTTAGATACTAAATAAGTACACAAAGCGTAAAACATCCATGCTTGAGCCCAGCGCATGTAAGGTATTTTAGACGTAAAATACTTGTTGATCTGGTAGTAGAAGTAACCCTGATCTGATTGCATGTTATCTATGGTCCAATTCATCACTTTTTCCAGCAATTCTTTCTCGTCGTGGAATTTGCCCAATTTTGATAAGGTTATTACCAATTGGGTGGGGGCATGAATATCAATCGGGTAGATACTGTTGTTGTAGTATTTAGGGATGCCTTCCTCTGTAAAAAATGTGGAGATATAATAATCATACCCCATAGTTAAGTTGTTTTCGAAGGATTTATCACCAGTGAAGCTCATGTAATCCGTTAAGCATTCTAAATTGTATCCGGTGTGAAAGTTGTCGATCCATTGGTGGAATTCATACGTTCCATAACTCCACGACCCATTTTTTCTCTGGTGTTCGCAACAAAAGGACACGGACTTCCTTGCAGCTTCTTCTAGCTCCTTTTCTTTTGAAAAACCGTATACCCTCGCAAGCATTCTTGATCCCAGTAACGATGCGTTGAAAACCACACTTTTATCCAGAGGAGAATACGAAAACGAGAAGTTTTCTTTATCATCATAAGTTCTGTTTAAGTCTTTCAGGACAAAGTCACAGGTGCTTCGAGCAGTGTCCCATAATTCTTGCTTGCCGGTGATTTCATAAGCATCCAGTAAAGCGCAGCCTATAAAAGTAGAGGCCACGACAGTAGGGGTATTCTTAGGTTGAAAAAATGCCCTAGCCTGCCAATCAAAGTTATATCCCCAGCAGCTGCCTGACCAGTTTCTGTTCTGAATGGCAATGAGTTGGGAGGAGAAAAAATTTATTTTTTCTAAATAGTCTTCTCTAGGTTGCTTTTTATAGAGAAGACAATACGCCGAAAGAAACAACCCCAACGCCTTGGGATTATATTCTTTTTCAACGCCCACTATTGCCCGCAGATTAACCGGCGATCTCTTAAAGAATTGCGTCCAGGCTAACCTAACCAAAGGAGCTTTAGAAGCTATCGGAATGCTTCGAAAAAATTTACTGTTTAGACTGTCGTAAGGATCATATCCTTTAAAATTCTCCATTTCACAATAAGCCGCTAACTTATTAAATGAATTTTCAATTTTATCAACCATAAAAATTTTAAGGAATGCTTTTTTTAGTCTTTCTTGACCATACAAATATAGCAATAATAGTTCTCAATAAAATTCAAAATACCAAAAGAAGTTCATTTGGTAATGCCCTTATTTTTAGATAGGATTGGGCGATGTCTTGTCCAATCAAAATAACAATTTATTGTTTAATTAAAATTCTCCTTAATATAGTCTAAAAGCCGCTCCGCCCTTTTTCCCCATGAATTATTTTTAGCCAAGGCTATCCTTGCTTCTATTAAATCAGGGTTATCCTCATGATAGGCTTTGTTGATCATATCGATAAACTGTTCTTCAGTATTGGCTTTATAAACGGTGCCCTCAGGAAAAACCCAATGCTTAACATTGGGTAAATTAGTGATTACCGCAGGTTTGCCGGTCGCCAAATACTGCCACATTTTGTTAGGAGTTCGGCCTGTATTTGAATCCTCCATATAATAAGGAGCTATGGCTACATCCATTTGTAACAGGGCATCCATTAAATCTTCCCCAGTAAGCGTGCCTAAAGAAACCACCTTGTTGGCGGGATGTAAATGTTCCAAAATATCATCTTTAACCGGACCAATCAAATAGAGCATCGCATTGTCCATCTCCAGGATCTTCAACAGCAAAGGCAATGGTGTTTTTACCTTGTCAAGGTAACCTAACAGGACTATTTTTATAATACCGTCTTTTTTTCTTAAGATAGCCTCCTTATCGACTTTTATTTCGTAATCTGGTGCGCCCAAAGGTAGTTCAAAGGACTTTTTATTATATTTTGAGAAATCTGACACCAGTTTCTGTGCTGTAGCCAGGGTGAATTTTGACGAAATGATCAGCTGCCGTTGGGTGAAAACCGTGTACAACTTTAAGAAGGCAGGAATTTGGACGTTGTTGATGTAATCATCATTTGCAAAATAGATTGTCTTATCGAAAAACCTTCCTGCTAAATATCCGCCAAAGTCAAAGCAAATCACATAGACATCTTTGTTTTCCATTCTTTTCTTCAGCAGAGAATACAGCCACAGTTGATAGCCCTCATTCAACAAGGGGGTCCTGTATCTAAATCTGCTGCTGATGGGAAAGGAAGGTATAATTACATCCAGATAGTCGTTAATTTTAAGAGTTTCGGTGCCGACTTTACCCTTAACATTTCCAGCTACAAAGGTTACCTTTATTTGTTTTTCAGAAAGAGCATAGGCCAACTGGTGTCTCGCCCTTGGAGGGGCATCCCAAATGGTATTGGTATTAAGGATGAATTCCATTCAAAATTGGTTTAGAAACTGGTATTAGGCTGAAGGCTGGCGCTTATTTTATTGCGGTGCCACATCCATTAATTCTCCTAAAGTAATTTTCTGGGGCATCCCCGTGGCCAAACTGTCTAGGATTTTAAAGGTAGTCAGTGTCGTCAAGCAGAGGGAATTGAAGTCTATCGGACTCTCTTTGCCCTGCTTTATGTTTTCCAGAAATTGATAAACTTCCTCTTTATGGCCTTTTCCAGTGGATTTGAGTTTAGTCATCTTGCCTGCCTTATGCAATGCGCCACTTTTGAAATCGTTTATAACCCCTATATTGCCAGCACAATAGACCTCTATATATTCTTTAGGCATAGACTTATCCCCATTCGCCACATATACTAAATTCCCTACCGAACCGTCTTTGAATTTTATCACAACGGAAATGTTATCGTGAACGGTGATAAGTTCATTTGAAGAGCTAATGGATTCTGCATATACTTTTTCAGGATCTGAGCCTGTGAAATATTGCATCAAATCTACGAAATGGCAAACCTCACCGATTATCCTTCCCCCTCCCACATCTGCCAATTGAGACCAGTGGTCTTTTGGAATAAATCCTGCATTGACTCTGATATTAATCACGAAAGGTTCTGCTACAGTTTTAAACTCCTTTTTAATTTCTTTTGCTAAGGGAGAGAAACGGCGGTTGAAGCCCACCATTACGGGCAGATTATTTTCATCTTTCGCTTTTATGATTTCCTTTAGCTGATCAAGGCTCATCGCCAAAGGTTTTTCAACAAAGACATTTTTTTTGGCTTTTAATGAGCCAACTACTAACGCCGCATGTGAGGCATGAGGGGTGGCGATAAAAACAGTGTTAATATCGGGATTATCCAATATGTCATTAGCTTCTGTAGTGCAGTAGTTGAATTTAAACTTATCTAACACGTTTTTTGCGGTGATTCCTTTAGAAGTAACCACCCCATCCAATGAGGCACCCCAAGCTTTTACATTTGGTACCAAATAGCTTTGCGCAAAGCTTCCGGCCCCTATAAAGCCTGTGTTAACCGACTTGATGGCCTCACGATTAATTATAGTCTTTGTTACGTGCTTGCGCGGGCTTTTGGCGTATTGTAGTAGTATTCCAATATGCGGCTCTTTTATTTTTCCCATGACGAGATCATAAGCTTTTTCTGCTTCTGTAAGATCAAATATATGGGTGATAAGCGGCTTTATATTGATTGATTTTTGCGATAACAATCCCAAAAATGCTTCCATATTCCGTTGTTCGGTCCACCTCACGTAGGCATAAGGATAATCATGACCTAACTCTTCATAATTTACATCATATCTGCCGGGGCCGTAGGAGCAACTGATTTTTAGCTCCAGCTCATTCCTGTAGAAAAATGGGTCTCTGGGGATATCCATTTTTACAGCCCCGACCACGATGATCTTCCCTTTTTTTCTGGCAATTTCGGTTGCCAATACGATAGGGTCATTTGAGGATGTCGCGGCAGTAATAATGATCGAATCAAAGCCATTGCCGGATGTGAAGTTTTCACAGATAGATATTAGATTGGGATCTGTCCTGTGCATGGCTGTCTCAGCACCTGAGTTTTTGGCCAATGAAATTAATTCTTCGGCCATGTCGATTCCGAATACGGTACACCCGTTTGCTTTTAGAAGCTGCACGGTGATTTGGCCCAACAAGCCCAGCCCTATTACGCATACTTTTTCTCCAAGTCTTGGTTCTGCTTGTCGAAGTCCCTGCAGTGCTATGGCGCCTAGGGTGGTAAATGCGGCTTCATCTGATCCGACATTATCAGGCACTTTGACTAATAAATTTTGTGGTATTGCGACCACCTCGGCGTGGGAGGCATAGTCGGCCCCAGCACAAGCCACCCGATCTCCTGGCTTAAACATTCCCTTGGTGTCAAGGGATGTCAATACTGTTCCTGAAGTGCTGTAGCCCAGAGCCTTCAAAGAATCCAGTTTTGTCTTAACCTTATTAAACGTTGCGCTTAAACCTTCTTTTTTGACATTTTGTATCACCTGTGCAACCAGGTCAGGGCGCTGCTTAGCCTTTCCAATTAAATTAGCCTGTGCTACTTTTACCGTTCCTCGCTCTGTTCCCGCACTTATTAAGGAGTATTCATTTTCCACTAAAACCATACCGCCAGATATAGAAGGTACTGGTACCTCATCCACATATAGTTCTCCTGTTTTAAAATTTTGGATTACCTGCTTCATCGTATACTTTTTTTATAAATTATCTCTAAATAAAATTTAATGTTTTGCTATGCGCAGTGCAAATAACACTTTAGCTCGGATTGATCCTTTGGATCCGAAGAGTTAAATTCTAAAAGCTTTTTTGGAGTTTTTGGATAAAGACCTTCCAGTTGTTTGCTTCATAAAATTTGCTACGCTCTTCTTTTTCTTTTATAAGGTCCTGCTCATATTCCCTGTGAATCCGAAAAATATCCTCATAGGAATCATACGTGTTCACGAAACTGTAGTGGTTTAAGTCCTTAAAGCTCCCATAATCCGGTCCTATGATAGTAGATCCCATTCGGATAGCATCAATTAATGATCCCGAACTAATAACCGAGTCTGACTTGTAGGTGAAAAGAGTGAATTTCGATTGATTTGAAAATTGAGCGATCATCTCATGGTCAAATATTTGGTTATAGAAATGTATGTTTGCAGTTAAAAGATCTTCAATAATCGCCTTATATTTTTCGTCGAAGCATTTGCCGACTAACAAGATTTTATAATCAAAATCATGGGGAGATTCCTTTAAAAACCTTAAAAACCTATCTATTCCCTTGTACGGAAATATGGTGCCCCAAATAATAAAATCATAAGGCTTGTCGCTAACCGGCTCTAAATTGAACATTGAGGTTACAGGATGTGTGATGACTTCCACCTTATCTAAAGATTTAGGAAAATTGGAATTCACAAATTCCTTCCCGGACTCAGAATGGGTTATAATTTTATCTGCATTTTTCATCATAAAAAAGTACATAAAATCGATCCACCGGTCCTTCTTTTTATGGTGCGAATATTTGTTGTGGAGAATCCAAATAATTCTTTTTCGCAAAACTTTTGCAAAACCCATGAAAATACAAAAAAGTATTATCTGAACCTTACCAAACCGTTTTTCAGGAAGATTCTCAATCCAGTTGAATATGAAAATGTCTGCTTTTAGAAGGTATCTAAAAAGGTTGAGTACCCCTCTATTCTTTGCTCTTTCATTAACTACTTTGTGATCTGTAGACAAGCTATAGATAAAATTGGTGATATAGGGGTTAGGGGATCCCATTATCTTGTCAGCTTTGGGATACAAAAATACTTTACTCATATTTTTTATTCACGCTTGGCATATCAACTACAAGACTCTTAAGGCCAGCTTTTAATATCGTCTATTATGGCCTATGGACATCTTGAAATATCAGTTTTTTTGCTTTAAGGTTTTGCTGGCAACTCTATCCATAAAATCCTTCAAAATTGTAACATTACCGTCATAGTAATGGGGATAATTCTCATGAAATATATTGAATACTTTTTTCGGGGTTTCCTCCAGATCATAATTGGCTTGCAAGTTCTCCAACTTCTTAGTAAGATCTTTCTGGTCTTCATACACAACAAAACAATCCGCTAAAGTACCAGGCCCGTGAATTTGTGGGTTTTCATCCAATCTCCAAGCCATTCCCCAAGAACTATCGGGGGTGAATATATAAGAGCCACAACTTAAGCATTCGGCGATAGGAACGCCGAAAGACTCCGCAAATTGAATGAAATAGAACGTGGCTTTTTTGTATAGTTCTCTTATCTCCTCAATAGAAAACGATCCGCTTAGGGCGACATATGGGATGTCCAGCGCTTCCAAAGTTTCTATTTGTATTTTCCTGGTTTCCTCATGGCCTTCTCTTTCGAAATCCACCAGAGCAAATAGCTCTTTTTTGGGACGAGGTTTTAGTCCAGTGGATTTTAAATACATGCCTATAGTGCTCCAGGGTGGAGTGGGCTTTTGACGGATTTCGGTAACTTCAGATACTGATAAATGCCAATCAAAAATTTTAGAAGAATACTGCCCATTTTCCGCTAGCATTTCTACCATCGTGGGTGCATTTCCCAAAAAGTAAACCCCATGATAAACAATCGGGATATCGCCAAGTTTTTCCTTCAGAAGACTTATGTTGTAGATGTCTTTAAAATAAATGCGTGGAGATGTTTCTGCGATAATAATGGCGTCATAAGTTTTTAGCTTTTTCAGGAACCATCGGTCGGATATATAATGGATCGCTTGATATAGTCTCCAAGATAAAATGTTGTATTTATTTTTTACGTCATAATAACTTAACAGTCGTTTGAATACTTCTATTTTAAAGAAAAGATCAGCGTTGTATCCATTATCTTTAAGGAAATGATTTAGACAAATAGCCAAAACTTTGGGGCTGCTGTTTTTTGGTTTAGTGATTATCGCAACTTTTGACATATTGTTTTTGTATTAACTTCTTGGAGACTTAAAATAGGATATCATGAATTCCTCCGGGATGTTTCTAATGGTTTTTGAATAACAAATGCTTACGGATATCCAGACCAGCATATAGTACATGGAAAATACCTGTACGGTAGAAGGATAAGTGTTCAATAACCAGATGAGAATCCAAAGCCCAGCAGCTTTAGAAAGGGTGTTTTTGGAGCGAAAAATTCCGTTAATCATAGCCGGGATCAAGATTAACAACAATAGTACCAAGTTGACGATCCCTCCCTTTAAAATCATGTTGAGGTAGTCAGTTTCAATGGTTCCCCTACGATTGCCCGCTGCCATAGTTGGAGAATAGTACTCGCCCATCATTCCCCTCCCCACTATCCAATCTACCTGTTCCATGTCGCCATAAAAGTAGACTTCAACGCCTGTACGGGTATCTTGCGTACCGCGTTCTTCCAAACCCTCAAAAATATTGACCTCGTAGTTGTTTAGATAATAAACAAGCCCAGCGCCCACCATTAGAACTAGGCTCCAGGACAAAATCATCATCAGCAATTTTCTCTTGCTGTTGAACCAGTATAATAGGTAGATAAAGAACAAAGGCCCTATGGTCATGAAGATGAGCCCCCTTCGTGCCCTAACGATGGCAAAGAACAAGGTTAGAAGAAGGACAGCAACTGAGAAGAGAATTCGGTTTTTTGTATGGTAGACATAAGTTAGAAGTATGAATATGGCTGGTACACCGAGGTTTTTTGAAAAATACTCCACGATGGCCCTACTTCTTATATTTTCGATATCAGGGTTCATCAGGTCTGAGATAAACATTATATCAAGCAGGATATAGATAGCACCTATAATGATGATAGCATCAAATATTTTTTTATAATAGATCAGCTTTTGTGGGAAGAGCATTATCAACGGCACAAAGTACAAAAATCCGCCAAACCAAGGATTGAAGAAAAATCCTCTGATAAAATCTTCGTCAAGAGCGAGGCCGCGGATTACGATAGTCACCGCCCAAGTAAAAAACATTATAAACGTTACTTTTTGATATTCACTACCGAATTCAAATCTAATCAATCTAAAACCTGTAGGAATAAACAGACACATACCTGCAATTTGGATCAGTCCGCATAAGGCCGCACTCACTTTGAAGGTTTGGGAAGCTGTCCATGCAGACGAATACATGATAAAACCAATCCAAAATAGGTTTAGGGCGATCAACTCCGTCCTATCATAATATAGGATGGTTCTTGCTAAACTTCTAGTTGCTGTCTGCACTTTATCTATTTCCGGATAAGGGTTTTATAGTAGAAAGGAGATCCAAATGATCTTGAATGAACCTGTTCATGCTGAATCGGGGGGCGAGGGTGCCTTTAATGTTATTGTCGATACAGTACTCAATCCCTTCTGCCAGGTCATCTGCGTCTTTGTACCTAGCTAGATAGCCATTTTCTTTGTGAGTAATCATATCTGGGATGCCTCCCACCTTAAACCCTACTACTGCGGTGCCACAACTCATACTTTCTAAAATGGTGGTTGGTAAGTTATCTGCCATAGAGGGTACTACGAAGACATCGGAGGCATTGTAAATTAAGTTTGTGGCATAATCATCTTTAATATAGCCCATAAATATGGTATTAAAAGGAATTAGTCTTCTGATCTCTTCGTTGTCACCGCTTCCAAAGACAAGGACTTGGATATCCTTAGAGAGTCTCTTCTGTGCTAACTTTTGTAACGCCTCCTCGAGGTATTTCCACCCTTTGTAAGGGCTGGTAATTTTATTTGCGCCAAATGAAATGGCCAAAGCGTCTTCATTGATGTTCAATATTTTTTTCGCAACCTTTTTATCAAAAGGTTTGAATATGGAAGTGTCAATAACATTTGGGATATGAAAGATAGGTTTATTTTTCGTCAGAGGCGCATTTTTGGCTAGGTTGTACAGCCATACGCTAGGAGAGACAAAATATATATTATCGTTATTTTCATAAAGCTTCATCTTTCTTTCAAATTGTTTAAAAGAAAGATCACGCTCTTTGTCTCCGGCAAGTATGGGGCAATTGTGACAGTGGGTGTTAAATTTAGGACAGTCAAAACTATGGGAGCATCCCCCAGTCAAAGCCCACATATCATGCATCACCATAATCATGGGCTTGCCTAAACTGGCCAGTTGTTCTAAGTTTTTAATGCTCATGAATCCGCCCAAAACCCAATGTACGTAAACGACGTCCGCCTCGGTCACAAGTGGGTGTGTACTTACATCGGAACCAATAAAAGAACAAGAGAACCCCCCATATTCTTTGTTCCGGTTCTTAGTCACGATCCCCTGTAATTTTTGATTTATCCTTCCCCGTAACTTTGCTCCCTTGCCGAGATTCTGAACTCGTGGATCCCCGGTTACATCTGAATGCATAGATAAAACCTTGGAATCAAATCCAGCTTTTAAAAATGCTTGATGTTGCCGTATAGTATAATTACCCGAAGGGCTAGATCCATATTGTAGATGTACGATTTTGGGGTATTTGTGTTGATTTATCTCAACCATATGCCTTTTTTCTTTTTATATACTATTAAATAATATTGGATAGGGGCTATTATGATGCCGTTGATGTTGGCAACCAAAGAGGCAATAAATAGTGCATGTACGCCCACACCATAATAATTGATTAGAAGTAGGGCTACGGCAACGTAGATTACTGGGCTTATCAAGCTGGCCCAGAACTGGATTTTTAAGGCGCTGATACCATTGAGAAAATTGACAAAGATGCTGGCGAAGGTAAAAGAGCAAATGAATATGTATCCCCATAAAGACAGCGTGAAGTCAATGTCCACTTTGTCTTGGAGCCAGAGTTGATAAACCTGCTCCGAAAACAATAGCATGATCCCCCCGCCGCATAGTAACAAGATGCCCAGCTGCAGGTATCTTGTTATCGCTTTTTTTATCCAGGGTATGTCATTTTTAAAAAAGGCATCGGTAGCGGCGGACCAAAACGGAGCCAGAAAGATGCCAAAAGCCATTCCTATCACATTAAAATATCTATACACTACATTGTAGGAGGTGACCTCTTCAGTGCCAAAGCCTTGCGCAATGATGATATTGGCGGACTGATATTGTATTAGTGACGCAATCTGTATGATAAAGAAAGTTAACCCTAAATTGAAGAGTGATTTTGATTGGGAAAAGTCGATCTTGGAAATGAGAGGCCTGTATATATAATACTTTTTCCTAAAAAAGAAGATGTTTGCGCCTATAAGCACAATTATGGGAGAAAGACATAGAGCCCAGCCCAATTTGATCAGAGATCCCTCAGTTGTTTTTATTAGAACAAAAATAAAAAGCATCGAGATTACCTGCCCCAACAAGTCTATTAAAGATGACTTGGCGGGTTGTTGGTCTGCAACGATCAAGGTAGTAATGATCTTTAAAATGAACTGTAAGCAGAAGTAGGTGAAAACAATAACTGCCAACATAGAAACTTCTGCTCTCATTTCAGCGGGCACATTCAAAATTTTGGCCCAATCAAGCAAGGGGTTAATCACTAAAAAAATGATCCAAACTGCTGAAAAAATAAGGATGAGAGTAGCATACGTCGTACTTACGTAGGTCTGGGCGCCGCTGTCGTCCCCTAAGGCCTTGGCTTCGGCAAATTTATTTCGTAACCCATTGGTTAACCCAATGTTAAAAAAACTAAACCAGCCTACGATCGAGCTTAATGCCAACCATATCCCGTACTGCGTAGAGTTGACATAGTCTAGGGTGAGTGGAAGCATCACCAAACTTATGGCAATACTTGCCCCTTTGATGAAAATGGAGCCTACTATGTTTTTTTTGGCTTTAACAGTCCGTCCTTGACCTTTACCAAGCTTTTCATTTATTGACGATAGGGATTTACTAATGAAAGAACTCAAGGTATATCTTAATATAGATGCAAAAGAGATTTAAGCGGGTGTAGAATTATCTACGTCCATTTAATGGGCGATCCTGAAAAAAGATGGTGTAAGGCTCCTTTAAGAATACACCTTGTTCTTTTTTTCATAGCCATAGCCATAACCATAACTATAGTTTCCAGCAACGGCTTTAGCACCGTTCAAGACTATCAGCGGTCTTTTGAGTTTGTTGCTGAAATTATTTTCCTCTATAAAATTAAGATGTTGCTTGGTTGTATAGTTGTACCGGATTATAAATAAGGAGTAATCCGAATAAGAAACTAAATTAAAGGCGTCAGCGACAGTGCCCACTGGGGCGGTGTCCAGTATGATGTAGTCAAACCTTTCTTTTAGCTCTTCAATTAATCGACCTACCTTCGGACTCAACATGATTTCTGCTGGGTCATCCGGTAAACTTCCGCACCCTAACAAATACAGGTTGGAAACCGGATCGAACTTAATAATAAAATCATCAATTACCGGATCTTCAGAATTCAAATAATCTGTAATGCCTGTCCTGCTTTTAACAGCAACACTTTCCAACAAAGCTGGCTTTCTCAGGTCAAATTCCAAGATGATCACTTTCTTGCCCGTCAAGCTTAGACTCACTCCAAAATTAAGGCTGAAAAATGTTTTTCCCTCGCCGCTTATGCTGGAGGTAACCAGAATAACCCTGTCCTCGAGCCCAGTATTCTGAAATTTCAAATTGGTTCGCAATAATCTGAATTGTTCTGCAATAGGAGTTCTCTTCTTTTCAGAAATCGCCAAGGGTTCCTTCATGTTATGATGCGATATTTCCGCTATAATGGGAAGGGAAGTAATTTTCCTTATTTCCTGTTTTTGAATAATCTTTCCGCTAAGCATGTTTTTGAGATAAATGAATCCAAAAGGTAAGCCCATGCCCATCATAAATGCCATGCCCAAAATCAGTTTTCTATTAGGTTTAACCGGTCCTCCGCCTCCGGATGCTGCGTCGATTATTCTTGAATTGGACACTGTAGTAGCAGCAAGTGAAAGTTGAGATTCCTCCCTTTTTTTCACCAGATAAAGATAATGTTCTTGCTTTATCCCTTGTTCCCTAGTCAGTTCCAGCAGGCCTCTTTCGATTTCAGGCACAGAACGTACCCTGTGGTCCAGCTCTGCCGCTCTGGATTGCATGTTTTTGTTCTGAATATCCAAGCCGGCTTTAATATTGGACAGGTTTGTGAGAATATTTTGTTTAAGTGAAGCTAATTGATCCTCTAAATTTACAATCAGGGGATTATTTGGCTGAAGCGTACGGAGAAGCCTTTCCTTTTCACTCTGCACTTCATTGAACTTCATCACTAAAGCCGCCAAGGTATTATCTTCTATGGTAAGCGAACTTGTGACCTCTGTCATTCCCGATGGATTGTTAAGATAGCGCTCTATCGACTCTAATACCTCCATCTGAGTGCGGTTTCTGGAGAGCTGTGACTCAAAATCTGAGCTGCTCTGAAGGGAATTAGCTAGTTCGGAGGATAAATCCGAGATGTTATAATTTCTTTTATAGGCTTCAATTTTTTCTTCAATACTCTCTAATTCCTCAGTTAAAGCCACCAGTTGTTCATCGATAAATTCTAGGGTGTTGGTGGCAATAATGTTTTTTTCCTTTACGGCCTGGAAGTTATAGACTTCCACTACTTTGTTTAAAATATCCTTGGCTTTTGCCGGGACGGGATCTATCAAACTTAAATTAACCACCGATGAAAAACGGTTCGATTGTTCAACCGTTAGAGCACCGCTAAATCTTCCTGCAAGCAAATCCTTATTATTCAGGGATATAATTAAGGTTGAAGGAGTCTCTTCACCAAAGGGCCTGACTTTTTCAATAGAAAAAACACCATACCAATTTTCAATTTTCTCCCCATATTTGATTTTTTTGAGATTACCTTCAGGGGATTCAATGGTAAAATCATCTGTGGCTAAATGTATCTTTATGGTGCGGTCGTCGGGTGCAATTCCGGCAGCGCTCAATTCCTCTACTACAACACTGACAGGGACTTGTTCACCGTAAATTTCCTTTCTTCGCGAATATCTGTCTTCGACAAAATAGGAGGCATGAAGCGGCAATTCCTCGATAGCATCTCTGACAATGCTGTATGAGCCAATGATCTCCAGCTCATTTTCGATTTTACTGTTAGATTCATAAGCTTCCAGATCACTAAACACCGCGTTTTGTGTAAAGCCAATCCCTTTATCGACCTTAATTAATAAAGAAGCGGATGCTCGATATAATGGTGTTTCGAAGAACAAATAGGCAATGGCTCCCCCAAGGCAGACCATAAGGCCAAGAACAAAAAGCCACCAATATCTCAGATATTTAAAGATCGCTGATCTAATATCGAATGGTGTGGAACTTTCTTCCAGAAAGCCGTCCAGCAGCATGTCGGATAAGATATCTTTCTTTTTCATGTGGGTTTTTATCTGTCTAAGAGCATTCTTAGGTTGAATAATAAAGAAATAGCTACAGATGTTGTGATTCCAAGCAGGGTCAGAGACCGCTGATTCGTAGAGGCTTGGATAGCCTTAATTTTGTCTGGTTCGACATAGATCACATCGTTCTGCTGAAGATAATAGTAGGGGGAACTTAATATGTCATTTTTATTTAGATCAACCCTTGTGGCACTTCTTATCCCGTCCTTCTCCCTGATGATAAGTACATTTTCCCGTTTTCCGTAGGGTGTCATGTCTCCAGCAAGCCCCAGCGCCTCGAGAATGTTTATCTTTTCGGTCGGAACGGTAAAAGTCGCTGGTTTATTGACTTCACCAATTACGGTGATTTTAAAATTCGTAAACCGAATATTCACGATCGGATCCTTTACATATTCCTGTAGCCTGAAAGACATTTCTTCAATAGCTTCGGGCTTCGTAAGGCCAGCTAGCTTAACCATACCTAATACCGGAAAATTAATCTCACCATTTTTGTCGACTAAGTAGCCCTCGTTTAACGTTTCCGTCCCTCCAGCCCGGTTTCCTGTTGGGTTTAGAACTCCAGAATTAAAGAGCAAATTGGATTCCGGGCTTAGGCTTGTCACTGTAATTTTTAATAAATCGTCGGTCTGGATTATTGGTTCAATCATTTCTGGTATTTTTGCAGAAAAGTTCGATGACTTGTCAATATCGCTGAAATAAACCAAATTTCTTTTGGCGCAACCGGTAGATAATAACAATAATAGTAGAATCAAATTCAATAAGTGAGGTCTCATTTTCATAACGGTTTATCCACTGCGTAATCCAGTCCAATTTAGTTTATTGTTCTATGTCCAAATTTAATAGAATAAATGAAATTTTTTCTTTGTTGGAGGTAATTTGCAGCTTAATGATAGCTGTGTCATAAACGTCGTTGTTTTTAATGTTCAACAGCAGGCTTCTTGCATTAGTTATCCTAGGAGAAAGTCCATTTGCGAAGTACAGCTTCGCCCCGTCGGTCACAAGTTATGCCTATAGAATAGCATGTGCAAACTGCCGGTTATAACGAACCTTCTTTATCTAGTAGGAGTAAATCTACTTTAGCAAAATTAATAGAGAGACTTACCATACCCACGAAAGAGGAAACGGAGCTTCAATATTGACTGGTCAGGGTGGGTTTATTTCACTAAATGGGGGTCAGTAAGCTCGTTGGTTATTAAAACAGAGGCTATAGAAGGTCTTAAGTATAATCTTGGAGTCGAAGTAAATACACCAGTTTCTTACATAGAACATATCCAACTTATATCGGGAATGGATGTCGTAGAAGTTCTTTGTTTCACCTCGGTAGCCTTTGGCTTGCGCCAAGCCAGTAATGCCGGGTTTAACCGCATGGCGGAACATGAAGTTGTCGATCTCCTGGGCAAATACCTCGTTCATCGGCACGGTATGCGGCCGCGGCCCTACTATGGACATCTCCCCTCTAAGTACATTGATGATTTGGGGCAGTTCGTCCAGACTCGTCCGGCGGAGAAACTTACCCACTTGGGTTACTCTCTTATCGTCCTTGCTGGCTTGCAGAAAGTCCGCCTCCTTATTTGTAACCATGGTTCTGAATTTGAGGCAATAAAAAGGGACATTGTCCTTGCCATGTCTCAGCTGTTTAAAGAGCACCGGACCCTTTGACGTCAGCTTGATCGCTGCTGCAATTATCGGGAAAAGCCAGGAACAAACCAATACCAAAGCGAGCAGAGATAGTGTAACATCAAAAATCCGTTTCATCACAACTTTTGAAGAGTCTGTGAACAAAGGCGTAGGAGGGTTGGAAATCTGTTCTTTTTTTGTAAAAGTTCTGTCCATAAACCGCACTAGTTTAATATTCTTGATGCAAAGATAATAATGAATTTATGTAAAGCAATTTTTTGTATGTTAAAAACATTTTTAATCGTGCGTAAATCTTAGCTTTGAGGTCATATGCTGGAGAAATAAACAGAATTACAGCGAACGTTCTGAATTTCCCCTCTACCGTGGTGAAGATGTCAACTTGCTTTTATAGCAGAAAACGTCGGATTGGTCGAAGAGCAATCACTTTGCCAAAAAAAATCGGGAAATGCTTTTTTCTATATTTAAAATAAAAAAAGGAAGTGTGAACTTCCTTATGCCTGCAAGATAATCTCTTTGTAATCAATGCCCATGTGGCTGTTGTGATACGTGGCTTTGCCTTTTTTGATAATTATCGCCTGTGGGGATTCATGTTCAACATTAAAATCTTTGGCCAGGGAATTCGAGATTTCTCTGAATTGTATCAAATCTAGAAAGTAAGGGCTGATCTTCTCGTTGTCTTGAGGTTTCCAATTCCTCTTTAACCTGTCCCAAGCCATTGCACTGATGGAGCATCGGGTAGAATGCTTGAAAATCAGTACAGTGCGTGTCTCACTCTCCTTTTTGATCTGTTCAAGCTGGGCAAGATGCTCTAGTTTTTTCCAGTTATTATCCATGTTCTTTTTTTCTGTTTGTAGTTTAACAACGTTCTGATGGATTTAAGTTCTAGGTTAGCGTGGCTTGCGAAATATATTGAAACACTTCTTCAACGCCCTTAGTCTTAGTCCTCCAGTCTCCCCACTGATGTGGCGTGCCGTCTATTTCTGCCACACACTAGGAGATTCGCGTCGGCCGTTATCATGAAGACAGCAGCGCCACACCGACCTTTTGTGGTATCTGGGTTCGTAAATTACGTCGAATTCACTACCTTCGTTTTTTGGAAATTATTTTAAAAAGCTACAGCGATATATGGAGATTAACGGTAAAATTATCCAAGTAATGGATGAGCAGTCAGGAAACGGAAGAAACGGTGTATGGAGGAAGAGAGATTATGTGCTAGAAACCAAAGGGCAATATCCGAAGAAAGTATGCCTGACCGTATGGGGGGATAAAATCGACCAATTTGGAATGCGGGTGGGCGATGAAGTGACCGCCGGGATTGAAGTAGAAAGCAGGGAGTATAATGGCAGGTGGTACACGGATGTCAAAGCTTGGAAGGTGGAAAGGGTTGGACAGAACGCATCATCTACAGGCAACATGGGGGCTAATAATGCAGATATCACTACCTACAGTGAAGATGAGGATGACATATTGCCCTTTTAAATTGTTTTATATGATCGGTTACCATGTAAATATCCTCGCATCACCGGGTTGCAGAGAAGTAGTTGGTTTACTGCGGCAGTCTCAAACGTAACATTCGGGATGTAGCTGGTGTGGAAAGAAAAAGATGGCAAATGCATTTTTTAAAAGAATAAATTAAGTAAATTCCCGCAAAAAAAATCGCATATGAGCCAGAGCAGTAATTTTGTTAGGGAGAAAATTTTTAAGAGGTATTCGCAAAAATTTAAACAGAACCGAAAGGATTTATTTTATAAATATCTGACAGTGAGTCCAGAAGATAGGGTTTTGGACTTTGGAGGCTATGATGGCTCTTGGTTGGCTTTCTTAATTCCGTCTAAAGGTGAGGAGCTATATGTAGCAGACATTGCAACACAAGCATTAGAGACTGCCAATAAGAAATACGGTTTTAAGACAATCTTACTTGACGAAAGTGGTAAGATTCCTTTTGAAGACAACTACTTTGACGTGATTTTTTGCAATTCTGTGATTGAACACGTTACGGTCGATAAGGATGAAATTTACAAGATAAAAACCAACAGGGAATTTAAAGAAAAAAGCTTTGCCCGTCAGAAGTTTCTGGCGGATGAAATCAGAAGGGTGAGCAAAAAATATTTTGTGCAAACGCCTTACCGGCATTTTTTCATTGAAAGTCATACTTGGTTTCCTTCGTTTTTTATTTATCTCCCAAGAACCTTTCAGATAAAATTGATTCAATTGTTGAGTAAGTACTGGGTGAAGTCAAGTACGCCTGATGTCAACCTGCTCACAGTAAAGGATATGAGGCGCCTTTTCCCAGAGGCGGAAATTATCCAGGAAAAATCCTTTTTTATGACAAAGTCATTGATTGCAATAAAAAAATAACTACTCTCTACTCATATGAATTATATGATCGATAGGTTTTTTATGATTGTGATCACATAGAATTAGAACGCGTCGCTCCCAAATGAGTAGCCAATATAAACTGCTCCAAGGATCATGGCTAAGGTTATGCCCAACATCAAAAATATGATTCCCAGAGGGATCTCCCAATCCTCAGAACCCAATTTGAATCGGATTATTCTTTTTAAATCCATAGTTTCATCTTTCGTTGTATGCTCTATCAATCATGAGAGGTGCCTTTCCAGCCTTTTGTCTCTAGCTCTCTAGCGGCCTCTTCCACGGTTTCCTTAAGCCCTTTTTTATAGGCATCCAGATTTTCTGCGACCTGGGCGTCAAAGGCGCCCACAATGGAGGCCGCTAGGATGCCCGCATTTTTGGCCCCATTCAAGGCGACCGTAGCTACCGGAATGCCTCCCGGCATTTGTAAAATTGACAAGATGCTGTCCCATCCATCTATGGAGTTGGATGATTTTACAGGTACGCCTATGACAGGCAAGGACGTCAAAGATGCGACCATTCCGGGAAGGTGGGCAGCGCCGCCTGCCCCGGCTATGATGGCCTTTAATCCTTTTTTCCGGGCTGTCTCGGCATACTCCACCATTCTTAAAGGGGTGCGGTGGGCGGAGACAATCGTCAACTCGTAACCTACACCCAGTTCTTCCAGTATTTTGGCCGCTTCTTGCATGACAGGAAGATCGGACTTGCTTCCCATGATGATACCTACCTGTTTGCTCATATTATGCCTTTATTTTGATGCTTTCTTTTAATTTTTTCGCCTTACTTTTTAGTTCCTCCATGTTTTCCTCCAGAACGGTGACATGGCCCATTTTGCGGAAGGGCTTGGTGATTTTCTTTCCGTACAGATGGACATATACCCCTTTTTGAGCCATGGCCTCGTCCAACCCTTCCACCATTGCTTCACCGGTATAGCCGTCCTCTCCCAATAGATTTACCATGGCAGCGGCGGATCGAATGCCCGTGTCCCCTAGGGGCATGTTCATCACTGATCGAAGATGTTGTTCAAACTGTGAGGTGAAATTGGCTTCGATGGTATGGTGTCCGCTGTTGTGAGGACGGGGGGCGATCTCATTAACGAGGATTTCTCCTTCACGGGTGACAAACATTTCCACCGCCAACAGACCCACCATACCCAATTTTTCGATCACAGCTTGGGCAGTTGAAATGGCTTTGGCGCTGAGGGACTCACTGATCTCAGCAGGCGAAAATAAAAACTCAACCAAGTTGGCCACGGGATGAAAAACGCACTCCACAGGAGGGAACGCTTTCATTTCGCCTCCTTCGCTTCTCGCGACGATAACCGCGATTTCTTTCTCGAAATCCACCAGTTTTTCCAGGAGACTAGGGGCTTCGAAGGCGCTGTTCATGTCCGCTTCGGTTCGGATCACCTGAACACCCCTTCCATCATAGCCTTCTTTGCCTAGCTTGTTCACCGCCGGCAGAAAATCAGCATGAGACTGCACCTCGGCTTGGTTGTCGGTAAGGATAAACTCCGCCGTAGGGACATTGTTCTTCAGGTAAAACTGCTTTTGCTCCCTTTTGTCCTGGATCAACTTGATAATATGGGGCTGCGGGAAAACCTTTTTGCCTTCTTTTTCCAGTTGGGCTAATGCTTCTGTGTTGACATGCTCTATCTCAATGGTGATCACGTCACAGTCTTTGCCGAATTTATAAACAGCCTCAAAATCCGTCAGCTTGCCCTGGACAAACTTTTGGGCAATATCCTTACAAGGAGCATTAGGGTCAGGATCAAGGATATGGACGTCAACATTATAATTGATAGCCGATTGGATCACCATTCTTCCCAATTGGCCCCCGCCAATGATCCCTAGGGTTTTTGCTTGATAATTTTCCCCCACTTGTTGTATATTTTAAGAATAAGATGCAAAATTAACCGAAAAATGCGAAGGCAGAAACTATTGCGGATGGTTATCTATATAGGAAGGCCTGCACCCAGGCTTTTCCTGCTGTCCAACTTTTTTAGATACGACAACGCATTAACCTACTTTTCTGCTAACTTTGTGCCTGCTTTTGAAAAGGTTGGATGTTGCCATTCAGCCTTTTTTAAAAGCTACTGGACAAAAATCCCAGTACTTTTCCCCCACGCCTTCATTGATTTCATCATAGGGAAGAACGGTTCGTTTGGTTTGCGCATGGGGGAAACAGAATTGATGTAATAGGTGTTGTAAAAAAGATATCGTGAAAAAATATCCAGAATATAAACAAGTTAGCTATCCGGAAATAGGCGAAAAGGTATTGGCCTCGTGGAAGCAAAACAAGATCTTTGAAAAATCGGTACAAAACAGGGGAGGAGCCGAGACCTTTACATTCTACGAAGGGCCTCCTTCTGCCAACGGTACCCCCGGGATACACCACGTCATGGCGCGTACCATCAAGGATATTTTTTGCAGGTATAAAACCTTAAAAGGCTTTCATGTCAAGAGAAAAGGGGGCTGGGATACCCATGGGCTACCTGTCGAATTGCAGGTAGAGAAAGAATTGGGTATCACCAAAGAAGATATAGGCAAGACGATTTCCGTAGAAGATTATAACAAGAAGTGCCGGGAGACAGTGATGCGCTTCAAAAGCGAATGGGATGACCTTACTGAGAAAATCGGCTATTGGGTAGATCTTGATGACCCTTATATCACCTTCGACTCCAAATATATCGAGAGCCTGTGGCACTTGCTGAAGCAGCTATATGAAAAGGACCTGTTATATAAAGGTTATACCATACAGCCTTATTCGCCCGCAGCAGGTACGGGCTTGAGTTCGCATGAGCTGAACCAACCCGGCTGTTATCGGGAAGTGAAGGATACTTCTATTACAGCCCAGTTTAAGGTCAATGGCCAGGAAGATGTTTATCTCCTGGCTTGGACCACCACCCCTTGGACGCTTCCTGCCAACTCTGCATTGGCTGTGGGGGAGAAACTGGATTATGTAAAAGTAAAAACCTTTAACCCCTATACTTTCTTGCCGCAGACCGTCATCTTGGCGAAGGCTAGGCTGAGTGCCTATTTTAATCCCAAAGCCAAAGCGCTTAAGCTTGGGGATTATAAAGCTGGGGACAAGCTGATTCCGTATGAGGTAATCGAGGAGTTGAAAGGAAAGGACCTGCTGGGCCTTGCGTATGAACAGTTGTTCCCCATTGAGGGATTGGCACTGGCGGCCCCGGCTTTTACGGTCATTTCCGGGGATTATGTGACCACGGAAGACGGTACAGGCATCGTCCACCTTGCCAAGGCTTTCGGTGCGGACGACTTTAGGACGCTTCAGCAGCAGCATATCCCCGGTATTTTTGTCAAAGACGAAAATGATAAGGACGTGCCTGTGGTGGATAAGCAAGGCAAATTCCTACCGGTCGTGGGCCGGTATTTAGTAGATAAGATAGCTGAACACAAAATCACTTCCCATAAAACCTACGGTGTAGACGATTTCTACGTAAAGAATTACGCCAAGGATGATGAAGACGCCACGGATTACAAAAACACCGATGTCATCATTTCCATCATTTTAAAAAATGAAAACAAGGCTTTCAAGGTAGAAAAATATGAGCACAGCTACCCCCACTGCTGGAGGACGGATATGCCTATCTTGTATTACCCGCTGGAAAGTTGGTTCATCCGCACCACTGCTTATAAAGACCGCCTGGTAGAGCTGAACAAAACCATTAACTGGAAACCCGAAGCCACGGGAACAGGAAGGTTTGGCAATTGGCTGGAAAACCTGGTCGATTGGAACCTCAGCCGTTCCAGGTTCTGGGGTACGCCGCTTCCAATATGGCGAAATGAAGAGGGCACCGAAACCAAATGCATCGGCTCTATTGAGGAATTAAACCAAGAAATAGCCCAATCCATCAAGATGGGGTTCATGACTGCTTCCCCTTTTAAAGAGGGGGAGATGGACCTGCACCGGCCTTATGTGGACGATGTGGTCCTCGTCTCTTCATCCGGGGAAAAAATGACCCGTGAACCCGATCTGATCGATGTGTGGTTTGATTCAGGAGCCATGCCCTATGCCCAATGGCATTACCCGTTCGAAAATGAAGATGTTTTTAAAGCCAATTATCCCGCAGATTATATAGCAGAAGGGGTGGACCAGACCCGCGGTTGGTTCTTTACCCTACATGCCATAGCAGGGATGTTATTTGACAGCGTGGCGTTCAAAAATGTCGTGGCCAACGGCCTCGTCCTGGATAAGAACGGGAACAAGATGTCCAAGCGGCTCGGCAATGCTGTGGATCCATTTGCGACGCTTAAGGAATACGGGCCGGATGCGCTCCGTTGGTACCTGTTGTCCAACGCCAACCCATGGGACAACCTCAAGTTCAATGCGGAAGGCGTAGCTGAAGTGCAGCGGAGGTTCTTTGGCACGCTTCAGAATACCTATAACTTCTTTGCACTCTATGCTAACCTCGATGAGTTTCTTTATGATGCGGGAACAAAAGTACCGGTGATAGACCGTCCTGAGCTGGACCGTTGGATCATATCCAAGCTTCAGACCCTTGTTGCAGAAGTGGAGGAAGCGATGGACCAGTATGATGCCACAAAGGCCACGAGAGCGATCATGAACTTCACGGTGGACCAGTTGTCCAACTGGTACGTACGTTTGGCACGCAAACGCTTTTGGCGAGGCGACATGAATATAGACAAGCAGGCTGCATATGAGACCTTGTATGAGTGTCTGATGACATTAAACCAGCTGATGTCTTCCTTTGCGCCGTTTTATGCGGACTGGATGTACCGCAACCTGACCGAAAGCGCCCGGGGAACCGAACAAGCGCTCGCTGCATCTGTCCATCTGAGCGATTGGAACTCCGCAGATCCGGCATTGATCAACCAGGACCTAGAAGCAAGCATGCAACTGGCTCAGGATATTTCCTCCTTGGTGCATTCTTTAAGGAAAAAGGAGAGGCTAAAAGTGCGGCAGCCACTCCAAAAAATCCTGATACCGATCTTAAACGAAAAGGTCAAAGAACAGATCCAGCATGTGGAGGAACTGATCAAGGCGGAGGTGAATATCAAGGAGATCGAATACATTGATGATACTTCCGGTATCTTGGTCAAAAATATAAAACCGAACTTTGCCCTATTAGGCAGACGGTTTGGCCCCAAGATGAAGCAGGTGGCAGCCGCCGTCAGCCAGTGGGGCCAGGAGGAAATCGGTATGATAGAACGTAACGGTAGATTTGACCTTAGCGTGGATGGTGAGCAGGTGAGCCTCTCTCTGGAAGAGGTACTGATTACTTCCCAGGATATCCCCGGTTGGTCTGTGGCCAGCGACAGAGGCATAACCGTAGCCCTGGATGTTACGTTAACCACCGGGTTAAAACAGGAAGGCATAGCAAGGGATTTCGTAAATAGGATCCAAAATCTCCGCAAGGATATGGGGCTGGAGGTTCAGGACAAAATCAGTATTCAAGTAAATACTTCCACAGAGGAAGTGGATCTGGCTTTGACAGGTTTTGCCGATTATATTCAAGCTGAAACCCAGGCATTATCCCTATCCATCTGCGAAACGCTGGATGATGCGATTGAATTGGACATGGACGACTACATGCTGTCCGTCAAAGTAGAAAAGGCCGCGGTATAGCGCATAAATAAAAGGACATGAAATATCTAAAGTATTTTGGTATTACCTTATTGATCATCGCCATAGACCAAGCCGTAAAGCTGATCGTCCATTATCAAATGGATTTCGGTACAGCGGGGCAGATCAAGGTGTTTGGAGACTGGTTCAAGCTACACTACACCACCAACCCCGGCATGGCTTTCGGCATGGAATTGGGCTCCGAATACGGTAAACTGATATTGACCAGTTTTCGCCTGGTTGCCATGTTTGGGATCGGCTACTATTTGTTCCACATCATTCATCAGAAAGCCCATCCGGGATACATTGTTTGTATTGCATTGATTCTGGGCGGGGCGGTAGGCAACTTAATCGATAGTGTGTTCTATGGTGTTTGGTTAAATAACGCTCCATTCAACGCCAGCACGCCATGGTTCCACGGACAGGTGGTGGATATGTTTTATATTGACATCTGGGAAGGTTTTATTCCTGAATGGGTACCTTTATGGGGCGGTAGCTATACCGCCTTATGGCCCATATTTAATATAGCAGATGCCTCTATTTTTGTTGGAGTGGCGATCATCTTGGTTTTTCAGAAGCGTTTTTTGATGAAGGAGAAAAGGAAGAAGAAAAGGAAGATGAAATCCAGAAGCAATTTATAGAGCAGAAAAACTAGGGACGGCCTGTCAGGGTCAAGGAATGAGTTGATTTCCTTGACCCTAAAATATTTTATAGGGAAAGCATCGGATTTTTTATTTCCAACTGAAACCCTATTTTTACATTTCATTTTATTCAACAGATAACCTGCTATATATGTCCTATTTATTTACTTCGGAGTCAGTTTCTGAAGGACATCCTGATAAAATCTCAGATCAAATTTCAGATGCCCTCATCGATAATTTTTTAGCTTTTGACCCTAAATCAAAGGTAGCTTGTGAAACGCTGGTGACCACCGGGCAGGTGGTTTTAGCTGGTGAGGTGAAGTCAGACACCTATCTGGATGTGCAAAAAATCGCCCGGGATGTGATCAATCGGATCGGCTACACCAAAAGCGAATATATGTTTGCGGGAAGTTCCTGTGGGATATTGTCTGCTATCCATGAGCAGTCTCCTGACATCAACCAAGGGGTGGAGCGGGATAACCCTGAAGAGCAGGGAGCTGGCGATCAAGGGATGATGTTTGGTTATGCGACCAATGAAACGGAAAATTATATGCCTTTGGCATTGGATCTTTCCCACCGTTTGTTGAAAGAACTGGCCGAATTGAGAAGGGAGGGCGATGAAATACCTTATCTACGACCCGATGCTAAGGCACAAGTGACCATTGAGTACAGCGATGAAAATGTGCCGCAGCGGATCGACTCTATTGTGGTCTCCACCCAGCATGATGATTTCGATGAGGAAAGCTCCATGTTAGAAAAGATAAAGAACGACATCATCAGCATTCTGATCCCCAGGGTTAAAGCACAGTTGCCTTCTAAAATTCAGGCCCTGTTTACCGATAACATTACCTACCATATCAATCCCACCGGGAAATTTGTGATCGGCGGTCCCCATGGTGACACAGGACTGACGGGTCGGAAAATCATTGTGGATACCTACGGAGGCAAAGGTGCTCATGGAGGAGGAGCCTTTTCGGGAAAAGATCCCTCTAAAGTGGACAGATCCGCCGCTTATGCCACCCGTCATATCGCCAAAAACATGGTAGCGGCAGGCGTGGCAGATGAGATACTTGTGCAGGTGTCCTACGCCATCGGGGTAGCAAAGCCCATGGGGATTTATGTAAATACCTATGGCAGCTCCAAAGTTGGATTGACTGACGGGGAAATCGCCAAAAAGATGGAAGAGATTTTTGATATGCGACCTTATGCTATCGAACAACGGTTGAAGTTGAGAAACCCTATCTACGAGGAAACGGCCGCGTACGGGCATATGGGAAGGGACAATGAAGTGGTCACTAAGACCTTTATGTCTCCCGATGGCACCTCGATTACGCTGGATGTGGAGCTGTTTACCTGGGAAAAGCTGGATTATGTCGAAAAGCTGAGGAAGGAGTTCGGCATAAGGTAATGCGTGTGCCGTCTGCACGTCTCCGTGCTGTTCTCTGATAAAAGTGGCAAATTCATTGCGTTCTTTGCCTCAATTCAATACATTTGAATACCTTACAATGTATGTTTCACTTCTAAAGTTACAATATGGCATAACTCTCTACGTTATTTTAAAAGTTTGATTTATGAGTAAAAGGCTAGGACCTAAGGACAGCGAACTGATTTCGCAGTATAGGAACGGGAGCGAGGCTGCTTTCGAGGCGTTGGTTGACAAATATAAGGCGAGGGTTTTTACCACCATCCACATGATTGTCAAAGATCAGGGAGTGGCTGAAGATTTGTTGCAGGATGTATTTGTAAAGGTGGTACAAACTTTAAACTCGGACAGATATAACGAGGAGGGCAAATTCCAGCCATGGTTGATGAGGATAGCTCATAACCTTGCCATTGACTACTTTAGAAAAATGAAAAGGTATCCGTCGGTAGTAATGGAAGACGGATCCAACGTTTTCAATACCCTCCAGTTCGCTGAGGAGAACATTGAGGACTTGCGGATTAAGGATGAAACCTATACGTTAGTCCAACGGCTGATTGACGAACTGCCGGAGAGCCAAAGGCAAGTGCTTATCATGAGGCACTATATGGATTTGAGTTTTCAGGAAATCGCAGAGCAGACGGGCGTGAGCATCAACACCGCACTGGGAAGGATGCGGTATGCCTTGATCAACATGAGGAAGAAATTAGGAAAAATAAATATTGCTTATGACGAAATGTTTTACCCAAAGTGATCTGGTAAGGTACATTTATCAGGAAATGGATGCGGTTGAAAGTGAAGGGTTGGTGCAGGCTTTGCATGAAGATGACGAATTGATGCAAGGGTACATTGATATGCTGAGCACTGTGGAGCAACTTGACCAACTTATCTTGGAGCCATCCGAAAATGTAATCAGAACCATCAAGAAAAGGGCTAAATCTTCCGGACTGGAAAAGGTTTAATCCGCAGGAATTAAAAGGTAAACCCTTGGATCTATGCTGAACACTTAAGTCATAGATCCAAGGGTTTTTTTGTGGCTTCCCGCTGCTATGGGATCATGATCGTTGGGCTACGGCCATCATACCGTTTTTTTATTGCTGGCGCCATCCTTTTCCAGATCAAATAAATCCGAAATCAAGTCAATCATCTGCTCTGCCTGATCACGCTGACAGGCCGCCCTAAGCTGTACGACGGGAACCTTTAGCACCTTTTGCATCATGCTTTTGGTGATTTTGTCGATGATGGCGTATTCCTTGGGATCGGCGTTCTTCAGGTGTCTTTCCATCTCTTCCTTGCGGATCAGCTCCAAAGCATTTTTTAGCTTATTGATGGTAGGGGAGGCCATTGATTCTTTTTTCCAGTTATAAAATTCGTCAATGCTCTCCTCTATAATAACTTCCACCTGTGGGATGGAGGCCAATCTCTTTTGCAAAGCTTCGGTGGCTTTGCTTTTTATGTTGTCAACATTGTAAAGAACCACCCCAGGCACATCCTCAACGGATGTCTCGACACTTCTGGGAACGGAGAGGTCGACAAATATTTTATAGCTCTTGATGTCGAACGTTTTGAGCAGGTCTTTGGTGACGAAAGGATCATTTTTCGCAATAGATGAGACAATCACATCGGCCTCTTCCATGGCTTTATAGCAGTCTTCAAAAGGCACTACAGTGAAATTCATCTCGTCGGCCAGTTCTTGGGCCTTTTGATAAGTCCGGTTGGCAATCGAAACTTTCGCTTCTGGAATATGCACCATGTTTTTGGCCACGTCCTGTCCGATCTCTCCCAGGCCTAACAGGAGAATCCTAGGCTGATAGGTATTGGAGGTCAGTTCCTCAATCAGTTCTACTGCCGCATAGGAAACCGAGGCTGCGCCATCTCTGAAAGGGGTTTCTTGTACCACCCTTTTGTTGGTGTAAAAGACGGTATGCATCAATCGGTGCAGAAAGGGGCCTGCGATATCCAGATCAGCGGATGCCTGATAAGCCCTTTTTACCTGGTTGGAGATTTGCATGTCGCCTGTTACCTGGGCTTCCAAGCCCATTGCTACCCTAAACAGGTGATCGATGGCTTCCCGGTCATCATTGATAATCCTGAAATATTCCAAGTAGGAAACCACATCAGGCAGGCCTTTTTCAAGTCCGATTAATTTGATGATTTCAGTACTTAGATCAAGTTCGTGTGAGTAATAAACCTCCGTGCGGTTGCAGGTAGATAAAATTAAAGTATCCGTAACACTAAAAAATTCCTTCAGTTTCAATAAAATTGATCGGACATCTCCCTCATCCAAAGAAATGATTTCCCTAACCTCTACCGGCGCAATTTTATAAGATAAACTTAAAGCTCTAAATTTATTTTGCATTATGGAAATATTTACTTGTGCAAATTTACCACAGATTGATCACGAATTAAATTAATTGACCCTGTTTTACTAATTTAAAACCTGTCTAAATAATGTGTCCTGGCAAACCGGCCACACTAGGAAGGTCAAAAATTGGAAAATAATTCCAAACTTATTAAATTATATGCTTCAAAGCATTTTCGTTTGATCAGCGGTCTAAGGATGTATTTCTTAAGTCATGGGAAGAAAGTTGCTTTACTTTTTGAAGGTTTACTTCGGATTCTCCAGAAGGGAATCAAGAGGTTTCCTGTTGGTCTTCCCGGTTTTGTTATTGCTCTACATGATCCCTGTAATATATAACAGGATATTAAAGTATGCAAATGAGGAGGAATACAAAATATACCTGGAACAGGTGGATCAGTTACTGGTATCGGGAAAGTTTCATCCCGATTCGCTGGGAAGGAAATACATGACCCAAAATCGACGGCCCGGACAGGATACGACCCGTAGGGTGAGTGTGTATGTCAAACCGAAAGAACCCAGCCTCAGCCTGATGGACTTTGCAGAAGCTGACTCCATCGTTCTACAGGTGGTTCCGGGGATCGGGGAAGTCTTAGCGGGCAGGATTATCAAATACAGGGAAAACCTCGGCGGCATACATCAGGTGAGCCAGTTGCTGGAGGTATATGGCGTGACCCAAGAAGTGGCGGACAGGGTGGTGGAATATTTCCCACTTACGGGGCAAATTCACCGGAAATTGATGGTCAATGAGCTAGATGCTGCCCAGTTGGCCAAGCATCCGTATATCAACTTCGGCCATGCCAAAGTCCTCGTCGCCTACAGGAAGCAGCACGGGGAGTACCAAAAGGCCGAAGATCTGCTGAAGATCAAGATATTTAATGAGGAATGGCTAGCGCGGTTACGCCCCTATCTGGAATTCTAGGCCGAAGTAGGGAACTGGAGGGGAAAGGCTAAATAAGACTGCCTTATTTTCACCCCTCCATACTATATCCCCGTACTCAGAAAACTTTCTCGCCACCTAGGTAAGTGCCTGCTACTGCAATATCCCTTAGCTGTTCCACGGGTGCAGTCATGATATCCTGTTCCAAAATCACAAAGTCCGCCAGCTTTCCCGCCTCGATACTTCCTTTTCTGTCCTCTTCAAAATTGGCATAGGCCGCCCAGATGGTCATTCCCTTTAGCGCTTCTTCCCTAGTAAGTTTATTTTCGGACTGGAAGCCCCCTTCCGGCCAGCCTTTAGCATCTTGCCGGGCCACAGCTGCATGGAATCCAAACAAAGGATTAATGGCTTCTACAGGAAAATCACTCCCTAAAGCGATGTATCCGTTTTGCTCCAATAGCTGTTTGAAAATATAAGCGTCATGGATCCGTTCGGATCCCAGCCGGTCTTCCGACCAACACATGTCCGATGTGGCATGGGTGGGCTGCACCGAGGGGATGATATTGTGTTTTCCGAACTTTGCTACATCCTCACCGTGGACAATCTGTGCATGTTCGATTCTCCAGCGCCTGTCATTCTTTCCACCAAGTACCTTGGCATAAATGTCCAACAAGGTCCGGTTGGTGGAGTCTCCGATACAATGGGTGTTCATCTGGAAGCCATGGCTGTACATCTTTTGGGCCAAAGCCTCAAATTCTTCTACCGAACTCAACAAAAAACCCTGCTCATCCGGCGCGTCCTGATAGGGCGCTAACAAGGCAGCCCCGCGGGAGCCTAATGCCCCGTCTCCGAAAACCTTAAAGCTTCTGACGGTTATTAGATCGTTTTGATAGGGGCCTTTCCCGAAGTAATAAGCTATGTTTTCCGGCGTGGGGCTGACCATGGCGTAGATGCGCATTTTCAGGTTGCCCTGTTCTTGCATTTCTTCCATCAATTGGATAATCTCCCGATCTAGCCCTGCGTCTGCCACAGTGGTCAAGCCGACCTGAAAGCAATTCTCTTGTGCGGCAAGCAGGGCCTTCTTTTTTTCCTCCGGGTTTATTTCCGGGATTTTTTCCGATACCCAACCGATGGCATTGTCGATTAATACACCTGTCGGCACGCCGTGTTCCAAAACCACCTTGCCTCCTAACATCGTCGTGGAAGCGGTAATGCCGCCCAGATCCAGGGCACGGCCGTTGGCGAGTGCCGCATGGCCATCAATGCGCGTCAATAGCACAGGCGTATCCGGGAATAATTCATCCAGCTTTTCCCTGCTGGGAAAAGCTTTGTTTTCCCAAAGGTTTTGATCCCAGCCCCTTCCCAGCAGCCAAGCCTGATCGGGATGTTTTTCCCTGTGGCTGGCCAGCCTTTTGATGAGTTCATCAAAGGAAGCTGCCCCCGTCAGATCGGCTATCTGTAGGCCGGTTCCGTAGCCGTAGAAATGGGCGTGGGCGTCAATGAAGCCTGGGTAAACCGCCCCTCCATGAAGATCTATCACGTCAGGAGCCGCATATTTCTCCAAGATGTCCTCGTTGTTGCCCACCGCTACAAATTTCCCGCCACTGACCGCAAAGGCTTCTGCCTTACTAAATCGGCCATCTACCGTGTAGATGTTGGCATTGTGAATGATCAGTTCCACCTTTTCTTGCTGGGCACAGGAGGATAGCATCAAGAGCACACAAATCCTGACATAACATAGGGAAGCGAGTTTCATTTCTTTATTGTTTTAGATATCAAAGCGGATGTCCCATATTTGTCTTATGATCGAGAGTAGCTACCGTTTTTTGAAAGATCCGCTGAATCTTCCAACTTGTCACCTCCAAATACAGGATGAAGAGGGGAAATTAAGCGTTTTTGATTCACTGAGAAAGAAGTTTTTGGTTTTAACCCCTGAAGAATGGGTGAGGCAGCACATCATCCATTATTTGATTGGCCATAAAGAATACCCGAAAAGCCTATTTTCCTTGGAGAGAGGCCTCAAGTACAACCAAATACAGAAGCGTTTTGATATCCTTGTCCTGGATAGGGATGGGTTGCCCTTCTTGTTGGTAGAATGCAAAGCGCCTGAGGTCAGGTTGAGCCAAAAGACCGCGGAACAGATTGCGGTGTACAATAAAGCCATTGGCGCCAGGTTTCTGGCTATTTCTAATGGGATACAACATCTTTGCCTGGAACATGACAGCGGCTCGGGATCCTATCGCCAACTGAGGGATTTTCCTGACTTTCTACCCGTCCAATAGCCTTAACCACTTTCCCCGGATTGTTGCTGCTGATTGGGCAGACAGCGAGTACTTGTCATAGATTGGACGCAGCGTGTGTTTTTCAACAAAGGCCTTACTGTCTCGATATCGGTGTCTCTGTATTGTGTACTTAACAATGATCTTTATCAGGTTTTCTTTTGTTTATATTGTACCTTTGTAGAAAATTAAAAACACGATGGGTATGTCTGTTAAAGAAAAGAACTCTCCTTGTGAACTTTGCTTGAGCCGTAAACACTCGATGTTCTCTGACTTGTCGGAAAAACATCTATGCAGTGTGACTGAGAATAAAAATACCATTTCCCACAAAAAAGGGCAGATACTCTATTACGAGGGCACGCGTCCCTTGGGAGTTTTTTGTATCAGTAGTGGTGTGGTGAAGGTTATTAAAACGGCGTCCAATGGAAAAGAGCAAATCATCAGATTGGCCAAGCGGGGGGAGTTTTTGGGATATACGTCCTTAATCGGTGAGGAGACTTACAGTAATACCGCTACCATAGTGGAGGATGCCAAAATCTGTTTTGTGCCTAAAGAAACTTTTCTGGACATCCTGGCCGCAGACACCCGTTTTCACCGACGGATCACCCAGGCGCTATGTCAGGATCTGGGCGTGATGGAAGATAAACTGACGGATGCGACCCAGAAAACGATTCGCGAAAGACTGGCTTTTGCCCTTCTCAAACTTTCTGACAACTATGGGGTGGAAGGAGAGGAAAGCAACAAAATCGACATAGCCCTGACCAGAGAAGAGCTGGCCGGACTGGTCGGTACCGCTACAGAAACGGTGATACGGTTACTGTCGGAGTTTAAGAAGGATAGCCTGATTGAATTCGAAGGGAAAAAGATAGTGATTTTAGATAAGCGTGGGTTGGCCAGGTTATCGGATTTTTATGGATGATTGGATATTCATTCAGGCCAGCGCTATTATTTAAATGGAACTATTACTTTTGCACCCGAATGAAACGTAAGATTTTTTTCTTAGTAGCAATTGCGGGGATTCTGGTGGGACTGGCTGCCTACGGAAAAACTGCTCCTTTAACATTGGAAGGGGTGTCAGATGAGGTTTACGCGGATGGTGACTGTGCGCAATGGGAGGGTCTTTTCTTGTCCCATCCTGCTTCTTCTCTAAAGAAGTGTTTTACCAGTCTTTTTTGGGAAAACACATCAGCCGTTCTGTTAATCAGACAGGCGCCCTACCTCCATTTAGAAAGCTTTTTTCAGTCTCCCCTTATAAAGACGGCTTTTGATCACATATTGATCCATGCACCCTGAAGGTCAGTAGCGAACTTCTGGTAGTGATTTCTATCTTTCGGTTATGCCAGCCGAAATCGATCGGACACTTTCTCAACCTGTTTTGGACAGCACCTCTATTATCATCGTCGAAATGATTGAAAAACTGATTTATACATTTCTCCTAAGCATTTCTCCGCTCGGCGAAGCCCGTACGGGTATTCCTTACGCTATTCTGCAGGATGTTCCGTTTTTTTTGGCCTTCGCTGTCGGCTTGGGAGGCAATTTATTGATTTTCCCACTCTTGATGTGGCTGATTGATACCTTTAGTGCAAAGTTGTGGCCCAATCGGATGTACAGAAAAGGAGTGGTGAAATTGTCACGCCGGGCTAAAAATGGGGTGGGCCCCAATATGCAGAAATACGGCTTTTGGGCCTTGATGGTATTTGTGATGGTGCCGTTGCCGGGAACTGGTGCCTATTTGGGCACAATCGCCGCCTATGTTCTTAAAATAGACCGTCACAAAGCCTTTTGGGCGGTAAGCATCGGGGTCATCATCGCTTGCATCGTCATGGCGATTGGCTCGTACTATGGCAACAAAGGGCTGGAGATGCTGTAATCAATCCGTCAATTTCTTAATCGGGGTCATCACGATCTTCCTGAACTCTACTTCCGATCCTTCTGCTTGTAAAGCCACCCGTCCTTTTTGGGCCGTGGCTTCATAGCCGAAGTTGACCAAATCGCCATTGACCCATACTTTGACACTGTCGGCCAGGCATTCGATGGTCATGCTGTTCCATTCTCCGACAGGGTTTTCCGATCCGTCTGTGAGGTTGAGTATCCTTCGGTTTTTGCCTTCCACAATGCCCCAATCTTTCTCAGGACCACGGCGGGCCACCATATCCGGCACCTTGATGTCTTCCACGATACACCAAAAGTCGCCGGCATTCTCATGCATCATCTGCACTTCGATGGATTGGGGAAACATGCCGTAGAGCGAACGGGGAGTAGAGGCATGAACCAATACGCCACAGTTACCCGGGCTTGCGGCAAAGCGGTATTCAACCTCCAGTCTGTAGTTTTCATATTCCTTATCGGATACCAAATGGCCACCGGGGGTTCCCAGGCTGACCAGCATCCCGTCCCTCACCAGAAACGGCTTCACCGCATCGGGATTCTTGTCCAGCTCGGGTACATCCATCTGCCAGCCACTAAGATCTTTCCCATTGAATAGGCTTTTGGAGGAAGAGCAGGAGCTAATGACGAAGGTAAATAAAAGAAGAAGGGAGAATAAAGTGCAGGTTGGCTTCAAGGTGCGGTTATTTTGGTTTGAATGGACCAAGATAAGAAAATTTTAGATTCCGCATCAATTCCTTCCGCTTCTTATTCGTTCAATTTAAAGTTGGGGGCAATTTTTTACGTCCTGATTTTAGTTGGCCTTTTTTCTCTTGGTTCTTTTCACTTGAACATCGCAAATGGTGCATTGAATGTGGAATGGTTGAATAAACAATAATCAAATGTTCAACAGTCAATATCAAGATATCCGTGACACATCCTTCCCATTTCCTACTTTCCACTCCAAAACATGACTTTTATCATGTTTTGACCTTCTCCTTATCAGCTCGTGCGTCTTGAGTCCTATTTAGTTTTGTGAAAATAACGGCGACTATGCAGATGTTATCAGGGACGTATCAGCAGTTTTTATTTCCGCGGGGATTGGTCAGGGAGCATTATTGTCAAGAGGTTCCGGCTGATTTTCAAGAGGGGCTTTTCCAGACTACGCTGGATGAAGCCCCGGACGCGGTCACGGGCAACCCGCATCTCTACACTGCCCGGCTGTCTGAGATCCTAAATTGGTTACATGGTCTCAAAAACGCCAGCATCCTTGAAGAGAAGCCCTGCATCACTCCCTTATTGCTGTATGATGAGGTGTTGTCTTTCGAAAAGCTACTGTTCCATTATGAGGGAAATCCTCCATCCGCCCGATTGATCAGGCGTTTTGTGGAGCTCTTTGAGCCGGCTTTAAAAAAAAGCAGTGCCACTATTATTTCTCCCAGCTTTATTCCCAAGTCAAAAATGAAGGAAGAGCAGGAGCTGATTCAGTTGGTGAACAAGGCCACAGCCGAAACTTCCTTTATCAAGTTCAATTTCAACCGGATGGGGGACTTCTGGTCTTATGCGGTGAAACATGAATATACCTTGTTGGTCACCACCAAAAACTACCAAGCTGACCTGGCCAAGGTGCTCTTTCACTTCTATAAAGGCGGAATGTGGTACAACAGGTTGTCTTTTTATTTAGCACTTTAGGGAATTATGTAGTACTATAGCCAAAACATGACAAAAATCATGTATTTTCAAATATTCTTAAAACACTTTTGTCAAAATAGTACCAAATGAAGTTAACCGATCATAAAACAACTACTTGCTACCACTGTGGGGAGGATTGTCGGGAGGAGATTCTTCATGTTGACGATAAAAGTTTCTGCTGCACGGGATGTAAACTGGTCTTTGAGGTGCTTCAGGAAAGTGATCTCGGCAGTTACTATGATATAGCTCCCAGCCCAGGAGCCACACAAAAATCCGGCAAAGGACAAAGCAATCGCTTCGATTACCTGGATGATGCAGAGGTCACGCAGAAATTGCTTGATTTCAGCAACGAGAGCGAAAACCACATTACTTTCAATATTCCGGTCATTCACTGCGCTTCCTGCATCTGGCTGCTGGAGAACCTTCATAAACTAAACCCGGGGGTCATTTCCGGAAGGGTGGACTTTATCAAAAAGAAGGTCAAGATAAAATTTTTACAGGAGACTGTTTCCCTAAAAGAGGTCGTGCAGCTCTTGGCGAAGATCGGCTATGAGCCTGCCATCAACCTTTCTGATCTGGAGGGCCGGGCTACCCCCAAAGCCGACAAAAGAACCATCTACAAGTTAGCCGTCGCAGGCTTCTGCTTCGGGAATATGATGTTCTTCAGCCTGCCGGAATACTTCTCCGAAGCGGAGCTTCTAGGTAGCCAGTTCCACGGGTTGTTCAACTATCTGAATGTTTTCCTGGCCCTGCCGGTGTTTTTTTATTCCGCCTCGGATTACTATAAATCCGCCTGGCTGGCACTGAAGAGTAAAACCGTCAACATGGATGTGCCCATTGTTCTGGGGATTTTTGCTTTGTTCTTTTATTCCCTCTACCTCATTATTTTCATAGGGGAGGCGGGCTATATGGACACATTGGGCGGATTGCTCTTTTTCCTACTGATCGGGAGGATTTACCAGCAGAAGACCTACGATACCCTCTCATTTGACAGAGATTACAGATCTTATTTCCCCATGGCAGTTACCCGGTTGGTACAGGATACCGAGGAAGTAATCCCTCTGGCCAGGCTCAAAGTCGGGGATCTGATCAGGGTTAGGAACAATGAGCTGATACCTTCTGACAGCCTGTTGGTGCAGGGTGCGGCCCACATCGATTATAGTTTTGTGACCGGGGAAGAGGTTCCGGTGGCCAAAAGAAAAGGCCAGTTGATCTATGCGGGGGGAAGACAAAAAGGGGGATCAATAGCCCTGGCGGTGCAAAAAGTCCCATCGCAGGGATATCTGACCGGGCTTTGGAACAATCAGTCCTTTGAGAAGGAGAAAGTTCATTCTTTGGAGTCTTTGGCCACCAAAACGAGTAGGTGGTTTACCCTCATCGTTTTGTTGATCGCGTTTACCTCGCTGGCTGTCTGGAGCTTTACGGATATGTCTGTTGGCCTGAAAGCTTTTACCTCGGTACTGATCATTGCCTGTCCCTGCGCCTTGGCCATGTCCACGCCTTTTACTTTAGGCAATACGCTGAGGGCGTTCGGCAAAAGCAAACTGTACCTCAAAAACGCAGCGGTTATCGAAAAAATGGCTATGGTCGATACCGTGATTTTCGACAAGACCGGCACCCTCACCGCTCCTGCCAATGCATCGGTGGAATTTGTCGGAGAAGTGCTGTCCCTTGAAACCCGTCAGATCATCAAAGCCATCGTCAGCCATTCTACCCACCCGTTGAGCAACCGGATCAATAGCTGGCTGGAGGGTGAAAAGGGAGCCATTTTGGGACACGTGGAGGAAATTTCCGGCAGCGGTCTCCGCGCCGTGTACAAAGGCCAGGAGTTTCTGTTAGGTTCGAGGGATTTCACCGGTGCAAGTGCTGGTTCAGGAAGAAAGGGGGGAAACCACGTGTATCTGACGGTAGAAGGACAACAGCTCGGCTATTTCTTTATTGAAAGTGGTCTGCGGAAGGAGGTTGAAGAGGTGGTTTCGCGACTTGGCCAAGACAGATCCATCCACCTGCTCTCCGGAGACCACTCCCATGAAAGAGAGAACCTTCAAAAGGTGTTGGGCCATGAGGCCAAAATGAAATTTAAGCAAGGGCCCGAAGATAAGCTCAACTATGTAAAAAGGCTGAATCAAAAAGGAGCGACCACCCTTATGCTGGGCGACGGGTTGAATGATGCGGGTGCTTTGAAGGAGAGCCATGTAGGGATAGCGGTGACGGACAGGATCACCAATTTCTCTCCGGCGAGTGATGCCATCATGGATGCGGAGGTGTTTGGCAAAATTCCGGCCTTCCTTGCTTTCGCCAAAACCAGCCGAAAGATCATCATGGCGAGTTTCGGGTTAAGCTTTGCCTATAATGTGGTGGGGATCACGTTTGCTGTACAGGGTCTGTTAAGTCCGGTGTTTTGTGCGGTAATCATGCCGGCCAGCAGCATATCTGTAATTCTTTTCACCACCCTTACGACCAATTACATGGCTTATAAAAAAGGATTGACGAAAACGTAACAACATGGAAATAATATTTCTCCTCATCGGGATAAGTTTGGTTTTGGCTGTCGGCTTTTTGTTCCTGTTTTTCAGGGCAATGAAGAGCGGGCAATATGATGATAACTACACGCCTTCCGTGAGGATTTTATTTGATCAGAAAACCAAATCACCAAAGAATAAAACAACGTCTACTAAATCTAAGTAAAATGTCAGAATTAACATCTGGAGCAACACTGGAAAAGTTCAGTTACGACAATAAGATCGTAAAGTACTTCGGAGTGGCCACTATTGTCTGGGGGCTCACCGGAATGCTTATCGGGCTGTTAGCCGCTATTCAGCTATTCCTGCCCGAAGCCAATTTTAACAACCCCTATACTACTTTCGGTAGAATAAGGCCCTTACATACCAATGCGGTGATTTTCGCGTTTGTGGGCAACGCCATTTTTGCCGGGATCTACTATTCCATGCCGAGGCTGCTGAAAGCGCCTATGTGGAACAAAAGACTGAGCTGGTTCCATTTTTGGGGCTGGCAATCTGTGATCGTTCTTGCGGTCATCACCCTGTTGTTAGGTTTTACTTCTTCCAAGGAGTATGCGGAACTTGAGTGGCCGATTGACATTCTGTTGACGTTGGTTTGGGTTGCCTTTGGCGCCAATATGATTGGGACTTTGCTCCATAGGAGAGAGCGCCATATGTATGTGGCCATTTGGTTTTACCTCGCCTCTTTTGTAACCGTAGCCGTACTGCATATCTTCAACTCTCTGGCATTGCCTGTTTCTTTTATGAAAAGTTACTCTGCCTATGCAGGTGTGCAGGATGCCTTGGTGCAATGGTGGTACGGACACAATGCAGTGGCTTTCTTTTTGACCACTCCCTATCTGGGACTGATGTATTACTTTCTTCCCAAAGCCGCCAATAGACCTGTTTATTCCTACAAGCTGTCTATCGTGCATTTCTGGGCCCTGATCTTTATCTACATCTGGGCGGGCCCCCACCACTTGTTGTACACCGCCTTGCCTGAATGGGCACAGGTATTAGGTACGGCTTTTTCTGTGATGCTGTTGGCGCCTTCTTGGGCAGGTATGATCAACGGCTTGCTTACCCTGCGGGGTGCCTGGGACAAAGTCCGTGTGGATCCTATCCTGAAGTTTATGCTGGTAGCGGTTACCGCCTATGGTATGGCGACCTTTGAAGGCCCCTTGCTTTCGCTGAAAAATGTCAATGCCATCGCCCACTATACCGACTGGATCG